>NZ_JAFMHR010000136.1 GCF_017854415.1 Yoonia sp. | reverse complement strand
CGCAGCGGGTGCCAGAAAGTAACCCAAGTGGCGGATGTTGTCGAAGGCGGGAAGGTTGCCTTTGCGGATGGCGTCAGGCCAGATCGCCCATGCAATCAAGAATACGCAAACATGGACAAGAGCCGTCAGGCCGACAACCATCCAAATTGTGTCTGCCCCAGTGTCGTCCGTATTGCTGAAGAGACAAAGCAGCGCCACGAAGAATAAAATGTGCACGATCCAGGATGGCGCGAACATGATTGACGACGGCACCGTGGATTTGAACGATACGAAGAGCACATAGATAACGAGTGTGCCGATCAAAATGCGCTGGATACGCGTCAGTGGTGCAACGACATTCTGGATGCCGACCTTCATGACCACAGCAAAGATAAAGACAATCTGGGCAACTGTGGTCGGCAGCTGCAAAATCTCGATCGGCCCAGGCTCTGGATTAAGCCCAAAAACCAAGAGCGTCAGCGATGACATGACAACAGCGCTGAGCAGCAGAACCAGCACTTGAGACTGATCTTGCTTTAACAATTGACCCCCTTTGGAATGCCCGGCCAATGATTTACCATCATGCATGCGTGTCTTGATAGTTCATGGTCGACACCGCAAATGCCCGATAACGTAAGCTCGCGCGCCCCGAAATTACAGGGTATCTAATCCCCAAGATACCCACCGCCTTCACCCAACCCGCTCAGCAGACTGTCGATCTCAGCCTCCACAATCACGCGCCGGTTTCCACAGGCACTCTGCCGACACAGACATAGCGCTTAAATCCGGCGGCGATGGCCTCGTTTGTCGAGTAGATATTCCGCAAGTCTGCCATCACTGGCGTGGCCATAGTGCCGGCCAATTGCGTCAAATCCAGAGCGCGAAACTCGTTCCATTCGGTCAAGATAACAATCGCATCGGCGCCCTTTGCGGCGGCATAGGGGGTCTCCATCCACGTCACGCCGGGCAGCAAGTCCGCGCCTTCGCGGTGCCCTTGCGGGTCGACGACGCGCACTTTTGCACCATTGCCAATCAGCGCTGGCACGATAGTCAGGCTAGGTGCGTCGCGCATGTCGTCCGTGTTGGGCTTGAAGGTCACGCCGAGGACCGCAATGGTCTTTGCGTTCACTGAACCGTCACAGAGGTCGAATATCTTATCGACCATGCGCCGCTTGATCTCGTCGTTCACCTTGATCACAGCCTCTGTCAGCTGCATCGGCGTGCCATGGTCTTGCCCCATGCGCGCGAGGGCCTTGGTGTCTTTGGGAAAACAACTGCCGCCATAACCGGGGCCAGCGTGAAGAAACTTGTTCCCGATGCGCCCATCCAGCCCCATCCCCTTTGAGACCATTTTGACGTCTGCACCCGTGCGCTCGCACAGCATTGCGATTTCATTGATGAAAGTGATCTTGGTCGCCAAAAAGGCGTTGGCGGCATATTTGATCATTTCCGCGCTTTCCAGATCGGTGGTCATGATCGGGAAGTCTCGAAGAAATAAGGGACGGTAGATTGCGCTTAATACCGTGGCGGCGCGGTCCGTCTCGGTCCCGACAACAATACGGTCTGGGCGCATGAAGTCATCGATCGCGGCCCCTTCGCGCAGAAATTCAGGATTGGAAGCGACATCAAATTCTGCATCCGGGTTTGCCGTCGCAATCGCCTGCTTGACCAGACGGTTTGTTCCGACAGGAACCGTTGATTTGGTCACCACCACCGCATAACCGGTAAGAGCATCTGCAATCTCTTTGGCTGCCGCCATCACATAGGTCAGGTCTGCGTGGCCATCGCCACGCCGTGTCGGGGTGCCCACGGCGATGAATATCGCATCAGCGCTATCGACGGCTTGGCTCAGGTCATCTGAAAAGGCCAACCGACCGGCGGCGACATTCTTCGCCATCAGGTCATCAAGGCCGGGCTCATAAATTGGTACCTCGCCTGCGCGCAACTTCGCGAGTTTGGCGGCGTCCTTGTCGACGCAGACGACGTCATGCCCAAAGTCCGAGAAACATACCCCTGAAACTAGGCCTACGTATCCGGTGCCGATCATTGCGATCTTCATAGTCGTCGTTCCATCGCTTTAGCTAAATCATTGACTTCGAGAGAAAAAGAGAGTCGCTCGCCACTCAATTGTAAATTGCGACATATTTCGCCCGATCAAGTGCGCTAGCGGCAAGTGGAGGGGCATTCTAGACTCCATCATCATCGCCACTCCCATCACCCAGCTCGCCCTGCAGGCGGTCAATCTCGGCTTTCAGCGCCTCGTATTCGCGCATTTTCCTTTGTAGAAAACGCCCCGTCATGCGTGCCTTCTGGCCAATACCCTCGGGCGTCAGGATATATGCGTAGCGCATCTTTTTGTCAGACGCGCGGAAGTTCTCGACTTTGACCGCACCTTTGTCGATGAGGGCATTGATGCAATAGTTTACGCCACCCAAGCTGACGCCAAGTTCGCGCGCAAGGTCGCGTTGCGACAACTGTGGGTTCTGCTCAAGAGCGCGCATAACGCGAAACCGTACCTCGGCTCTGTCGCTAAGGCCTTGATCTTCGGGCGGACCCACGGCTACCGCATCAGAGGTCACTGGCGTGATCTGCTCAAAAAGCGCAAATTGATTATTGCGTTCATGGGTGAACAGTTACAGCAAATGGATTGGCGTTCAAGCGTGAACTGTAACATCTGGTCTGGTCTTGTGCCCGATCAAATGATGTGTGCTGATCCGGTCACTTTGCGCTAGCGTGCGCCCCTGTTTCCGCGGGCGCACATATCCACGTAGATGTTGCAAACAGTGCCACTCATCGTACACGCAATGTTGAACGAGCGTGCGCACCTGCAACGTCGTCTACATTTATGCGACGTCAGACTGAAGTGGGGCGATTATCGTGGGATCATGAACGCTGCAGTTGGATCCGCAAACCAATCGGTTGCCTCGCGTGAACACAGGCTACAGCGGGGTAGGCGGGGCATACTAATCGCCAGCCGCGCCCTATTTTTCGCCAAGAGTGTAAACTGATCGCTGGGTGCCGGGCAGATGATTCAGATAACCCGCGTCAACAGTAGCCTTCAGAGCTCTAAAAAAGCTACTGCGCGATATGCCTGCCAACAATGTGTGACTGCGCAGCTGTTCACTTTCAAAGGTGCTGCAGGTCTCCGTCAAGAGTGACGCCGCATAAAGGATGTTTTTTTCGATCCGACCTAAGTCGTTTAAGTGAAGGTCGCGCTCCATCCCAAGCAGTATTTCCTTGAGGTGAGCAATCTGGTTAACGCTATTCATTCGAGCTTCCCGATAGAATGACTGCAATACTTTGCGTTACCTATAGCATCCTATACCGAGTTGACAAACAGCAAGATTAATCCCAATTTGGGACTGTGGTTGTTAGTAGGTTCCCCATTTTCCCCTCCGCCCTATGCCTCCATACTAGGAGAACTCCCTCGGGGCGGAGGTTTCCCGGGGGGCAAAGGGACAAGGACCAAGCGCGGGCATCGCACAGATTTTCGGTGCCTGTTGGGCGGCGAAAGATACGGCGCAATCGTGTCGCGCAATACATCTGGGGGGCATGAAGTGATTTCGGGCAGAGGGCGCGCAAAGAGGGCCCTTTGATCATGATCAATTGCAAAGTGCCGCGCAATCAAAATCCCGAACAGCATTCCGCGTAGTCGCCCTAAAGGAGAGTAAAGTATATCCATTGTAAAATTCGGGCGTGGCGCCCAAGGGCGGAGATGGGTAGATTTAGAAACATTTATTTTATTTATACTGAGTCAACCAAATGATGCACGCTAATATCGCCGTTGCCTATTTCGTTTGCTACGCGCTAACAGTATTCTTGGTCACACCAGGCCAGTCAATTTTTCTGCCCGAAATCACAGCCTTTGCAAGCCTCGTTTATCTGCCACACGGAGTCAGAATCCTGGCCACATGGGCCTATGGGTGGAAGGCAATACCAGGACTAATTGCAGGATCAGTCGCTGCAACTTTATTGCTTACTCCGGTGACATATGCCGACTTATTGCGGCCGAAAGCACTGGAGGCAATTCTTCTTGGTTCAGTTGTTGCGTTCATAGCCTTCGAGCTGGTTAGGCTCTCAGGCCGCGATTTATACTGGGGTCCATCGAATAGAGTTAACTGGAGAAGTCTGGTACTTGTCGGCGCGGTCGCCTCTGTCGCGAATTCTGTGGGCAGCACCTTCCTCTATTCGGGGCTCATTAGTGCCGACTATCAACTTTACGTTATGCTCATCTATGTCGCTGGGGATCTCATTGGGCTTATGGCTTGCATGCTTGGATTGATGCTGGCCTTTCGGTGGGCCCGCATCTCGGCAAGATAGTCGGCCCATAGCGACCCAAGTTGGACAGTCCTCGCCCGCTCCCACTGGTGGCGCGACAACAAGACAAACGCGGTAGCAAAGAGACGATTTGCGTCGGCGATTCGATTGAAGGCCTGCGACATTTGTTCGCCGTTCGAAGGAACTGCTGGCACTCTTCCCGCCCATAAGTCCCAAAATTGTGGTTATTCTGCCTGTATTTTTCGGCACGCGATATTAAAACCACCGAGACATCTGGTCGCGGATACATTTTTAGGTTGTAAATCCGTAAATTTTTAGTTGTCATATTTATTACACGAGTACCATTATGGTACTAATATGACCTTCCTGCCGCATCCATCTGCGAAGCATCGATGAAGATCCTCCGGTCAACGGAGTTGGTAGGCAGCTGCATAAAGGCGGCTTTTTGCGCGCCGCGTTCACTTGCCTATAGCCCGCTGCGGGCCTTCACATCGTGCTGTGATAGTTGACTGATGTGTAGCGCATGGCCGGACAGTGTCATCGGTATCCATTGGGCGGGCTCGGGCCCTATTCTGACGGAAGGATGCGCAAGCCGCCATCGAAGTCTTAGCTCACCATGAAGGCAGAAATTCCCTTATACTAGACGTTTTCCCGTCGAATTATCCAAGTTTGCCGCCGCTAGGAGTTAGGACCACCAAACAGATGCATCCGGTCGCGGCGTCAACCCCAACCCGCGCAATGTGACCCCCTTCCAGACCAAAAGTGTCGTTATCCTTGTGTTTATAAGGATAACGCGTCTGCTTCGTAGCCGGTTGGCAGTGTTTTGTTGTGCAGGACCGGTTTTCGTGGCAGCAAAATACGCAGCAAAGAACCCGTACATTTCCTTGCGTAGATCATGTGCATTGTAGTATTTTGAGATTTACTATTTCCAGCGCATACATCCTAAGGTAGTAATGTGGATCGGGGGGATCGAAAATTCCACATAGATTGCATTTAGCCCAGTTGACTCACCTCAAGAATGTAGAGATCAGTAAGTCTAGTTTTTGGTACTTATAGGTTTCGCGCCAACCCACATGCGCGTCCAGCGTTGGACGTACCTATGGGTGGTCTATGGATGGGGTATGAGATGCCAAGGGTCGTTAAGGATTCAATCTCCACAAAGGATGCCTTGCCAGGTCAGCGTAAGGTTGGCGGCACAGATCTCTTTTGGGTAAGTAAGCGGTACTTCGATATTTTGATCAGTTTGTTCTTGATTGCCATTTTGCTGCCTGCAATAATCGTACTGCTGGTCCTTAATCCGATCTGGAATCCAGGCCGCTTATTCTTTGTCCAAACCCGCATGGGGTACCGATGCCGTGCCTTCAAAGTCTACAAGTTTCGCACAATGACGCTTGTTCCGCAGCTGAATCGGGGGCATGACGATCCGATCGAACAAGATCGCATCACGCCATTGGGGCGTGTGTTGCGCAACTGCCGGATTGATGAGCTACCGCAAATTATCAATGTCTTGCGCGGCGAAATGAGCTTGATCGGGCCGCGGCCCGATGATTTCCGCCATGCGCGCAGATATTGCCGTGTCGTCCCGGACTATAGATCGCGGCATCAGATCAAACCGGGCATCAGTGGGCTGGCGCAAATTAAACTGGGGTACGCAGAAGGCGTCGATGCGACCCGTGCAAAGGTTGACGCAGATCTTGATTATATCAACCGCGCGGGCTTCACGCTCGACGCTGATCTTTTTCTTAAAACGATTAAGTCGGTCCTGAAAAGAGAAGGCTTGTGAAATGAAACAAACATTCACCCGCCCCGATTGGCCGCAGACCCATGGTTTGCGTTCAGTGGTGCGATTGTTCAGTATTCCATTTTGGAATTCCCGCATGCAGCAAAACTTAGAATGAAGAATAACCAAAGCTTGCCTAATGTCAGATAATCACATTGCGGATCACCAAAGACGTGACTATGAACGGCAGGCCGTGCCGGTTGACGATGAAATTGATCTTCTCGCTATTTTCCGCACGCTATGGCGCGGCAAGTGGGTGATCGGTCTCGTTACGTCGATCGCAATTGTATTGGGTGTTTATTATGCCTTTGGCATTGCCATTCCGAAATATACGGCAACCGCGGTCGTTGCCTTGGAAAGCCGTCAGGAAAACGTTGTTGATCTAGAAAGTGTCATGTCAGGCCTTGGTGGGGACCAGATATCAATCAATACCGAGATAGAAGTGCTGCGCTCGCGTGGATTGATTGCAAAGCTCGTCGCGCGAATGGCCCTTCAAGATGATCCGGAATTTAATCCCAGCCTGCGACCAGAGCAGCGGTTTTCGATCGGCAAGCTGATTGGTGTATTTGCAGGACATGCCCAAGCGCCAATCGTTTCGACACAAACGGTTCTGGATAGCACGGTCAATACTGTCCTCGAAGCCGTGTCGATCTCAAATCTGCGCCAAAGCTACGCGTTTACTATTTCAGTTGTCACAACAAACCCTGAAAAATCCGCAGCTATAGCAAACACACTGGCAGAGCTTTACATCCTGGATCAGATTGAAGTGAAATTTGCGGCCACGGAACAGGCCACGATCTGGTTGTCTGAACGCGTGGCGGTTCTCCAAGAAGATCTGGAAACAGCAGAGGCGGCCGTGCAGGTATTGTCCGGTAGCACCGAACTTGTGAGCGCAGAGGCACTTGAAGCGGTCAACCGCCAGATCAAGGAAACGCGTGATCGCCTTGCGGACGTCGACAGCCGGGTCATCAGCACGCAAGCGCGTGTAAACGCGCTGATTGACGCGAGCGCCAGCAGCGATCGCGTTCTCATGGCGGCAATCGCTTCCGATAGCGCGCTTGACCGATTGCTGGAAACAAAGGGTGACAATACCGCGTTCATGGCGCAGTTCAATGCGATCTTGCTGCGCGCGCGCAATGACCTTGACCGCGCACGTGCGCAATCCTCTTCCCTCGCGTTTGCGGTGTCCACGCTCGAAACCGATTTTGCAGTCCAGTCAGCGGATTTGGCAGAACTCCAGCAATTGCAAAGAGAAGCAGAAGCAAGCGGATTGATATATGAATACTTCCTTGGCCGCCTAAAAGAGACGTCGGTGCAAGAAGGGATACAGCAAGCGGACAGCCGCATATTATCTCCGGCAGCCGTGCCAGTTGACGCATCAGAGCCACGCAAACCGATCATCGTGGCACTTTGCGCGATATTGGGTCTAATGCTTGGCGGAGGAGGGATGCTGCTGCGAGAAATGTTACAAGTCGGGTTTCGCACGACTGACGAACTTGAATCAGCAACGGGTCTTTCTGTTATGGGGCAAATCCCGCGCATTCAGGCGCGACGGCGCGATGATGTGCTCAAGCATTTGCTCGAAAAACCGACATCAGCGGCAGCCGAAGCAGTGCGCAATTTAAGGACCTCAATCCTGTTGTCAGATGTGGACAAC
>NZ_JAFMHR010000135.1 GCF_017854415.1 Yoonia sp. | reverse complement strand
TGGCATCGCCATTGGCGGCGCAAACCATCGAGACTGATCTCGAACTGGTCCTGCTTGCCGATGCATCCGGATCAATTGACGCCGATGAGCTTGCCTTTCAGCGTCAGTCTTATGCCACGGCGATCACCGATCCTGCAGTCGTGTCAGCGATTGAAAACACGCTTTATGGGTCAATTGCGGTGACCTATGTGGAATGGGCGACCAACCAAGCGACCGTTGTTGACTGGATGATCATCGCGGACATGGAAAGCGCTGTCGCTTTTGCAAGCGCGCTCATCGGTCCACCCAGACAGGCAAGTGGGCGCAATGCAATCGGGTCGGCATTGCTTTATGGCATGGCACAGATTGACGGGAACGATATCAAAGGCTTGCGCCGTGTTATCGATTTTTCGGGCGACAGTATGGGTAACACTTTCGGCCCGCCAATCACAGTTGCCCGTGATCAGGTGGTTGCCAATGGCATCACGATCAATGCACTTCCCATCCTACGCAATGCGGGGTTCATAGGCTTTGATTTGCCCGCAGCCTATGAAGAGAATATCATCGGCGGGCCAAACGCCTTCGTGATGCCCGCACAAAGCGGGCCGGAGTTCACAGAAGCGGTCAAACGCAAATTGATTCTGGAAATCGCAGGCACAACACCCCAAACACAGTTCGCTTTATTGCTGTTGCAGTCCCTCAATGTAGGCCAATAAATCAATAATCGGTTGTGACGTCAGCACGGGCTGTCCGGCTTGGGTTTTGGTCATCACATCTGTGCCTGCGAAGAAATCCCCATAAACCGGCATCATGCTGCCGTGACTTATCAACGGATCCCGTCCATCAATCCGCATCACCACACGCAGCGTTGGAAAAACGCCGCCATTCTTGCCACTGAGCGCTGTTAAATCTGTCGGCGCAACAACAAGCGACGGTGACATCGGCCCGTTCCCCGTCGCGTTGCTGCCATGGCACGTCACACAATAGTACCCGAACAGCGCTTCGCCCTGCTGTGCATCTTGCGCCATCGCTGGCAGGCCAAGCACCAGCGAGAAAATGATAGGTAGTGCGCGCATCTTATCCTCCGTCATCGATGATGATGTCAGTTTACGCGCGCGCGCCGCAGGCCGCGTTGATGCAGGTCAATCGCTTTAACGCAGGGTTAGGTTCCCAAGAACCGCGCGTATCACGCTATCAGTGTCGTCGCTGTCACCAGAAACCGCCAGCCCGACCAATGCGCCTTTTTCACCACCAAATGCCCGCGCATAGTCCGCAGCCAGATCGACGTTCTCGTTAAATGATCCGATGCTTGCCTGACGCAACGCAATCGTGACACCTTGACCGCGCGGACCATATGGCGACGGGATCACTTGACCGCGCGCATGGTTGCCACCCCACGCATATTGCACGATCCGCACGTCGTCATTGCCAAGCAGGCTACGAATATTTGCGCCTTCTAATCCCGGCGCCAGATTTTCAGGCACAAACACGAAATAGAGCGAGATATTGCGATCGTCGCCGCCCTTCAGGCTTAAGTCTGTCGGGGGGACGGATTGATCAACGGTCCAGCCCCATGATGCGCCATTGGTTCCCCAATCATCGCGCCCGACCCGCGTCCATGCGATCGAGACCGATCCTTCGGATACCAACCCAAGGTTCTGCCCAAAGGTGTAGTCATTCGAACTGAACAACGACAACCTCTGTTCCTGCCAACCGTTGGAGAAGTTAACAGGCCCCGCCGTCGCGCTGACGGCGGTAAAGATGGCAAGAACGGATGAAAGCGACAAACGCATGGCGGTATCCTTTGAGAGTTGACCTAGACCTACCGCAATGTTCGCGGCAAGGAACGGTGCAACGCGCTATGTCACGCAATCGTTAGCTTTGGTTACTTCTGGATGCGTTCAAGGTATTCTGTCAGCACCAGCAGTTTCAGTGGCACGGGTATACCGAGACCCTCTTCTTCGACAATCACGGTTTCGCCCAAATCGCCTGCACCAAATTCGGGCATTGCGGCACTGAAGTGTGTGCCGCGATCAAGCCCGTCAATCGTGCTCATCACTTGATCGGTTGGAAAGGTGCCGCCATTGCGCGCCGCGATCATGGTTAAATCAGGTGGCGCTGTTGCCAGATTGCGCGCGGCAAGCCCTCCGCCTGTTGCATCAACACCGTGGCAGCTTGCGCAATTTTCTATGTAGGCCGTGCGCCCATCGACGGGTTCTTCGACACATGCCGCAAGCCCAAGGGCCGTAAGGATAATAAGGTAACGCATGATACTGTGCCTCTCTGTTTTGATCAGCTTAGCAAGTGTTTACACGCGCGGCTATGATCCAAATCAGGCCGCGAGCTTTTGTACCGATGCCCACAATGCGTCAGGCACGTCGACTTCGGTCATGACCTTGCGATCTGCTCCGGGAATGCGTGCGCCTTCCTGCTCTGCCACAGCTTCGGCCACTCGGGCAAAGCGGTCGCCAAAACCATTGTGATAGGTGCCGGGGTCCATCAAAATGTAGAACTGCCCCAAATCATGCGGCTTGCCTTCAGCGACCTTTAGGCCAGCCACATCAAGCGAGTTCACTGATCCGGTCATACCAGCCGCCAACAATTCCGCCATGAGGCCAAAGCCCCAGCCCTTATAGCCGCCCGCACTGACCAATGCGCCCTTCAAAGCCGCCTCTGGGTCTGTCGTCGGATTGCCGTCAGCATCAACAGCCCAGCCAAGCGGGATCGCCTCGCCTGCGGCTTTTGCCATCGTAATTTTGCCCAAAGCCACCGCAGAGGTCGAGAAATCGAAATGCATAGAAGGTTTGCCGTCGCCTGGAACCGTCATTGCAATGGGGTTCGTGCCGATCACGCGCTTATTGCCGCCAGGTGGGGCAACCACGGGAGACGCATTCGTAAACCCGATCCCGATCAAACCAGCCGCCGCAATTTGTTCCGTAAAAAACCCAAGCGACGTGCATGTATGTGCATGCGCAACAGCCAAAGTCGCGACACCGTTTTCCAGGGCAGCCGCGACCGCTTCGGGCAATCCTGCATCAAAGGCAGGCTGCGCAAAACCAAACCTAGCGTCTGCGAGAACAGCACTTGGGCGTGGGCGTGACACCTTTGGCATGACCGTGCCGTTGACCCGGCCTGATGCCAATTGTGTGCAATAGCTTTCCAGATAATACAGACCGCAGATGACATTGCCCAATGCCTCGGCACGCGCGACGGCTTTCGCGACGGCTGCGGCCTGTGTGGGGCCCGCGCCATGTGCTAAAAGGGCTGCACGGCTGTGCGCCTCAATCTCGGTGATGGAAATAATCATAAGTCCTCCAATACCCCGTTATTCAGGCGGACCTGACGATCCATGCGGGCAGCTAGTTCAAGGTTGTGCGTGGCAATAACCGCAGCCAGTCCTGTTTCACGGACCAAACGCATCAGCGTGTCAAACACACGGTCTGACGTTTCAGGATCAAGGTTGCCTGTCGGCTCATCCGCCAATAACAGCGACGGTTCATTCGCCAAAGCACGGCAAAACGCGACGCGTTGCTGTTCACCACCCGACAGCGCGGCGGGTCTATGCGACGCACGCTCAGCAATCCCTACGCGGTCCAACAGCGCCATGGCCCGATCAGCGGCGGCTTTGTCTGACGCACCGTTTGCTAACTGCGGCAGTACGATGTTTTCCAGCGCGGTAAATTCCGGCAACAAGTGGTGGAATTGGTAGATGAACCCGACAGCAGACCGCCGCACCGCTGTGCGCTTGCGGTCGGACAGATTGGTCATGTCGGTCCCTGCAATCGCCACTGAACCCGTGTCGGGCGTATCAAGCAGCCCCGCGATATGCGGCAGCGTCGATTTACCCGCACCGGACGGGGCGACCAACGCCACGACTTCGCCGGGTAGCACGTTCAGCGACACACCCTGAAGCACCCGCACTTCGTTTGGTTTGCCCGCGTTGTAGGTCTTGGTCAGGTCGGTCACTTGGAGGGTGAACTCACTCATAACGAAGCGCCTCAACAGGGTTCATGCGGGCCGCACGACGGGCGGGAAAAATCGTGATAATCCACGAAAGACCAAGCGAAAGCGACATCGCTTTGACAACATCGACAAGACGCAGTTCAGCTGGCACGTTATAGATCCCGCGAATGGATGGGTCCCAAACGCCGCCGCCTGCCACGTAATTTACAAGGCTGAAAATCTGATCGATATAGATCGCAAACAGACACCCAAGGATCACGCCCAGCGCTGTGCCGATGGTGCCGATCCCAGCCCCGCAGATAAAGAAAATACGCAAGATAGATCCTTCGGTAAGGCCCATCGTGCGCAAAATACCCACATCGCGACCCTTGTTTTTAACCAGCATAATAAGCCCACTGATGATATTCATCGAGGCCACTAGCACAAGGATCGACAGGATGATGAACATCACGTTGTCCTCAATTGTCAGCGCACGCAGGAAACGCCCGACGCGGTCTTGCCAGCTATAGGCCCAAGTGCCCGGGCCTGCTGCGTCCGCAATCGTTTGTTTCAGGTTCTCGGATTGATTAAGGTCATCCAGAACGACCGATAGCTCATCCGCAACGCCGTCACGGTTCAGCACCAATTGCGCCACATCAAATGGCAAGTAGACACGCACCTCATCAATCTGAAAGCGTCCAGTTGAAAAGATATAGACAACCTCATAGGCATTGCGCCGTGTCGACTGCCCCATCGGTGTGGCGGCACCCGACCGCGTCGTCAGCTCTATTCGGTCCCCGATGCCTAGCCCCAGATTGGACGCCAGCGCCGACCCGATCGCGATACCGTTTGGCAGATCATCAATATTGCCAATGGTCCTCTCGCTTTGCACAATTGCGTCAGATGCTTTGAGGTCTTCAAGCCGGATACCATAGATATCAGCAAGCCCAATTTGCCCCGACCCCGACGCCATCGCTTGACCGCGGATCAAAGGTGCCACCGAACTGACGCCGTCCACGGCACGCACACGCTCGGCCGCCGCTTCAAAATCCGTAATCACTGCGCGCGGTTGCACGACAGTTACATGCGCATTCGCGCCTGCAATCGTATCAATGAATTCAGCGCGAAACCCTGACCGAACGGCCAGCGTCGCAATCAAAGCGAACACGGCCAGTGTGACACCGATCAAGCTGATCCACGTCATCACGCTCACGCCGCCTTCGGCGCGCTTGGCGCGAATATAGCGCCACGCGATCATCCATTCGAATTTCGCAAAAGGCTTTGTGGTCTGCACCAAGGCCATGGTCGCTCCTGTCTGTATCGTGGCGCAACGTGGGGCGCATCATAGCGATGGTCAAGCGGCTGGGCCTCTACCGCTTATCATCTTGCCCGTCTAAACTCCCGCCGGAGGCTCCGGCGGGGATCAAACAAACTGCTGTCAGTTTTAAGCGATGCCCTCATAAATTTTGGCAATTTTGGCGACAGCGGCCTCAGGTGGCATCTCTTCACTCTCGCCGGTGCGGCGGCAGGTCACTTCAACCACACCATTTTTAAGACCACGTGGTCCTACCGTAATCCGCCAAGGCAGGCCGATCATATCCATGGTGCCGAACTTCGCGCCCGCGCGCTCGTCACGGTCATCATAAAGGGGCTCAAGACCCAGCGCCGTCAGCTGCGCATAAAGCGCCTCACAAGCAGCATCTGCCGCTTCGTCACCGGAACGCATGTTCAGAATACCACAATGGAATGGTGTCACACCTTCAGGCCAGATAATGCCCTTGTCATCATGGCTCGCCTCGATGATTGCACCCAGCAGGCGCGACACGCCAATGCCGTGGCTCCCCATGTGAACTGGCACTTTGTTGCCTTGACCGTCATCAACCAGCGCCCCCATTGCTTCGGAATACTTGGTACCAAAGTAAAAAATTTGGCCCACTTCGATGCCGCGCGCTGTGCGCTTGCGGTCGTCGGGGATCGCATCAAACAGCGCTTGATCGTGAGTTTCATCGGTGCGCGCATAGCGGCTAGTGAATTCCTCCAACACACCCTGGCAGGCGGCCTTGTCGTCGTAGTTAATCTCGCGGTCGCCCATCTTCAGATCGGTGATCTCGCTGTCATAAAACACCTCGGATTCGCCTGTATCAGCAAGCACCAGAAATTCATGCGTGTCATCGCCGCCAATCGGACCACTGTCCGCGCGCATCGGGATCGCTTGCAGGCCAAGGCGCTCATAGGTGCGCAGATAGCTGACCAGATGACGGTTATAGGCGTGCAGCGCGTCTTCTTTGGTCAAATCGAAGTTATACCCGTCCTTCATATAGAACTCGCGGCCCCGCATCACGCCAAAGCGCGGACGGACTTCGTCGCGGAATTTCCACTGGATTTGATACAATGTCAGCGGCAAATCTTTATAGCTGTTCACATGCGCGCGGAAGATGTCCGTCACCAGCTCTTCAGCGGTCGGTGTGAACAGCATATCGCGCCCGCCACGATCTTTGATCCGCAGCATTTCTTCGCCGTAAGCGTCATAGCGCCCGCTTTCGCGCCAAAGATCGGCAGATTGAATGGTCGGCATCTGGATTGCGATATGGCCCGCGCGCTCTTGCTCTTGATGCACGATATTTTCGATCTTGCGCAGTACCTTAAAGCCAAGTGGCAACCAGGAATAAATCCCTGCGGACGCCTGTTTGATCATACCCGCCTGTAACATATAGCGGTGGCTGACGATCTGCGCTTCGCGCGGTGTTTCTTTGAGAACAGGCAGAAAATAGCGGCTGAGGCGCATGGGTTTGACCTTTTTATTTATGTGTTAAAAGTGGGTGTAATCTGCGCAAGTGGACCCCGCAAGCACTGTCAGGCCCTCTAGTGCGCTATTTCTTGCGCGCCGCCCTTGCGCCGAACGCTGCCATGACGCATCTATTTCTTAAGCAAACAAAGGTTAAGCATGGCACTTCCGATAAGTCAGCAAGCAAAATACTGGGGCATCGCAACAGCGGTGTTTCTGGTCGTGTTATGGTTTTTGGGTGATGTGATCCTGCCATTTGTTCTGGGCGGAGCAATCGCATACTGCCTTGATCCCATTGCCGACCGGCTTCAGCGGGCAGGCTGTTCGCGGGTCGTTTCCGTGGCGATTATCACGCTAATAACTGTCTTTGTCTTTGTTTTATTGATCCTGCTGGTGATCCCGACGTTGATTGAACAAACATCGTCCCTCATCAACACTGCACCTGAACTTTTTGATCGGCTTCGTAACGGCATGACCGAACGGTTCCCGCAACTGCTGGACGAGGAAAGCACAGTTTATCAACAGCTACTGGCGATTGGCGACACGATCCAATCCAAAGGCGGGGAATTGATCAATGGTATCCTGACCTCTGCTCTTGGTCTGATTAACATCCTTGTTCTGCTGATCATTGTGCCAGTGGTCGCGTTTTACATGCTGCTGGACTGGGACAATATGACCGCCAAGGTCGACGACCTGCTGCCACGTGACCACGTCGATACCTTCCGCATGCTGGCACGCGAAATCGATGCAACATTGGCGTCGTTTATTCGCGGACAGGGCACGGTTTGCCTGATCCTTGGCACCTATTATGCGGTGGCTTTGATGATTGCGGGGCTGAACTTTGGTCTGATCGTAGGCTTTGTTGCCGGGCTGATCACATTCATTCCCTATGTTGGCGCATTGGTGGGTGGTTCGCTTGCCGTCGGCCTTGCGCTGTTCCAATTCTGGGGCTCGGTTGAGGTCATGGATGGGGACACGGTCACATATACAACGAACTGGCT
>NZ_JAFMHR010000238.1 GCF_017854415.1 Yoonia sp. | reverse complement strand
GCCCAGGCGCGGCAAGACCACCGCCTCGGCGCGTTCCTCGAGCGCCTTGTAATCTGGCAAAAGCGCCTTGAGCGGCGCAGATACATCGCCCAGGAAGGCCTCAGCCGCGTCATGGCAAAGCGCCGTCAAGGCCAGGTGATCCGGCACCAGATAAGAGCAATGCACCGAATGTTCGGCCACCGAATAAAACCGATCGACGTGCCCCGTAAACCGGCAAATATGGCTCAGACCCCGCGCCACATCCTCGGCGGTAAAGAGTGAGGCGCGCGGATCCAGAAAGTTAAATTCGCCCCCTGATAAAAGATCGATCACGCCTGGCGGCGTTGTGCGCGGCCCGCGGGATGGCGCGGCGGTGCGTTGTGGTTCATTCATGGTTTGCCTCTCCTGTTAAAATATCGTTGAAATCGCGCCCGCCTGGGGCCGCGACGATCTCGGCGCGCAGCCCTGGCGTTTGCACACATGCGCGGCGCAGACCCGACAAAAGCCGCGCGCGCGTGGCGGCGGGATCGCTGTCGCCGTCCATCAAAAAGATCAGCCGCGACAGATCGCGCGGCGGCACAAAGGCCTCGAGATCCTCGAGATCCGGCTGGCCGGAATAGCGCGCGCCTGGCGTTTTGATCATCCGGCCCGACATATTGCCCAGATCCACGCCCGCCCAATACGCGGCCCCTGGCACCGCGCCCAACACCAGCGCGCTTGCCGTGGTCTCGATCCCCTCGCCCATGATCAGGACGCCAAAAGCCGGCGGCGCAGGCGTGAGGCGGATCGCGCCGCCTTTTTTTGAGCCGCGCACCAGTTTGGCCGGCAAGGCCTGGCCTTGATCATCAAAGATCTGCGCCTTTGATCCTGGGCGCGCGGGATCGATCCAGGTCCGATGAACCGCGCGGATCCGGCCTGCGCCATCCTGCACCGCCGCGACCAGGCAAGGCCCTGTGTGAAATGTCTTAAGAGATCCGCCGATCTTGCGCGTGTAAGGGGCCGCCGCCAGGCAGCGCAATGTTGGCGGCCAGGCGGCAAAGCGGATCCCGCGCCCCGCTAGATAGTCTTGCGCCGGCCGCAGATCCTGGCCCTCGGCCGCCGTCCAGATCTCGCGCGCGTCTCGAATGGCGCGCGCGCGCATTTGGGCCTCGACCTCGGCGCGGCGTTTTTCTTGCGCGGCGGCCTGGCGGCGGCGTTGTTCCTGCGCGGCGGGATCGGGGATCGCCTCGCGCTCCCCCATTAAATGCGCCAGCGCCGGTTTAAACGCGACCCCAAGCGCCAGAGAGACAAGCGCCACCTGATCGCCGGCGGCCCCGCATTTGCGACAGTTAAAGACCCCGCGCGCGGTATTTATTGCAAAGCGATCGGCCCGTTTGCCCTTGCCGCCATCGCCGCAGCCTGGGCAGGGGCCGGCCCATTCCTGGGCCGTGATCCGCGTCAAGCTCAACCCGAGCCTGTCGGCCACCTCGCGCATGGGGATTTGTTTGGCGCGCATGAGGCGATCATCGGCAAAATTCATCGCGCGCGATCCTGGAAAGAAAACCCGCAAGGGGCCTCGAGCCGGTAGCCAACCCCGCGCCAGCTCACAATTTGAACCGGCAGGCGCGCGCGGCGCAGGATCCCGCGCAGCGCCGAGATCCGCGTGGGGATTGTGCCCACATCCGGCCAGGTCTCGACCGGCCGCGCGCCCATGGCGGCGGCCAGCAAAGCCTCGGGATCCACAAAGGCCCCGCGCCGGCGATCGAGCAAGTTGAGGATCCTGGCATCGCTGGCCGACATATGCAGACCGCGATCGGCCAGGCGATCATAAAATTCCGGCAGGGGATCGAGAAAGGCGCGCAGGATCTCGAGCGCGTGATCGAGCTGATCGGCCTTGGGCTGCGCGCGCACCTGGCGCACCAGGCCGCTCATTTGCGCACCCATTGCGCGCAATCCGCAGCACCATGCGGCGCGCGCACCTTGATTTTCAATTTCAGGCAATCCACCTGGCCGCCCTTGCGCAAGGTGCCATCAAAATGCGCGCAGACCCCGCAGATCCGGCGCAGATGCAGCGGCGTTTGCGGGTGCCGCGGGTTCAAGATCCGGCGCGCCATCTTGCGCCGCGACACTTCCCCAAACCAGGCCTCGCCCGCGCTCATAGCGCGGCCCTCTTGCGCGCCGAGGCCGCAATCCCGCCCATGGGATTGCGCGGCAAAACATCCGGCGCATCGTCAAAGAGCCGCAGATATGCCGCGACAAATTCGATCATCAGCGCCTCGGCCGGCACATTTTCCGCGATCGCCAGGCCCTCGAGGCGGCGGCGCAGTTTGGGCGGCAATCCCTGTACCAGATCAGCCATGCTCACCCCCCCGCGCCAGGGGATCGAGATCGATGCCTTTGGCGGCGGCGCGCTTTTGCAGATCATCCGCCAGCAAAGCGGCGATCCCCAAAGAGACGCCCCGATAGGACGAATTGAGAAACAGCCCGATCGTGTTTTTGCCCAGGCCCAGCTCGGGACCGTAAGATGAAGGCGACAGGCCCAGGCGGCGCAGGCTGGCGCGCGTCCAGGCGCGAAAGCTCTCATTATCCGGCACCACGGCGCGGCCTGGCGGGAGTGTATTGTGCTGCATATTGCTCAGATCCTCGTTTTTTTTCGGATCCGTTTTGTCCAGATCCGCTAGGCGTTCCTGTATGTCGCACAAGATTGTGTGCGCTGTAAATATCTTTTTATCGATGCCTGTTTTTGCCTGCGCTTTAAATCAAAGACGCGCACACATATATGTGATAAAGGTTAGAATCCCCCGCAATGCCTATATACGGGATCGCCCCCCAAACCCAAAAGGCCCAGGAAAATGCCAAAAACAGATCAAAACCTGATCACGGCGCGCAAAAATTTGCGCATCGCTGTCGCCATGCAAGAGACCAGTTTTGCCCGCGTGGCCGAGGCCGCGCATTTGTCACGCAATGCCGTGTCACAATTTGTCACCGGCCGGACCACGCTCTCGTATTCAAATATGTTGAATGTTTGCGCGGCCCTCAACATCCCGATCAATCTGTTGCACAAGCCCGACGGCATGAGCGAGGCGCGTTTGCGCCTGCACCGGATCCTCGAGCAAATGCCCGATCACAAGATCGATCAGGCCTTGGCCCTGGCCGCCGAGGCGGCCGCCGCCGCCGAGTGAGCGCGCGGCGCGCCCAGATCAGGCGCAGCGATCAGCGCCTCGAGCCGATCGCAAAGCACGGCCAGATCCGCCTCGCCCAGATCCGCCGTTGCTTTGTGAATTGCCCAGATCTGTGTTTGCCGCCTTGTCATACTGCCATTGCCTCTTGTGCTGCGCGCCACATTGTTGCGCCGCGCCTTTCCCTTGTAGCGGGAATACCCAAAAAATTGCAATCCATCAAATTCGTTGACCCCGCCCATGTTTGTGTGCAATGCCTCAAAAACAGCAACAAAGCGAGGCAAAGATGCACAAGACCCCCCACACCCGCGCGATCGATCGCGGCATTTCATTCTTGGATCAGCTCACAAAGATCACCATTGCGGCCGCCGCCCTGGGCCTGGCCGCCCGTCTTGTCTGGGCCGTGCTATGAGCGCGGCGGTGCAAGAGATCCTGGCGCAAGACCGCGCCGGCGATCGGCATCTGCGCGATCTGATCACCAGGCGCGGCGGATCCTACATCGCCCAGGATCACAATCAGCAACCCTTGGGATCGATGCAGATCTCGAGCCTGCATTTTGGCGGCATTGTCGGGATCGGCCCTGGCCTTTTTGGCGCGGCAAAAGACTGGCGCAGGCAGGCGCGCGCCCAGATCGAGGCCCAGATCGAGGCGCACCGATGATCGGCCCCGATTTTGACCGCCATTTGTCCACCGATCAGGCCCTGGCCTATCTGGCGGCGCGCGGGATCCAGACCTCGCGCCGTATGCTCGACCAGCTCCGCGCGCAAGGCGATCTGCCCTTTGTGCGCGCGCGCGGCCGGATCCGGATCCTGTACCACCCCGCCGCGCTGATCGCGGCCCTGACCAGAGAGGAAAACAAATGCTTAAAAGATACCGCCGCCACGCGCGCGGCAATTGGTATTTGCGCGGATCCGTCGCGGGAAAGTCTATTCATGAAAGCACTGGCACAAGCATCGCAGCCCAGGCAGAAGCGATCCGGATCCGCCGAGAGGCCGAGATCCTCGAGCGTCACGCCTTTGGCAAAGCCAACACCCTAACTTTTGCCGAGGCCGCCCTGGCCTATATGAACGCCGGCGGCGAAAGCCGGTTTCTGGGCCGGATCCTGGCACATTTTGGCCCCGATGCCATGCTCGGCGCGATCGACAATGCAGCAATCAATGCCGCCGCCGCCGCGCTTTATCCAGGGGCCGCAAATGCCACCATCAACCGCCAATTGATCACCCCGATCTCGGCCGTGGTGAATATGGCCGCCGCAGAAGGCCTTGCAGATCCGCGCCGGTTCAAGCGGCGCAAAGGCGATCCGCACCGCACAAGATGGCTCACCCCCGCCGAGGCCGAGGCCCTGATCGCGGCCGCGCCGGCGCATATCTTGCCCGCCCTTGGGTTTATGCTCGGCGGCGGCTGTCGCTGTTCCGAGGCCCTCGGGATCGATATGAAAGATTTTTATCCCGCGACCGCCCAGGCCTGGTTGCCCGATACAAAAAACGGCCATCCGCGGATGATCTCTTTGCCGCGCCGCGCCTTTGATCTTGTGCGCGCGCAGCCCTTGCCGGATCTGGGGCCGCTTTGCCGCACCCCGCGCGGCGCGCCTTATGTCTTGCGCGCCAATGGCGGCGGCCAGATCTCGGCCGCTTTTGCCCAGGCGCGCGCGGCCGCAGGCCTCGGCCCCGATGTGACCCCGCATGTTTTGCGCCACACCTGGGCAACCTGGTATTATGCGCAAACAAAAGACTTTGGCGGATTGCTTGATCTGGGCGGCTGGCAAAAAGCCGACATGGCGCAAAGATACCGCAAAATAGCACCGGCCAACCTGGCCGCCCAGCTCTTTGATCTGGGCTGGGATTTCACCGCCCTGGGCGATCGCGCCGGCCTGGGCGATCACGCGCGCGCCAAAGCGCCGCCTTTGCGCCTGGTCACATAGGCGCGCGCTATTTGGCCCAGAGATTAGAGGCCGCCATGCGCGCGCAGGCCAGGCGGCCAAAACAGCCCAGCCCGCGCAAGGCGCGGTAACAGGTCCAGACCGCCAAGATCCGGTTTTTGCGTCTCAGCCGCATCACAAAGCCCCTTTTTGCGCGCGATCCGCCCATTCTGCGCGGATCGCGCGCACATGGCGGCCGGCGGCCATTGTGGACAGGCCCAAAGCCCGCGCCACATCTGATTTTTTTGCGCCCAAATGCGCGGCCAGAAACATCCGCACCGCGCGCCGGTTTTGCGCGCCAAGCGCCACACCGGCGCGCGCCGCCCCTTGGATCTTGCCGGTTTTGGCCGGCCCCTCTTGCGCGCGCATCAAAACGGGATTTCATCATCAAGATCTTGGCGCGGCGCACCCCCGCCGCCCTGGCCCTGGCCCTGGCCGGATCCGCCGCCCTGGCCCGCAGCGCCCCCAGATCCGGCCCCAGATCCAAGCAAAACCAACTTGCTATCATAGGGGCGCAAAACAACCTCTGTGGCATAGCGATCGGCCCCGCTTTGATCTTGCCATTTGCGCGTTTCGAGCCGGCCCTGGATATATATTTTGTCGCCCTTTTTGGCATAGCGATCGACCACATCGACCAGGCCCGAGGCAAAGATCGCGATCCGGTGCCATTCGGTGCGCTCTTGCATCTGGCCGGTATTTTTGTCTTTCCATTTTTCTGTGGTGGCCAGCGACAGGTTTGCCACTTTGCCCCCTGTTTGAAAACTCCGGATCTCGGGATCGCGCCCCAGATGCCCAATGAGCGCCACTTGGTTCAAGCTCGACATAATTAGTCCTTTTCTGTGTGTGTTTGCAGATCACGCAACAGCGCCGCGATCGCATCTTGTGCGGTTTTTTTCTCGATCTGTTGCGCGCCTGGGCGCAGCGCCGCCCAGGCCAGGCGCAAAGCGGCATCGCGCTCGGCCAGTTTTGAGGCCCAAAAAAGCGTCAATACCGTTTGCGTCATGGCGCGCCGCGCTTGATCACCCGCGCGCCCACGGCTTTCTCGATCCGGCCCAGGCGATCGGCAAGATCCCTGGCGCGCTCAATACGCGCGCGCAGATCCCTATTCAGGCGCGCCAGCGCCTCGAGCGCCTCGGCCGCATCGCCTTTGAAGGCCTCGAGATCGGCGCGCAGCTCTTTAATGTCCTCATTGCCGCCCGCGGGGCCAAATTCAGCGGCGCGCACTTGCTCCACATAGCCTGGCGCGATCTCGAGCGCGCCGGCGACCGTTTCATCCGTTTCCCCGCCGGCATACATCCCTGCGTCCAGATCGTAGACCTCGGCCAGCATCGATATGATCTGGATCCGCTGTTTTTTGCTGGGCGCAATATCGGCCGGCACCGCCTGGGCCGCCTGGGCCGTCTCGCCCGCCTGGGCCGCTTTGCGCTTGGCCTCGCAGGCCGGACAGCGCAAGACACCTTTCACCAGTGACCACCCCATGCTGATCATTTTTTTATGGATCTGGCCTTGATCCGGCTCTCCGATCATGGGCTTGGCGCGGCCCTTATAGAAACAAGGCACCACTTCCTCGCGCCCGCATTTCATATCGCAGACCACCCGCGCGGCCGGCACTGCGCCGGTTTTTTTCAGCCCCTCGATCATGCCGCATCCCCCGCCGGATCCGCCGCGCCCTGGGCCTGGCGCGCGGCCTTTGATTTCTGGATCATTTCAATCGCATAAAAACATTCCACCGACATTTTGGCGGCCTTGGCATACCAAAGCGCCTCTTTGGGATCGCGCGCCGCACCGGCCGCGCTCAACAGCGCGTTTAGGGTTTCTTGCGGATCGCCATCGGGCCGATATTCCCCGAAGCCCGCGCGCGTGATAAAATCCACACTGTCGTTTTTCTGGAATTGCTGCCAGGCATCGCGCAGATCGAGCACCCACGTGCTGTCGTCTTGCGTGGCGGCCTGTTCTTTGCCCCAGGCGTCGAGCGCCTCGATCAAACCGTAAAACATGTTTGGATCGGCGGTTTGGATTGTGATTGTTTGCTTGGGTTTTCGCATTGGGGTTTCCCTTTTTGACGCGCCGGCCAGGATCGGCCCCGCACGTTTAAATGGGCAATGCCTCATTGATTAGTCAAGGATAAAGCGCCAACGCGCAAAAGCCGCGCAGCCTCTCGGCGCGCGGCATGTAAGGTCTTGATATTGGGGGGATTTTTGGGTTTGGCGCGGCCCTTAGCAGGGGAGCGCCTTCGACCACTCGGCCACGTCTCCACGGCCGGTTATGCCTTGCAAGCCTATGGTTTACAATGCTTTTTTTTGAAAATTAGCCATAAAGGTTAAGCCCCTGTTTTCATTGGTTTTCCACCATTTTGCGCCGTTTTAATCGACAAATTCCGCGCAATCCGCGCAAAATCCGCGCACCCTGTTCCGGATCCGTTCCAAAATGCCGCGCCCTTTATTGTTTGCAATGCCTCAAATTATGGGCATACTGGGCCTGTCCATTGGGGACATTCCTGGTACTATCCTCCCTGACTTGCCCAAGGCCTCGGCCTTGGGCATTTTTTTTATGGCCGGTCCAGATCCGGCGCGCAGGCCGGCCGAGGCCCGCCCGCCGCCCGCGCCTCGGCAACGCTCAAAATACAATCCACCGCCGCCCGATCGCCCTCGAGCCGGCCCACATGTGCGACCAGGATCG
>NZ_JAFMHR010000015.1:16694-32328 GCF_017854415.1 Yoonia sp. | reverse complement strand
ATTGTGAGGATCTCGGATGGGTGGTTCACACGGCGCCATGCCATGTCAGTCACGTGCAACAAACCGTCAACACCGCCCAAGTCAACGAACGCACCGTATTCGGTGATGTTCTTGACGACGCCGTCAACTTCTTGGCCCTCAGTCAGGTTGCCGATAACTTCGGCGCGCTGCTCTGCACGGGATTCTTCAAGGATTGCACGACGGGATACAACGATGTTGCCACGACGACGGTCCATTTTCAGGATTTGGAACGGCTGCTTTAGACCCATCAATGGGCCCGCGTCACGCACAGGGCGCACATCAACCTGAGAACCTGGCAAGAACGCAACAGCGCCGCCGAGGTCGACAGTAAAGCCACCTTTTACGCGGCCAAAGATTGCGCCATCGACGCGCTCTTCGTCAGCATATGCTTTTTCCAGACGGTCCCACGCTTCTTCGCGGCGCGCCATCTCGCGAGAGATAACAGCTTCGCCACGGGCGTTTTCGACCTGACGCAGGAACACTTCGACAGTGTCGCCAACAGCCAGTTCGGCTTCTTCACCTGGATTTGCGAATTCTTTAATATCAACGCGGCCTTCCATCTTGTAGCCGACGTCGATGATGGCTTGGCCCGCTTCGATCGCGATAACCTTGCCTTTGACAACTGAACCCTCAGCGGGCGTGTCCATTTCGAAGCTTTCATTAAGGAGTGCTTCAAACTCTTCCATTGTATTAGCCATGTGGCGTCGTTTTCCTAACGTTTCGTTTTATACGGGCCGTGCGGTTGTCTCCGCCGGTCTTTGGGTTTCAATTGGTCGTAAGCGCGCTCGCGGAACATAAAACAACAGGGCCGGTAACTTACCGACCCCGCTCAAGTCTCACGTCCGCGCCTGTCTCGACACTTCGACAGAGCGGCGTATAGGCCCAATTTGTCAACAACGCAAGGTGTTTTGAGGGTGTTTTGTCAGCGATGCTTGCAGCACTGAACCCGTTTATGCACGTATCAATTAGATCGAGCAGTCGCGATCGAAAAACGCTTGAACAAACGACCATCAATCAAAAGCAGGCCTAAGAAAATCGCTCCCATTCCGGCGAAATGCAGCGCACCAAGTTCTTCTTGCAGGACAAAATAGCCAATCAAGACAGCAGAAACCGGCGCAATAAACGTCACGGTCGATGTCTTCGTCGCTCCAGCCCTTGGCAAGATACGGAACGCGACCAAAAATGATGCGCCCGTTAAGATGCAGCCCAAGAATGCAATAGCAGCCCAAGTCACGAGTGATAGCGACGTTGGCAGACCTTCAATGAACCCTGTGATAGGCAGCATGAACAGGGTCGCAAAACTAAACGACCAAGCTAGCACCACGGTCACGTTGATACTGTACAAGCGGCGGATATAGTTCATTGCAATCGCATAACTGACCGGCGCCAATACAATCAACAAAGTGCCCCATACCTGAGATTGCTCTTGGGATGCGAATGCTCGCACAGTCAGCAAGGAAATACCAAGAAATCCGGCCAGCACACCAAGTGATTTCAATAGGGTTGCGCGCTCTCCACCGGGCCAGAAATGGGAAACGATTACAACCATAACCGGCGTCAACGCGTTGACGATACCTGCAATACCACTTGCGACATACTGTTGTCCGATCGGATAGACGGCGAACGGAACAGCGAACATCATAACGCCTAAAAATGCGAATTGCGGCATCAGCCGCATTTCTACACGCGGACTACATCTCGTTGCGAACAGCCAAATCCAGCAAAAAACCGCCGCCATTGCGACACGGGCAAATGAAACACCTAGTGGTCCCATCTCGCGCAATAGGACCTCGTTGAAGAAGAACGAAGTCCCCCACAAGAAACCTAAGGTTATGATGATGATCCAGTCTCTGTCCGGCATATTGGCCCCGATCAATCGAAACCGTAGGGACGCAGGAGCAATCACGCAAGCATCATCTGCCGCAGTGGTGCCGTTGATCTACAACGCGCCCAGCACGTCCTGAACCGCTACAAAATACGCGCCGACCTGGGCGCCGTCCACCAGCGCATGATGCACCTCAAGTGTCATCGCCATTTCCCAACGCCCGTCCCGTTCCACGATCTTGCCCCAAGTTATGCGCGGAATGCAGTCATCTGGTCCGGGCAGCGCATTGTTTATCGACGTGTAATCCAGCCACGGCATGCAGGACAGATAGGCCAAATCATCACGCTCGCCGCTGTTCGCATCCAGCGCATCACCTGCGGCAACCGCTTCAATCAGGATTTTGGCTTGGCTTTCAAACGTCCCGAAATCCGCAACGAACGGAACATAAGCATATCCAAAACTGCCAGCATCAGTCGGCACAGTCATCGACAGCGTGATCATATCGTGTGCCACAACGGTTTCTCCACGAAAGCGCATGGACAGCTCTGGCACTTTGTGCAGCCCCGCACCAATTGCAAAAAGGCAGCTGCGGTATGGCGACAGGCCGTCAGCCTTTCGCGCCATCAGATGCGTTACGTCCAAACGTGTCGTAGTCGCATAATGCGGCTGTTTGTACGTTCGGAAAAAGTGAAACTGTTTGGCGCGTGGCCAAGTCTCAAGATTGATAATTTGATGCGTCATGCGGACAGTTGATCAAATATCTTGGCCCTTTTCCAGCAACTCTTCGATCAGGTCGTGTAGCAAGTCGCCACTATCGCCCGCCCCAAACTGGCCCGCACCACTGGTATAAAGGGCGCCATAAGTTTTCGCGACATTGACCGTTTGCGCAATACCCGAGATCAGTTGATCTCGCTCCAGCTCTTTAAACGGATGCAAATAAACACCCCAAAGGCGGCCCTGTGCAATGGCATAGCGGGCATCAAGAGCGCTATCGAAATTGGCCTGCATCACACGCTGGAGTTCCTCAGCTGTCATCGTATCAGCCGACCGGATCGGCACCATCGCCCGCATCCGGTTGGCCCGTACATCCGTCACGATCAAAACCGGAATGTCATCAATTGTGAACGAAAATGCTGCGTCTGAGACTGATACTTGCGGATCAAGCGCCTCAACAATCTGGCCCATACGGTCCAACGTCATATGCGGTTCTGCGTCTTGTGCAGACAACATTGCGGGCCAAATAACGGTCATCAGGGCTAGTATACGAAACATAAGGCAATCTCCTTTTACAGGTAGACTAGCCTTTGATCGGTGCACACCCAAAGCAAGCTTTGGTGAAGAATTGCAATATCAGCGGCGCGCGGCCTCGATAATCGCGATCGCTTGGGCAACAGCGTCATCAATCGTCAGGTCAGATGTGTCCAGCAATACAGCATCGTCCGCAGGGACCAAAGGGGCAGTCGCACGGCTGCGATCACGCGCATCGCGCTCTTTGACGTCCACCAAAACGGTCTCAAAGGCAATATCCATGCCCTTCGCGGTCAATTCCTCAAACCGGCGCATCGCGCGGCAATCAGCACTTGCGGTCACGAACAGCTTGGCATCAGCGTGCGGGCAAATCACGGTCCCGATATCGCGGCCATCCAGTACGGCGCCGCCTTCGCGTCTCGCAAAATTCTGCTGAAATGCGACCAATGCCGCACGCACCTGCGGGATCACGGCTACTTCGCTTGCTGCTTGTGCGACGGCAGGCGTGCGCAAATCGTCGTTTTCCAGATCAGCGGGATCAAGCGCCTCAGCGGCAGCAATCGCAGCTTCACCAGCCAAAACCTTTGCACCAACGGCGCGGTAAAGCAGGCCAGTATCCAGATGCGCAAAACCAAAATGCGCAGCGACAGCCTTGGAAATCGTCCCCTTGCCCGCAGCGGCCGGCCCGTCAATGGCTACGGTAAAGGTCATTTCGCAGCGCGCACCACTTGCGCACCCAAATCACCCATCAAGGTTTCAAAGATCGGGAAAGACGTCGCAATCGGGCTGCCGTCATCAACGCTCATTGGATTTTGTGTCGCCATGCCCATAACCATAAATGCCATCGCAATGCGGTGATCCAACTGGCTGGCAACAGTCACCCCGCCAGGGACATTGCCGTGCCCAAGACCAGTAACCTTCCACCAATCAGGGCCTTCATCGACGGTCACACCTGCCGCGCGCAGACCTTTGGCCATCGCATCAATGCGGTCACTTTCTTTGACACGCAGTTCTTTGACGCCCTGCATATCAGTAACGCCTTGCGCAAACGCTGCGACCACCGAAAGCACGGGATATTCATCGATCATACTTGCGGCCCGCGCAGGCGGAACGGCGATCCCGCGCAGGTTCGGTGAAAACTTGGCGCGCAAATCCGCAACAGGCTCGCCGCCTTCTTGGCGCAGGTTTTCGTAAACCAAATTCGCGCCCATTTCTTGCAGTGTGGTGAACAAACCGGCGCGGGTCGGGTTCAAACCAATATTGGGGACCAGCACGTCAGAGCCAGGCACGATGATCGCGGCACATACCGGAAATGCCGCCGACGACGGATCACGAGGGACAACAATGGTCTGCGGCTGCAATTCCGGCTGCCCATCAAGAGTAATTTCCCGACCCTCGTCAGTCTCAACAACAGTCAAAGTAGCGCCAAATCCCTGCAGCATCCGTTCTGTATGGTCGCGGGTTGCTTCTTTTTCGATCACAACCGTCTGACCAGGCGCATTCAGTCCGGCCAGCAGAACGGCTGATTTCACCTGCGCTGACGGGACAGGAACAACATAGCGTACAGGCACAGGATCAGCGGCTCCCACAAGGGTCATCGGCAAACGCCCCCCTGTGCGACCAACAGTCTGCGTGCCAAACAAAGCGAGTGGATCGGTCACGCGCCCCATCGGGCGGCCATTCAAGGATGCATCACCTGTAAATGTCACCGTGATCGGACAAGTTGCCATAGCGCCCATAATCAGGCGCACACCGGTACCAGAATTCCCGCAATCAATCACATTCTCGGGCTCGGCAAAACCGCCTACACCAACGCCAGACACAGTCCACTTACCGCCGCCATGGTTCGTGACAGTCGCCCCGAACGCCTGCATGGCTTTTGCGGTATCAAGAACGTCCTCACCCTCTAACAATCCGGTGATGTGGGTTTCGCCAACCGCCATCGCCCCAAGGATCAAAGAGCGATGCGAGATCGATTTGTCGCCCGGCACATTGGCCTCACCCGCGAGGGGGCCACATGGACGGGATGTCATTGGGATCGGGGTACCGTGGCCTGACATTGAATATTCCTTATCTCTTGTTTCGGGTGATAACGCAGGGTCCCGTCCGGGTCCATCGCCCGCCTATCATCTTGCCCAAAAAACTCCCCCCGGAGGGTCCAACCCTCACAAGCGGCGAAACGTCAGATAATGGGGGGTGCGGCCTTCGCGCAAAGCTTTTTGCTCATAACGGGTAGAGGTCCAGTCAGACCAGGGGTCACGCCAATCAGACGGGCGGTCGCCCAGCCATTCAAAGCCTTGCTTTGGCACCTGCTCAAGCGTTTGACGGACATAGTCGGGGATGTCAGTTGCCACACGCAATTCTGCACCAGGCTTCATGACACGGTGCAATGGGGCAAGATGCTCTGGTGTCACAAACCGGCGACGATGATGGCGCTTCTTCGGCCATGGGTCCGGATAGTTCAGGAAAACCTTGCTTAACGTTTCATCTGGCAGAACATCAAAAAGGTTGCGCACGTCACCGGGGTAAACACGCAAATTATCAACGTCCGCCTTGCGGATTTTCCCAAGCAACATAGCGACACCGTTTATGAACGGCTCACAACCAACTAACCCAATCTCTGGATTCAATTGGGCCATATGTACAAGATGCTCGCCACCACCAAATCCGATTTCAAGCCAGATAGCTTTCGCACCAAAGACCTTTGTCAGATCAAGCGCGAGACGATCGGGGTTCTCTTCCCAAGAAATCGCACCCGGCGACAATGGCGCGAGATCGTTTTCAAGATAGTCATGCTGTGACGCGCGAATGGTCTTGCCGCGAAAACGGCCGTAAAAATTGCGCCATGGCGCACCATTGGGGTGATTGGGTTTACTCATGCGGGGGGCCTTACCAACTGCGTCCACATTGCGCAATCAGGCAGATGCAAATGCAAGGTGGGTCTTGACCCACCTTGCATTTTGATCAGACCGCCGCCTTGAGTGCATCAACAAGATCAAGCCGTTCCCAGCTAAATCCGCCATCGGCCTCAGGCGCGCGCCCGAAATGCCCATAGGCCGCAGTGCGTTCATAAATCGGCCTGTTCAAACCCAAATGCTCGCGAATTCCGCGCGGTGTCAGGTCAATCACCTGACCAATTGCACGCTCGATCGCCTCTGGGTCTACTTCGCCAGTTCCATGTGTTTCTGCATAAATCGACAAGGGTTTTGCCACGCCAATCGCATAGCTTAACTGGATTGTGCAGCGTTCTGCCATGCCAGAAGCCACAACATTCTTGGCCAAATAACGCGCGACATAAGCTGCCGAGCGGTCGACCTTTGTCGGGTCTTTCCCAGAAAACGCACCGCCACCGTGCGGGGCGGCGCCACCATAGGTATCCACAATGATCTTACGACCGGTCAAACCTGCATCACCGTCAGGCCCACCAATGACAAACGTACCTGTTGGGTTGACCCACCATTCGGTCTTTTCTGTGATCAATCCTGACGGCATGACTTCCCGAATATAGGGCTCGACAATTGCACGGATATCGTCGCTGGTCTGGCTTTCATGCGCATGCTGCGTTGACAAAACAATCGAGGTTACCTCGACCGGCTTTCCACCTTCATAGCGCAATGATATTTGGCTTTTCGCATCCGGGCGCAGCGTTGGCTCCTCGCCGGATTTGCGGACTTCAGCCAAGCGGCGCAAAATCGCATGCGCATATTGGATCGGCGCAGGCATCAACTCTGCGGTTTCCGTCGTGGCGTAACCAAACATGATACCTTGGTCGCCTGCGCCTTCGTCTTTGCTCGCTGACGCATCAACGCCTTGGGCGATATGCGCTGACTGCTCATGCAAAAGATTCGTGATCTTGCAGGTTGCGTGGTGGAATTTTTCCTGCTCGTAGCCGATGTCTTTGATACATGCCCGCGCGATGCCTTCGACGCGGCCCATATAATCTTTGAGCTTGGATTGATCAGACAACCCGACCTCGCCGCCAATCACGACGCGGTTGGTCGTTGCAAATGTTTCGCATGCAACGCGTGCTTGGGGTTCTTCGGTCAGAAAAGCATCAAGAACAGCGTCGGAAATCCGGTCGCAAAGCTTGTCAGGGTGGCCTTCGGAAACAGATTCCGAAGTGAAAATATAGTTTTGGCGTGCCATGGGGAAGTGCTCCAATGAATTAAACTGCCACGTCAGGAAGCCGTTGTAGCAGGACAAGTGCCCGTCTAGGGCGAGCGCGCAGTGAGGTCAATCGCTGTCGCGCCTTCGTTTCAGGCGGCAAATCAGCGCAAGCAGACCCAACAGCCCCAAAAGCGGCCAATCCCCGGTCCGGCTATAGACAGTCGCAGGCAGCGCAGGCGGCAACGGCGCGTCAATCGCACCATCAACACCCAATGGTAATGACGCCGTAATGCGCCCCTTTGCATCGATCATCGCGCTGATGCCGGTATTGGCGACACGCACCATTGGCAGGGCTTGTTCAATCGCGCGCAAACGTGCTTGGGCAAGGTGTTGTCGTGGCCCCGCGCCCTTGCCAAACCACGCATCATTCGTAATCAGCAAAAGCAGACGTGGACGGTCACTGCCATAGCTGATTTCTTCTGCAAAAATACCTTCGTAGCAGATCAATGGCACCGCTGTACCGATCCCCCGAAGTGTCAAAGTTCCGACCTGCTGGCCGGGTGTGAAGCCAGAGCCAAGATTGCTAGCCAATCCCGTTGCACCCAACCGACCAAGAAGGCGCGCGCCTGGAATATACTCTCCAAAGGGGACCAAATGGCGCTTGTCATAGATGCTTTCGATAGCACCCCCTTGCCCCAACACAACAAGGCTGTTGTAGGCGCGGCGGTCTGGATCGCGGCGTTGGATACCAAACACCAAAGGTGCGCCGCGCGCCGCATCAGAGAACAAACGCAAGTCATCTTCGATTTGATTCAACAAATAGGGGACCGCCGTTTCGGGCCAGACGACCAGATCAGGCACCTCGCCCTGCCCGCTCAACTGGATCATCCGGTTCAGAAATACATCGCGAAACGCCGGGTCCCATTTTTGATGTTGCGGGGCGTTCGGCTGGACCAATCGGACAATCGGCAAATCGGCGCTGGATAGAGGCATCGGGCCCGGGCGCACAACAAAGGACAAAGCAACAAGTGTGCCTAAGCCAACCAGCCCAAAAATGCGGGTACGGTCGGCCAATGACGTCACACACATCGCAGCCATGACTGTCACCAGCGACAATAAGTGCGGTCCGCCAAACGCGGCCAACTGTGCCAAATGCGTCGACACCCAGATGTGACCGATGAGCGCCCATGGAAAACCAGTCAGGATCAATGACCGCAACGCTTCGGTTCCGACCAAGAGAAGGGCAAGCATCAAGACACTGCGTGGTGCAAGTCTTGCAGCAAGCCAGCCCGCAATTGCCCAGAAAAGCGCGGCCCCCGCCCCCATCAAAAACAGTGCAAAGGGGGCCATCCAACCATGACGGGCGATATCAACCAAGAACGGCTCGATGATCCAACGCAGACTGAAGGCGAAATAGCCAAGGCCGAACGCCCAAAGATGGAATGCCGACTGGCGCGCTGAAATTGCCATCGGGTAAATCGCGAAAACCAACGCAAACGCCGAGACTGTAATGAACCAAAGGTCAGTCGGCGCCTGCCCCAATCCGGCAATCGCGCCCAAAACGGCAAGCCCGCCAAAACGGATCCACTTTGGACGCCGATGAAACCGCGCGACTAAGTCAGCCATTCTTTGCAGGGCTAAGTCGCACACGCAAACGTTTGATCCGGCGTGGATCAGCGTCGACAACCTCAAATTCAGGGCCATCAGGGTGTAAAATTACCTCACCACGCGCAGGCAAGTGCCCGGCTAGCATCGTGACAAGTCCGCCCAAAGTATCGATCTCTTCTTCGTCAATTTCTTCGTGATCAGTCAGGACCATCCCGATTTCGGCCTCGAAATCGTCAAGATCAGTGCGGGCTTGCGCCAAATAGCAACCGGGCTTTTCCAAAATCCAACTTTTGGCCTCTTCGATATCATGTTCGTCTTCGATTTCACCAACGACCTGTTCGATGACATCTTCAATCGTCACCAATCCGTCAGTTCCACCGTATTCATCGATGACCAAAGCCATGTGAATACGTTCCGCCTGCATTTTTTGCAGCAAAACACCCAAAGGCATCGAAGGCGGGACGAAAATCAATGGGCGCACCATTTCACGCAAATCCATCGTCGGGCTGTCACCGTTGAAGCCGTGCAGCAATGCAAAGTCTTTAAGGTTTGCGATACCGATTGGTGTGTCGAGTGTACCATCATAAACAGGCAGACGCGTCAGGCCACTTTCGCGAAACACTTTGACCAGTTCATCTTTGGTGATGTTGACGTTGACCGCAACAATGTCAGGCTTGGGGATCGACACGTCTTCGACCCGCATGCGGCGTAGGTTGAGCATGCCAAGCACGGACCCGGCCGCACGCATCGCGTCGGTCGGCGTATCGTCAGTAACCTCAGCGGTGGCTGGTGGGCTGAACACCTGTCGCATTCGGGTAAAAAGACCCGGTGATGTTTCAATTTCTTCCTCTTGCGCGCTTTGCGCTGCACTAGAAGAACCGTCGCCTGTATCGCCCATTTTATCCTTACCTATGTGGGTCAAATGACCCTGCTAGCCCCTATATGGGTCACGAATGCCCAATTTGCCAAGTATCTCTGTTTCCAACCCTTCCATCAGGGTGGCGTCACGGTCACGCTCGTGGTCGAAACCCAACAAGTGAAGTGTGCCATGCACAAGTAAATGAAGGGTATGATCGCGTATCGTTTTTCCGGCCTCACTGGCCTCGCGGGCGCATGTATCATAGGCAATCGCGATATCGCCCAATTCCTGATCAGGACCGGGTTGTGGCGGTTCGGGCATCTCGCCATCGATGGCGGCCGCCCTCTCATCAGAAGGCCAGCTAAGCACATTTGTCGCCGCGGGCTTGTCACGAAAATCTGCGTTCAGGGCGGTGATACGCGCATCATCGCAAGCTAAAAGGCTGACCTCAAAGATTGACGGCTCAAGGCCGAGCCGTTCAAAAACAGCATCTGTCGCGATCTGCGCCAATGCGTCAATGTCAGTCCAGCGGTCATCTTCGATGATGCAATCAACTGTCACAACGCGGACCTTAAGGGCCGGGTATCGCCCGCTTTTGGCATCATTCAGACCTTGTCGTCTTTTTCGTAGGCTTCGATAATTGCCGCAACTAACGGATGGCGGACTACGTCTTTGGATGTGAAGTAATTGAAGCTGATCTTTGAGATATCCTTGAGCAAACGCTCTGCATCCCAAAGGCCTGAATTCACGCCGCGTGGCAAATCGATCTGGGTGCGGTCACCTGTGATCACCATCCGCGAGCCTTCGCCCAAACGGGTCAAAAACATCTTCATCTGCATGGTTGTCGCATTCTGCGCCTCGTCCAATACGACAAATGCATTCGACAAGGTGCGTCCGCGCATGAAAGCCAAAGGTGCAATCTCGATTACCTTTTCTTCCATCATTTTTGCAGACTGCTTGCCCGGCAGAAAATCGTTCAGCGCATCATAAAGCGGCTGCATGTAAGGATCGACTTTGTCCTTCATGTCGCCGGGCAAATAACCAAGTTTCTCGCCCGCCTCAACGGCAGGGCGCGACAAAATAATCTTATCCACGTGCCCACTGATCAGCATATTCACACCAACCGCCACAGCGAGATATGTTTTGCCGGTACCGGCAGGACCAATTCCGAAAGCGAGCTCGTTCGCAAAAAGCGATTTAACATAGGCCTTTTGTGCATCCGTGCGCGGCTCAACCAGCTTTTTGCGGGTTTTGATTTCAACACGAGCCGTGTCACCTTTGAACAATTCGATTTGATCGCCTTTGCCCACAGGTTTTGGGCCCATCCGCAATTCACGGTCAAGATCACCGGCTTCAAGCGTGCGCCCAGCTTCAAGTCTGTTATAAAGCGATTGAAGTACCTGTACGGCATCTTTGCTGGCTTCAACTTCGCCGATCACGACAAGCTGGTTGCCACGTCGCAAGATTTGGACGCCAAGGCGATCTTCGATTGTGGAAAGGTTGCGGTCGTATTCGCCGCAAAGATCGATCAACAAAAAGTTGTCAGGGAATTCCAACAGAGTTTCTGTGGCAGCGTCAGCGGGTGGGGTCAGGGCACCAATAGCCAATCAGCTCTCCTTTGAGGTTATATTTTATTCTGGCAACTCTGCCAGCAAGGCGCAAGGCATCAGGTGCATTTGATAAGTTGGTTATTTGGATGTGCCCGATGTTTAATCAAGTAAGGTGGATCATGATCCACCTTACAATAATTCACCTTTCAGCGAATTTGAGCTGTCTTGTAAAATTTTCACGCGGCGCACGTGTCCGATCACATCCGCAGGCGCATCTGCAAAGACGGCGTGCAAATACTCTGACTTGCCGATCATCTGTCCTGCTTCGCGTCCGGCTTTTTCAAACAGAACCTTCACTTCTCGGCCAACCATCGACGCTTGCGTTTCCTGCTGCTGCTGGCGCAACAACGCCTGCAATCGCTGCAAACGTTCGTTCATCACATCTTCGGGAAGCTGCGGCTTTTCAGCTGCAGGTGTCCCCGGACGGGTGGAATACTTAAACGAATAGGCCTGCCCGTAATGCACATCGCGGACCAGTTGCAGCGTATCTTCAAAGTCCTGATCCGTCTCTCCGGGGAAACCCACGATAAAGTCACCCGACAACAACAAATCAGGGCGCGCGGCGCGGATACGTTCAATGACACGCAGATAGCTTTCGGTGGTATGCTTGCGGTTCATCGCCTTCAAAATCCGGTCAGAGCCCGATTGCACAGGCAAATGCAGATACGGCATCAGCTTGTCACATGTGCCATGTGCTTCGATTAATGCGTCATCCATGTCGTTGGGGTGCGAGGTGGTAAAACGGATACGTTCCAAACCGTCGACTTTGTCGAGCTCCCAGATCAAACCTGCCAGCCCTTGCGGGTGGCCATGGTAGGCGTTGACGTTTTGGCCCAGCAGCGTGATTTCTTTCACGCCACTTTCGACCAGTTCTTGTGCCTCGCGCACGACGCGGTCGGCTGGGCGCGACACCTCTGCACCGCGCGTGTAAGGCACGACGCAGAACGCACAGAATTTGTCGCAGCCTTCTTGAACGGTCAAAAATGCAGTCGGACCACGCTTTGCCTTGGAGCGCTTCTTGAGCGTGTCGAACTTGTCATCATCGGGAAAATCAGTATCGAGCGCTTTTTTGCCCGCCTGCACAGCCTCTTCCATGGCAGGTAAGCGATGATAGCTTTGCGGGCCAACCACCAAATCAACCATCGGCTGGCGCCTGATAATCTCTTCGCCCTCGGCTTGCGCCACGCAGCCCGTCACACCGATTTTCAAATCAGGGTTCGCCGCCTTCAAGCCCTTTAAGCGGCCCAACTCTGAATAGACCTTTTCAGCCGCTTTTTCGCGAATGTGGCAAGTGTTCAGCAGAATCATATCCGCATCATCAGGTGTCAGCGTTTCGACATATCCTTTGCCGCCCAGCGCTTCGGCCATGCGTTCGCTGTCATAGACATTCATCTGACAACCGTAAGTCTTGATATATAGCTTTTTTGGCGCGGACATTCGGACTGCTCATGTATTGGGATCTACAGCGCCTTCTAACGACTGGTGCGGTTGCTTGCAATGCGACGGAATATAGCTGATTTTGCGCAAGACCCGATCGGACACATACCAGATGCATTACCCCAACCTTGCGGCCTTTGTCGCCAACAGTAGACGGCCCCTGACCAATGGGCCGTTTGCACTGTTGTTGATCGAGGATGCGGTCGAAGTAGACAGCACGTTGGCGCATTTGGGCAAGCTGGGGTTCAGCGACATAATCGCGTTTTGCGCAAACGACATCGTCGTGCCGGGCACAGACAACACAAACCTGCACCGCGTGGACTTTGACGTGGCGGCCGACAACGCCTTGCCCGATATCGCGAATACGTTGATCAAAGCACTGCCCGACACCTGGTTTTACTACTGTTACAACGGCGAATACCTTTACTACCCGTTTTGCGAAAACCGCAACGTGCGCGAAATGCTGGACTTCATGCAAGAAGAACGGCGCGGCAGCGTCATGTCTTATGTCGTGGACCTGTATGCGCGCGATTTGACCGCAAATCCGACTGGCGTTGATCGCGCCACTGCTTGTTTTGACAAATCGGGCTACTACGCATTGGCCCGCAAGGACGCGACAGGCGAAACGCTTGATCGTCAGCTTGATGTGGCCGGCGGCCTGCGCTGGCGGTTCGAGGATCACATCCCCAAGGATCGCCAACGCACCGACCGCGTCTCATTTTTTCGCGCGCAACCGGGGCTTAAGATGCTGCCGGACAGGTCTTTCAATATCGCCGAGTACAATACGTATTCGTGTCCTTGGCACAATAACCTGACCGCAGCAGTTGCGTCATTCCGAACAGCAAAAGCACTGCGCCGCAATCCGGGCAGCCGCGATGTGATCAATAGCTTTCATTGGCCGCAATCTGTTGCTTTCGAATGGTCTTCGCAGCAACTGTTGGACTTGGGGATGATGGAGCCGGGCCAATGGTTCTAACTTTGCGGCGCTTGTGCACCGCATGCCTTTTGTAAAAGGACGAATGCGGCCATGTGTTTGGCCCTTTCGCAAGTCCCGCATGAAGAGGTGCCGCGCGGATCAGATGCATGTGCAATGCAAGATCTTCGTCATCGCGGATCAAATGTTCCCAAAACCGACGCTGCCAAATGCCTTTCTCGCCACGCCGTTGGTGGCTTGGCGGCACATAGTCAGGCGCGGGAACATGACGCGAGAACGTCGTTTTGATCATACGCCACCGCTTTGAATAATCGGCGTCACCGTCCGGCAAGGTCCAGATCATATGTAGCTTATTGGGGAGTATGACAGCCGCATCGATCTTGAACGGCCAACGGTTCAAACAAAGCTGGGTCGCATGGCGCAGCACATCAATCCGGCTGACCAAAAGGTCAGACTGTTGATCCTGCAACCGGACAGTGAAGAAATAGGTGCCGCCGGGCACCCTGAGTCGGGAATAATTTGACATGCCCGCAGGTTGCGGCAGCAAGGTTAATTATCAGTAAAAGGTTTGCAGCAGGTATGGTGGATCATGATCCACCTTCCGAAATCTACTTGCGACGCAACCTGATCACCACATCAACCGACGCAATCTCTGCGCCTTCGGGCGCATCTGGCAAATGTCTGATTTCAAGCTGCTCGGCCGGGGCATCAGTAAGCTTTGCAGTATCTTCCCAATAAAAATGGGGATGATCCGTCATGTTCGTATCAAAATAGCTTTTTGATCCGTCAACTGTAATCTCGCGCATCAACCCAACATCGCAAAACGCACGCAATGTGTTGTAGACAGTCGCAAGAGACACCTTTTCGTCCGCATCAGTGGCTGCATCAAACAAGCTTTCTGCTGTCACATGACGATCTTGCCCATCACCGACCAAAAGCGACGCCAACGTCATACGCTGCCGTGTGGGGCGAAGCCCTGCTCCGGACAACCAATCTGCGCTGCGCTGTACTACAATATCGGTCATGACTGCTCTTTTTGATAACTGTTCTCATATATATGGGAAGAATGTCGCGTTGATCAAATGAAAACAGTGAAAAAGCCGGCGGACTTGCTCTTATAATCAAGCAAGTGCTAGAGATCACACAATGCAGTAAACAAGAATGAGACCAGTGACATGGCCGATTATCCCTCGAGTTTTGACAAAGAAGACCTGCTCAAATGCGCCCGCGGAGAGCTGTTTGGCGAGGGCAACGCCCAATTGCCCGCCCCGCCAATGCTGATGATGGACCGGATTACGGACATCTCTGGCGACGGTGGCGCACACGGCAAAGGCCATGTTGTGGCTGAGTTCGATATCACGCCGGACCTGTGGTTTTTTGATTGCCACTTCCCCGGAAACCCGATCATGCCGGGCTGTTTGGGCCTTGATGGTCTGTGGCAGCTGACCGGTTTCAACCTTGGCTGGCGCGGCTGGCAAGGGCGCGGTTATGCGCTGGGTGTTGGCGAGGTCAAGCTGACAGGCATGGTGCGCCCCGACCGTAAGATGCTGACATATAAGATTGATTTCACCAAAGCCATCCAAACCCGTCGCCTGACGATGGGTGTTGCTGACGGCATCGTCGAAGCCGACGGCGAGGTCATTTACATCGTGAAAGATATGAAGGTCGCTTTGTCCGAAAGCTAAGCCTTCACAATTCTACGCCCAACACAAAGGAGAGGTGCCCATGCGCCGTGTCGTTATCACAGGTCTCGGGATCGTATCGCCGATCGGGAATAATGCGGATGAGGTTTTGGCATCGCTCAAAGCTGGTAAATCAGGGATCGAAGCGTCTGCCGAAATGGCAGAGCATGGATTTCGCAGCCAGATCGCGGGCACCCTCAAGATTGATATCAAAGACCACGTCGATAAACGGACGTTGCGGTTTATGGGGCCGGGTGCGGCATACGCGCACATCGCCATGGGACAGGCCATTGTCGACGCCGG
>NZ_JAFMHR010000015.1:10915-16087 GCF_017854415.1 Yoonia sp. | reverse complement strand
GGCCGCAAGATCAGCTACATCAACGCACATGGCACATCGACACCCGTCGGCGACGTGGGCGAAGTTGAAGCCGTGCGCCGTGTATTCGGCCAAGGCACCACGCCCCCGATCAGTTCGACCAAATCAATGACGGGCCACAGCCAAGGGGCGACCGGCGCACAAGAGGCAGTTTATTGCCTGTTGATGCTGGAAAACGATTTCATTGCACCGTCAATCAATGTGGAAAACCTTGATCCCGCGCTTGATCCGGCTGAAATCGCGACCACTCTGGTCGAAAACGCAGGGCTTGATACCGTCATGACCAACTCTTTCGGGTTCGGCGGCACCAACGGTTCTATGCTTCTTTCGAAACTCAAAGGGTGATCGCATGACAATTTCAATGCAAGGCAAACGCGGCCTGATTATGGGCGTGGCCAACGAGCGATCCATCGCGTGGGGTATCGCCAAAGCAATGGCCGAGGCAGGCGCAGAACTGGCTTTCACCTACCAAGGCGACGCTTTCGGCAAACGTTTGGAACCTTTGGCGCAATCTGTAGACTCTGACATCATGGTGGATGTGGACGTCACGAATGACGAAAGCATGGATTTGGCCTTTGCGACATTAAAAGAGCGTTGGGGCAAACTGGATTTCGTGGTCCATGCTATCGCCTTTTCCGACAAGAACGAATTGACAGGGCGGTTCATCAATACCAGCCGCGATAACTTTAAAAACTCGCTGGCGATTTCCTGCTATTCATTCATTGATGTGGCCAACCGCGCATCGCAAATGATGCCGGACGGTGGCACGCTGCTAACGCTGACGTACCAAGGGTCAAACCGCGTAACACCGTTCTACAATGTGATGGGCGTTGCCAAGGCTGCATTGGAATCCGCAACGCGGTATCTGGCGAATGATCTTGGCCCTCAGGGCATCCGCGTCAATGCAATCAGCCCCGGCCCGATGAAAACGCTTGCGGGTGCAGCCATTGGTGGCGCGCGCAAGACCTACAAACACACAGACCAGAATGCGCCAATGCGCGCTAACGCGACGCTTGAGGCGGTAGGCGGCACCGCCGTTTATCTGGCGTCAGATGCGGGTGCTTGCACAACAGGCGAAATCATCCGCGTTGACGGTGGTTTCCATGTGCTGGGAATGCCGCAGCCGGATCATCTGGTTTAGATAACGATACTGCCCGACCTACCGGCCGGGCAGCCAAGACGCGGTCTAAACTGCGTCAATTCCGACAATCTCAATTGCGAAATTCAGGTCTTGACCCGCAAGCGGGTGGTTGGCGTCCAAGGTGACTTCGGTTTCGCTAACTTCAGCGACAGTCACGGGAACAACCTGACCTTGGGGTGTCTGCATCTGCAATTGCGTGCCGACCTCTAGCGGGATTTCCGCTGGTATCTGTTCGCGTGGCACCGCTTGGCGCGCGTCAGGGTTGGTTTCACCATAGGCTTGCGCGCATGGTACGTTCACGTCTTTTTTGTCACCGACGGCCATGCCGCCGATCGCGGCATCAAGGCCTGCGATGATCTGGCCGGACCCCACAACGAACTCGAGCGGGTCACGCCCCTCGGAGCTGTCGAACGTCTCGCCGTTGTTCAATGTGCCCGTATAATTCATCCGGACGGTGTCACCTGCTTTTGCTTGGCTCATGGGTTTGGGCTTTCTCAAAAATTATAAGAGCAGATAAACTATGCGCCCCGCGACAGGTTTGCAAACGCATTGCCTCTTTTCGTGGCCGCAAGGCCATGACACGATGCTGCAAAATGAACCGGAGCCCCCCCGATGCCGATCAACACCTATGTATTTGACGCCTATGGCACGTTGTTTGATGTCAACGCTGCGGCCGCACAGGCAGCGAAAGAACCAGCGCATACGGCGTTGGCCAAAGTATGGCCCGCCCTTGCCCGCGATTGGCGCCGCAAGCAGTTAGAATACTCGTGGCTGCGCGCGGTGGCAGGCAGGCATTGCGATTTCTGGCAAGTCACCCAAGACGGGCTTGATTGGGCAATGGAAGCGCACGGCCTGGATGACGCGGCAACCCGTGCACGGCTTTTGGCGCTCTATCGTCAACTGGCAGCGTATCCAGAGGCAAAGGATGTCCTTATCACCCTCAGGGGACGCGGTGCAAAGACGGCAGTCTTGTCCAATGGTTCACCAAAAATGCTGTTGGAGGCTGCAACGTCCGCAGGTCTGAATATGCACCTTGATGCGTTACTGAGTGTCGAGGACGTGGGTGTCTTTAAACCCCACAGCAAAGTATATGACCTTGTGTGTGCGCATTTTGGCGGCACACCTAAAGATGTACTTTTCGTGTCCTCGAACGGTTGGGACGCAGCAGGTGCTGCGGGCTACGGTTTTCAAACCGCATGGGTGAACCGCGCAGGCGAACCTGTTGATCGACTATATGCCAAACCCCATCACATCCTATCCGACCTCACAACAATTCCGGAATTCATTTGATGCCCCACTACACTGCCAATGACGGTTGCGCGCTCTATTATTCTGAAAGCGGCACAGGTCTGCCCGTCATCGCGCTAGCGGGTTTGACCCGCAATGGCGCTGATTTCGACCATGTGGCACCGCACCTGTCCGTCCGACTGATCCGGCCAGATTACCGTGGGCGCGGCCAATCGGATTGGGCTGATCCATCTACTTATTCGATCGCCCAAGAGGCCGCTGATGTCTTGTCTCTGATGGAACATCTGGGTTTGGAAAAAGCGGCAATCCTGGGTACATCGCGCGGCGGGCTGATAGCGATGGTCATCGCCGCTGTCTCAAAAGAGCGTTTGCTTGGCGTCGCGCTCAATGACATCGGACCTGAGATCGCGGACAGCGGGCTCGACCTGATCAAAAACTACGTCGGGCGTAATCCAGCGCAAAAAACTTATGTCGCAGCAGCCGAGGCCCGCGCACAACTTTTGACACGCTTCAAAGGCGTGCCGATGGCACGTTGGATAGCCGAAGTAGAAGCCCATTACAGCGAAACGCCAGACGGTTTGGTGATCCGCTATGATCCAAAACTGCGCGATGCCGTGTTGGCGGCTGGGGCGCAGCCCGCACCTGATCTTTGGCCGCTTTATGACGAATTTTCCGATCTGCCATTGGCGCTAATCCGTGGCGCAAATTCTGATTTGTTGACGGTCGAAACAGCTAATGAAATGGCCCGACGGCGCCCTGATTTGATCCGTGTAGATGTGCCTGACCGTGGCCATGTACCTTTCTTGGATGAACCCGAGGCCTTGGCAGCCCTGCATCAATGGTTGGAGAAAATGCAATGAACATCGATATGATCCGCGCCGCTGCATTACGCATCAAAGGGCACGCAAGACGGACGCCCATCCTGACCTCGCCCTTTCTGGACGAGATCGCAGGACGGCGTGTTTTTGTAAAAGCCGAATGCCTGCAACACACAGGGTCGTTCAAATTTCGCGGCGGCTGGTCGGCGGTTTCCGCGCTGACCGACAATGCGCTCAAGACCGGCGTGATCGCATTTTCCAGCGGTAATCACGCGCAGGGCGTGGCCCTGGCCGCGCGCGAACATGGCGCGCCTGCCGTGATTGTAATGCCGTCTGATGCCCCTGCCGTCAAAATCGCAAACACCCGTGCGCTTGGCGCAAAGGTCGTACTTTATGACCGCGAAACCGAAGACCGCGATGAAATCGGCGAACGCCTGTCTGCCGAACACGGGCTGACCTTGATCAAACCTTACGACGAACCGCTTGTTATCGCGGGCCAAGGCACGACTGGCCTGGAAATTGCCGAAGACATGAACGCATTGGGCATTACCGACGCCGACGTCATGGTGTGTTGCGGCGGTGGCGGCCTGACGTCAGGCATCGCTTTGGCGCTGGCTGCTGATGCGCCTTCCTTGCGCGTGCGTCCAGCAGAGCCAGAAGAATTTGACGATGTCACACGATCACTGATCAGCGGAAAAATCGAAAGCAACGTCCGGCGCGGCGGATCATTGTGCGATGCGATCATAACGCCACAGCCCGGCAATCTGACGTTTCCGATTATGCAAAAGCATTGCGGACCGGGGGTGGTGGTGTCCGAGGACGAATGCATGCGCGCTGTGGCGCTTGCCTTTGACCGGTTGCGCATTGTCGTGGAACCGGGCGGCGCTGCGGCGCTGGCGGCGGCATTGTTCCATCCCGATGAATTCACCGGCGATGCCGTGATCGCTGTTGCAACTGGCGGCAACGTCGACGCGCCGGTCTTTGCCAAGGCGTTGGAAACGCTACAGTGACCACCCAGTTCATCACCAGGCCCGACGGCGCCCGCATTTTTGCCCAGATGGATGGGCCCGAAAACGCGCCTGTTGTAGTGTTTTCCAATTCGCTTGGCACGACATTGCATCTTTGGGATGCAGTTTTGGAACGACTGCCCAGAGGTTTGCGCATTTTACGCTATGACATGCGAGGTCACGGGCGTTCTGACGTGCCAGATGCGCCATATACGATGGGGCAATTGGTTGGCGATGCAGAAGCAGTTTGCGATACATTTGATATCAAAGATGCGTTGTTCGTCGGCCTATCCGTGGGTGGTATGATTGCCCAAGGTCTTGCCGTCAAACGGCCCGATCTGATCCGCGCAATGGTTCTGTCGAACACTGCAGCCAAAATTGGTAATCCGGATTTCTGGGAAGACCGGATCAATGCGATCCGCGCAAGCGGCATGGCTGCAATATCCGACGGTGTTATGCAGCGCTGGTTCGGGCGCGATTTCTACGCGACGCCTGCGATATCCGTATGGAAAGCGATGTTTGAAGCCGCGCCCATTGAAGGCTACGCAGGTGTATGCGCCGCCATCTCGGGTACAGATTTCTATACGCCAACAAGCGGGTTACGTATCCCAACGCTTGGCATTGCCGGGACCGAGGATGCATCGACACCCGCTGATCTCGTGCGCGAAACGGTCGATTTAATCCCCGGATCGCAATTTGCATTGATCCGCCGCACGGGCCATTTGCCTTGTGTAGAAAAGCCCGATGAGTTCGCAGCACACCTTGTCGATTTTCTCAATGCTACAGGGCACTTCGCCTAAATTCGCACCCCTCGAAACATATCCTTTGCAAACGAAACCGAACAGCTTACCCATGCTGTAATGAATAAACGTCTCGCAGTCACTTTCATCCTGATTTCGGTTATGCTGGACAGCATGGGCATTGGATTAATCCTGCCCGT
>NZ_JAFMHR010000015.1:7189-10542 GCF_017854415.1 Yoonia sp. | reverse complement strand
TTCGGAGGACTATTGGCCGAATACGGCACGCGCGCACCCTTTTGGGCGGCTGCGTTCCTTGCTGCCGCAAATGCAGTGTTCGGGTATTATGTTTTGCCGGAAACCGTCACAGACCGCATTCGCCGCCCCTTTGAGTGGCGACGCGCGAACCCGCTAGGTGCTTTCAAGAACATCGGCCAACTGCCTGGCTTGAAAAAGCTGATGCTGATCACGTTCGTTTATACCATCGCGTTTTTCGTCTATCCCGGCGTTTGGGCCTATTTCGGGGCAGAGCGTTTCGACTGGGGGCCGGGTATGATCGGCCTATCGTTAGGGATTTTTGGAATCGGCATCGCGATTGTCCAAGGCTTATTGATCCGGCCGATCTTGCGCCTGATCGGTGAACGAAATGCTGTGATATTGGGGCTTTCCATAGATGTCGTGGCCTTTGTCGCACTCGCGTTTGTTACGAACGGCTGGGTTGCTTTGGCACTGACACCTTTGACGGCACTGGGGTCCATCGCGGGGCCAGCGCTACAGGGGATTATGTCGCGAACCGCATCAGATAGCCAACAGGGCGAGCTGCAAGGCACAGTGACTTCTATCAACGCGGTCGCGACAATTGTCGCACCGCTAGCCGTCACACAAACGTTTTGGTATTTCACGGCGGGCGACGGCCCAGTCTATCTGCCAGGTGCACCTTTTCTGCTATCCGCCATCCTGACAATTGGTTGTATTTTTGTCTTTATCCGAACACCGAGGCCAAAACGACCGCGCAAAGAATAACGTCGTGTTCTGACTTGCATAGGGCGCTCTGACGCCGCAGGATCAACGCAAACACGACAACTCAGGACACCATTTCTATGTCACAAATAAAAGCAGCCGTTTGCCGCGAATTTGGCGCGCCCCTTACAATTGAAACTGTCACGCTTGCAGCCCCCAAAATGGGCGAAGTCGAAGTGACGCTGAAAGCCTGCGCCATTTGCCATTCAGATATCTCGTTCATCGACGGTGGATGGGGCGGCACACTGCCCGCGGTCTACGGCCACGAAGCGGCAGGGCATGTCACATCGATCGGTGATGGTGTACGCGGTGTTGCGGTTGGTGATCCGGTCCTGGTTACCCTCATTCGTGCGTGCGGAAGCTGCCCGTCGTGCGCAGGCGGAAAGCCGGTGGCATGTGAAAGCGATATGGCCAGCGGTCCTTTGACGGATACCAATGGCGGCCCAATACATCAGGCGATGAACACAGGCGGCTTTGCCGAAAAGGTCGTTGTTGATCAAAGTCAGGTAGTGAAATTGTCTGAAAGCATCGGCATGGAAGCCGCATCGTTGCTGGCTTGCGGTGTGATCACCGGTGTTGGCGCTGTGGTAAACGCAGCAGGCCTGCGTGCTGGCCAAGATGTTGTTGTTATTGGTGCGGGCGGTGTCGGGCTAAACGCAATCCAAGGCGCGCGCATTGCGGGCGCACGCCGGATCATTGCCGTGGACATGTCCGAGGAAAAACTTGCTATCGCGAAAGAATTTGGTGCGACCGACGGCGTGCTTGCGACGGCTGATAAACCTTGGCGCGCTGCCAAGGCAGCAATGGGGCGCGGCGCAGATGCCGTTTTTGTCACAGTGGGTGCGATTCCAGCCTACGATTCAGCCCCGCAATATCTGGCCAACGGTGGCAAGGTTATCATGGTCGGCATGCCGCATTCCGGCGCCATGTCTACCTACGAACCGGTGATGTTGGCTGCGACCGGCCAAGGCATGGTTGGTTCCAAAATGGGCGACGTCGTGATTGCGCGCGACATTCCATGGATGGTCGACCTATATGAACAAGGGCGCTTGAAACTGGACGAACTGATTTCTGGGCGGTGGACGCTTGAGCAGATCAACGAGGCGATCGCCGACACCAAAACCGGCAGCGCCAAACGCAATGTGATTGTGTTCGACTAAGGAATTCAAAATGAAGCTCGCTGATCTCGATATCATTGTCACCGCCCCACCTGCCCCCGGTTGGGGTGGGCGTTATTGGATCATCCCGAAGGTCACGACAGACACCGGGATTGTAGGATACGGCGAATGCTATGCTTCCTCGGTCGGACCAGAGGCCATGAAGGCCGTGATCAAGGATGTTTTTGAACGCCATATGGCGGGCGAAAATCCCGAGAATATCGAGCTGATGTTCCGCCGTGTGTATTCGTCTGGCTTCACCCAACGCCCCGACCTGACAGGCATTGGCGCTTGGTCTGGATTGGAAATGGCCTGTTGGGACATCTTGGGCAAAGACCGCGACCGCCCCGTTCATGCGCTGATTGGCGGACGCACCAATGACCGCATCCGCGCCTATACATATCTTTATCCGCGTCCCTCGCATCCCCTGCCAGACTTTTGGGCAAGCCCCGAAATGGCCGCCGAAGTCGCGCTTGATATGGTCGAAAAGGGCTATACAGCTGTTAAATTTGACCCCGCTGGCCCCTACACAATCCGTGGCGGCCACATGCCGTCGATGCATGACATCTCGTTGTCTGTCGCTTTTTGCAAAGCTATCCGCGAGGCCGTTGGTGACCGCGCCGATCTGCTTTTCGGCACGCATGGGCAGTTCAGCACAGGCGGGGCGATCCGGCTAGGCAAAGCTATCGAACCGTACGGCCCACTGTGGTACGAAGAGCCTATTCCGCCAGACAATGTAGCCGAGATGGCAAAGGTCGCGGGGGCCGTGAACATCCCTGTCGCTACTGGTGAACGCCTGACAACTAAGGCTGAATTTGCGCCTGTGTTGCGCGCAGGAGCGGCAACAATTTTGCAACCTGCCTTGGGGCGTTCGGGTGGCATTTGGGAAACCAAAAAGATCGCAGCTATAGCCGAAGTCTATAACGCACAGATCGCGCCGCATCTTTATGCGGGTCCGGTAGAGTGGGCGGCGAATGTCCAGCTTGGGGCATCGATCCCAAATATCTTGATGGCAGAAACCATTGAAACGCCGTTTCATCACAACCTGATCAAAGGCAGTATCGTGGTAGAGGATGGCTATATCCCCGTCCCGACTGGCGCAGGCTTGGGTATCGATTTCGACGAAGACCTTGCCCGCGCGCATCCATACACAGACGACGGGCTGCACCTTCAAATGCAGGAAGACCCCATCGGTTATCACAGTGTGAATAGCTTTGCGGGTGGTGCGCCGGTGAAGACAGAGTAGACCGCGCGTCGTGATCGCCCTTTCAAGCGACAGTCTGATGGCCTATAAATGAACTACGTTCACCAATAGGACCCACTGATGGCCAGCAAGACAGAAACGCGCCGCGCAGAATTGCGCGAAAAACTCATCGATATCGCCGAGGCGACAATCGCAACGCAAGGTCTAGCTGCCTTGCGCGCGCGTGATTT
>NZ_JAFMHR010000015.1:0-6954 GCF_017854415.1 Yoonia sp. | reverse complement strand
CCGTCAGGACAAGCAGCCCCTGATTGGTACATCGCCGAAATGGAAAAGCTGTTTGGCCATATCATCGGCCCACTAACGCAGCTATTTCCTGAAGAATCGCTTGAAAACCGGATTCTTCTAACCCGCGCGCTGTTCTCTTCTGTGCATGGAATCGTGGTTTTAGGGCTAGATGAGGCCCGCATCAGTGTTCCCGCTGGTGATATAGGTCGCATGATCAACCTTGTTTTGAGGCAGCTTACAGCTCCCAAGTAGATATTTTTGAACAATGTTCATAATTTTCTTGCAATACAGCTCCAGTCCCCTTAGATCTAATTCATGAACAATGTTCATAAAATGATTGAAAATGGAGGAACGCATGTTTAAGACACTCGTTACAATGATGAACGGCCAGAGCGCCCGCGCCGAAGACCGCGTCCGCGATGCCTTTGCGATTGAGTTAATTGATCAAAAAATACGCGAAAGTGACGCGGGTTTGCGCGCCGGGAAAGCCACGCTCGCCAGCCTCATTCAACGCCAACGCGCCGAGGAACAACAACATAGCGCGCTCAAGGGACGCGTTGTCGACTTGACTGGACGCGCCACCGAGGCGTTGGAAAAAGGACGCGAAGACATGGCAACCGAAGCCGCCCGCGCCATCGCGACAATGGAGAATGAACTGACTGTGCGCCACGAAACGCTGGAACAGCTGGATCAAAAAATTGTCCGCCTAAGCAGCTCAATCGAGGCCGGACATCGCCGCATCATCGACTTAAAGCAAGGCGCCATCCAAGCACGGGCGGTTAAGCGCGAACAAGACATTCAGATGAAAATGACAAGATCCGGCATGTCGAGCAACTCGACCCAAGAAGCCGAGGATCTGATCGCACGTGTTCTGGGGCGCGATGATCCATTCGAAAAGGCCGAAATACTGGCCGACATCAACCAAGACCTACAAGGCGACAGTATCACTAACCGTATGGCCGATGCCGGGTTTGGCGTAGCAACCCGCACGACCGCTGACGATGTGCTTGCCCGTCTCAGATCTACCAAGACCTCTTCACACCAGACCAAAGAACAGTAAAAGGAGCAGAACAATGAACCACAATAAATCTGATAACTCACTGATTATGTTTATTAATGGCGTCGGTGTCGTCGTTGCATATGGAATGCTTGGCCTCTCACTCTGGCTTTCGACCGAAGTGCCTTTGGCAACCAAGGGTTTCTGGGGAATGTCGGTGATGATGCTGACGCTCGCGCTGGTAAACTTTGTGAAATACCGCTTTGAGGAACGTATGTCCGAAGACCGTATTAACCGTATCGAAGAAGCCAGAAACGAAAAGCTCTTGACTGAATACGTCGGTGAAACGTCCTAGGTTTCGCCCCAAGCACCCCGCCCTTGGATTAAGGGCGGGGCTTTTTCCTTTTCAAAGGCAATTCGCTTTGTCAAAGTCAGTGATATGAAATTCTTACGCCAGTTTGCCGCCCGCATCGTCGGCCAATCCATCCGCATTTTTGCCCGCGCGATCACCGCTGTCAGGGCTGATTGGAAGGGGATTGAACCCGTCCCGCGCCAGCGCGTATATTTTGCTAATCATACCAGCAACGCTGACATGCCCATGATTTGGTCGGTTTTGCCGCCTGCGATGCGCCGGACTGTGCGCCCGGTGGCCGCGGCTGACTACTGGTTGAAAAACAAGCTGCGCGCCTTTGTCGGACCAGAGGTTTTCAACTGCGTCCTTGTCGATCGGCGCCCCGAGGTGAAAGACAAGCCAATGGACAAGATTATTGCCGCCCTCGACGAAGGGTCGTCTTTGATCATCTTTCCCGAAGGCAATCGCAACATGACCGACGACCCGCTGCTGCCTTTCAAAGCAGGGCTTTATAACATGGGATTGGCCCGCCCGCAGGTCGAACTGGTCCCGACATGGGTCGCAAACCTGACCGAGATTATGCCAAAAGGCGAAATCATCCCCTTGCCGCTCATTTGTACCGTCACATTCGGAAAACCGATCCACGTGATGGATGGCGAAAGCAAGGATGACTTTCTCAAACGTGCGTCTGACGCGCTGTTGGCCCAACGGCCAGAGGTGCGCAAATGAACGACACCACCAATGATATCCTGCTGCTAGCCTTTGGTAGTTTCGGCATTTTGATAGCGCTGACTGTGTTGGGTGAAGTCTTGCGCGCGCGTCAACCAGTGCATGAAGCGAACCCAATGCTCGATACATATATGACCCGCGTTCAAAGCTGGTGGGGCATGGTCGCTTTTATCGGAGCAGCATTGCTTTTGGGTAAACCCGGGATCATGACGCTGTTTGCTTTTGCGTCTTTTGCCGCACTGCGCGAATTCCTGACGTTGACCACCAAAGCACAAGCAGATCACCTGTCATTGGCGCTGGCCTTCTTTGCGGTGCTGCCACTGCAGTATGTCTTTGTCGGGCTTGGCTGGACTGGCCTATTTACCGTGTTCATTCCCGTTTACGCGTTCTTGATGCTGCCTATGGTGTCTGCCCTGCGCGGCAATCCTGACCGTTTTCTGGTACGCGTCGCAGAGACCCAATGGGCGCTGATGATCGCCGTCTTCTGCGTCAGCCATGTTCCTGCGCTAATGGCACTCGAGATCACAGGTTATGGCGATAGATCGTTATTGCTAATCGCATTCCTTGTGATGGTTGTTCAATTCGGTGACCTGTTGGACTTCTTTTTTGGACGACGCATCGGACGGCACAAAATTGCGCCCGGCCTTTCACCGAAAACCTGGGAAGGTCTGATCTGCGGCGTGCTTAGCGCTGCGGTCATCGGTGCCTTGCTAAGCTGGATCACCCCCTTTGGCGTGATCGGTGCCGCCTTGATGGCGGGTATCGCATCGCTTGTCGGAATGTTTGGCAACATCGTCGTGGCCGCAATCAAGCGTGACCGTGGTGTCAAAGACTGGTCACACCTGATCCCGGGCCAAGGCGGATTTGTAGATCAATTAGACAGCGTGATCTTTGCTGCCCCAATTTTCTATCAGCTAACAAAGTACTTCTATACTTAGGCGCCTGCTCTGAACTGAGCTAACTTCGAGACATTTTTGGCGAATAGCGTACCTATTCCACCGACGTTGTGGCGTCTGATTGCGCGGTAATCCTCGCGGCTTTTCCGGATCATATGCGCAAATGACCTGTTGCTGACGCCGCCCATTTTCATCTGCACCATCACTTGTGGGATATAGCCCAGACGCACTTTTCCACTGGTCAAAAACCGCAGCATGCCATCGTAGTCGCCCGATATGTGAAAGCTGGTGTCATAAAGCCCAGCACGCGCAAATACTGACTTGCGTAGATACAGGGTGGGATGCGGTGGCATCCAGCCTTGCCGCAGCTTGGCCGCCATATATGGGCCTGCGTTCCAGTGGCGGATCACGCGGGTCGCATCATCGCGGGCAACATATTGCAGGTCACCATAGACACCGTCAATTTCAGGGTTCTGGAATGCATCGACCACGGATGCCAGAACGTCAGGACTTGCAAGGCGGTCATCCGCATGCAGCAATCCGATCACATCGCCCGTCGCGCGTGCGATCCCTTGGTTGATCGCGTCGTAAATACCCGTATCAGCCTGCGACTTGAGCCGCATTCCTTTCAAACCATCAGTTTGTAAATATGCCAATGTCCCGTCGGTCGAACCTCCGTCTTGAACGATATGTTCGATTTCTTGATGCGTCTGGCTGCGCAGGCTGGCCAGCATATCCGGCAAGGTCGCGCGCCCATTCATAACGGCTGTGACGATGGATAGTTTCATGCGGACTTCTCCTGATTTAGGATGAGTGGTATGCCGACATTTACGTTCAGAATATCGGCAATAGCGGTGACCGGATCGGCACCTGTTTGGGTCATGTAATGACGCACTTCGGCAAGCTTGGTATCGACAAGGTAGCGGTACCAGAACCCCTGCAAGACATGAAAAGCGCGCGCTTGGCGACCGTCCAGAAACCCACCCCGCACTACATAGCGATAGAGGAAATACACAGCCGCGCGCGCACCCAAAGGCATGCGCGCATAAAGCTTTTCCTTGATAAAACGCTTAATCGCAGCCTGCCTGCCAGTGTCTTTGGCAGTGAGGGCATCTTGCGGCAGAAAGCCCAGTTCTTGGTTTAGAATGTCGATGACTTCACGGCTGGCATAGCTGTTGTGCTTGGTCGTCCACCAGTCGAGTGAATTGCGGTTGTCATCAATGATCTGCCCCGCGAACGCGATAAGCGGCCCGTCCACGATAATATGTTCGTCCATCCACCGCGTCTCGCACCGGCCCATGCCATTGCGAAAAAGACGCAAGACACGAATGGGAAACATGCCACCATGCCGAACAGGTTGCCCCATAAAGCACATGCTGCGCCTCACCGTGATGCCTGCAACATCGGGCAAGCCTGATCGGATCTCAGCCAGCAAATGCGGTGTCACGATTTCATCGGCGTCGAGGCGCAGAACCCAGCCTGCATGCCCTTTGATCTGGTCCAATGCCCAATTGAACTGCGTCGCGTAATTCGTCCAAGCATGGTCCAAGACCCGCGCGCCTGCCTGCGTGGCCCGCGCCACAGTGTCATCGGTTGATCCGCTATCAACCACCAAAATGTCGGTCGCCACCGCCTTGATTGACGCAATCGCACGTTCAATGTGGCGTGCTTCGTTTTTGGCCAAAATGATCACTGTCAACGCCGTCATGTGGCGACCCGCACTTGCATCGGATTGCCAAAACCAACCGCACCTGCCTGCAAGTCGCGCATCGCGACCGCACGCGCACCCAGCACAGCGCCTGTACCGATCGTGACATTTGGCCCCACAAAGGCATCAGCGCAGATCCACGCATCATCGCACACGCAAACGGGCGCTTTGACCAAAGGTCGATGGGTCTGCCGCCGGTCATGCGTGCCTGCACACAGATGTGCGTACTGCGAGATCGTAACCCGTGCACCGATGTGAACCTGCCCCAAGGCATAAAGGATCACATGGTCGCCGATGGCCGTCTGATCACCTATTCGCAGATGCCAAGGCATCGTTATTTGCGCTGTCGGATATACATGAACCTGCGCCCCGATCTGCGCCCCAAAGACGCGGAGCATTGCACGTCGCCACCCCCAAAACGGGCGCGGGCTGAACCGGAAAAGCGGCCAAGCTGCGGCCCATACGGTTCGCAACATGATGTCGCGATTGCTATAGCTGCGCGTGCGCCTGTTGGCAGCAACATCGACGCGGGCAGTCAAGCGAACACCTGCGCTTTCCGAACAGTGGCGAGGTCTTGGTAGAGCGCTAGGAAGGCATCTATCATGGACTGAGTAGCAAAATCCTGCGCAACCCACGCACGCCCTCGCGCACCCATCGCGACCAGATCCTGTATTGCTAAAACTGCTATCTCGGTTGTCAAATCATCCGTCCCCATTGCCATGCAACGCCCACAGCCGCGTGCGTCTAGGGCATGCCAAGGGGTGGCAGTTGTGGTCAGAACCGGCACGCCGTGCGCCATGGCTTCGGCCACCGCGATCCCGAAATTTTCCGCATATGAAGGCAAGACAAAGAGGTCAGCCTTTGCAAAAGCACTGGCTTTGCCTGCGTCAGGCAAATGCCCGTGAAAGCACACGCGCCCATCCATGTCGGCGGCTATACTGTGCAACGCATTAGAATAATCCGCGTCACCCGAACCATAAACATCAAGACTGAAATGCGCGGGCAGTTGGCGCATTGCCGCAAGAAGCTCTGCCAGTCCTTTTTTGGGATGCAATCGACCCAAAAAGATCAACCTGATGTCTTGGTGATCGGTTTTCTTGCGCGTGGGAATGTCAGGAATATCAACAGTATTGGGAATGATTTTCGTGGTCATCCCGGCAAAGCGGTGAACGCTGGCTGTGACCTCTGCCTGCGCCGTGGCATGCATAACAACGCGGCGGGGGCGCAGGATATTAAGGCCGACTTCAAAGCTTTTCTTGGCCATACGCCGCGGGGCGTCTTCCCAGTCTTCGGTCGCTTGCAACGCCCCGCGCGGCGACCAAACAAGCGGCTTGTCCATCGCCTTTGCCAGTGCAAAAACTGGCAATGTCGGCGTGTTGTAGACCCCCGTCAGATGCACAACATCAGCCCAGCGCATCGCGGTTGGCAATTGCCGTACCAAGGCAGGTGAAATGCTATGCCCCGCCACGCGGCGGGCGTAATGCACGGGGTAAGGCAAAGGCGCAGGGGTAATCTGCTGGGACCGATCGGGGCCAGCCGCATCGGTCGTCAGAACACGCAAATCCACATCAGACGTCACATTTATCCCATCGCAAATGGCCTTAGTCGACCAAATCGGACCACCCCAATAAGTGGCAGGATAGAACGTGGGTGTGACATGGAGAATATTCATGCGACCTCTTTCACTGCGGGATTTCTGCCAATAATCCGCGCCGGATTGCCAGCAACGATGGCCCCTGCAGGAACGTCTTTGGTCACAACTGCGCCTGCGCCAATCACGGCCTCTACCCCGATTTCGCGGCAACCAGCTAGGATGATCGCGCGCATGCCGACCCAAACACCCGAGCCTATCATTTTAGGCCGCAGTTGCGGTGCCGATCTGGGATCAAGCCCGTGTTCATGCGTGTAAAGGACCGCACTTTCCGACAGCATCACGTCGTCGCCAATGACCAAACCGCCCGTCATATCTAGATGTACATCGCGGTTGATCTGGACACGGTCGCCCACGCGTAGCGATCCGGTCGGGCTTTCGCTTGAAGCATCAACACCGCGCCAGACGTAGCACTCGCGCCCAAAGCTGACCTGTGCGGACGGATGAAAATTCACGCCCAATTGAAACCGCGTACCAGCGCCAACAGCCCCCAAGGTCGCACGGTGAAACAGCGTCGCAATCTGCAAACCGAGCCGCCGCGATAGCGCGCCTGCGACCCTTTTGATCAGATACAGCCACCTAAACGGCATGGGATTTACCCCACTTCGCTATTTGGGTTTT
>NZ_JAFMHR010000134.1 GCF_017854415.1 Yoonia sp. | reverse complement strand
TAAGAAACTCTAAATAATGGCTAAATTGGCGATGGAGTGGTGCCGTATTGCAACCTAATTTCGAAAATTTGGCCTCAATTTTCACCAATGCGCGCCAACGCCGTTCCCTAGCACCCACGACCCAAATTGCTTTTCACGCTCGTAAAACGCAAAAAAGCCGCAAATAATGCGGCTTTCTCAGGTAATTTAACTAACTTCAGACCCAGGGGCGTGCGGCAGACGCCGCAGCTTCGAACTGATCAATGGACTTCACTTTTTCCATCGTCAGACCGATGTCATCCAACCCGTTCATCAAGCAATGCTTCTTGAAGGCATCGACTTCAAAGCTAAAGACATCCCCATCTGAAGAGGTGATCGTCTGTGCTTCCAGATCAACTTCGATCCGCGCGTTCGATCCTTTTTCAGCGTCTTTCATCAACACATCGACTTGTTCTTGCGGCAAGGCAATCGGCAGAATGCCGTTCTTAAAGCAGTTGTTGTAGAAGATGTCCGCATAAGACGGCGCAATCACGCAAGTGATCCCGAAATCAGCAATCGCCCACGGCGCATGTTCACGCGATGACCCGCAGCCAAAGTTCTCGCCCGCGACAAGGATTTGCGTATCGCGGTACTGCGCCTTGTTCAGCACGAAATCTGCAATCTCGTTGCGATCATCATCATAGCGCATCTCATCAAACAAGTTCACGCCAAGACCAGAGCGTTTGATCGTTTTCAAGAACTGCTTTGGAATGATCATATCGGTGTCGATGTTGACCAAAGGCATCGGTGCGGCAATCCCGCTAAGTGTTGTGAACTTTTGCATTACATCATCTCCCGCACGTCGGTCAGTTTGCCTGTGATGGCTGCTGCAGCGGCCATTGCAGGGGACATCAGGTGCGTACGTCCGCCGCGACCTTGGCGTCCTTCAAAGTTACGGTTGGATGTGGCCGCACAGCGTTCGCCCGGTGCCAATTGATCTGGGTTCATCGCCAGACACATGGAACAGCCAGCAAGCCGCCATTCGAAACCTGCGTCGATGAAAATCTGCGCAAGCCCTTCTTCTTCGGCTTGTGCGCGCACAAGACCGGATCCGGGGACAACCATCGCCCGCAACCCGTCTTTCTTTTTCTTACCCTTTAGAATGGCCGCAGCCGCCCGCAGGTCTTCGATCCGGCCGTTGGTGCAAGAGCCGATAAAGACTGTGTCGATCTCGATCTCGGACAACGGTGTGCCGGGTGTCAGCGCCATGTAGTCAAGCGAACGCTGCGCTGCGCCCACTTTGCCGCCCGTAAAATCGGAAGCGGCTGGAACATTTGCCGTGATCGGCAAAACGTCTTCTGGCGATGTACCCCAAGTAACAACGGGTGCAATATCTTCGCCTTTCAACGTGATGACCTTATCGAAATGCGCGTCTTCGTCGGTGAACAGCGTTTTCCAGTAAGCGACCGCTGCTTCCCATGCGGCACCTTTTGGTGCGTGTGGGCGACCCATGCAGTACTCATAGGTCTTTTCATCCGGAGCGATCAGGCCAGCGCGTGCGCCGCCCTCAATCGCCATGTTGCACACGGTCATGCGCCCTTCCATGGACAGTTCACGGATCGCCTCGCCGCAATACTCGATCACATAGCCGGTGCCGCCAGCGGTGCCTGTGGCCCCGATAACGGACAGGGTAATGTCCTTGGCTGTTACACCGGAGCGCAGCTTGCCTGTGATCTCGACCTTCATGTTCTTGCCCTTGCGCTGGATCAGCGTTTGCGTGGCCAGAACGTGCTCGACCTCTGACGTGCCGATGCCGTGCGCCAATGCGCCGAACGCACCGTGGGTTGCCGTATGGCTATCGCCGCACACAACCGTCATGCCTGGCAGGGTCCAACCCTGTTCCGGTCCAACGATATGCACGATGCCCTGACGGACGTCAGAGACCGGATAGTAGTGAATGCCGAATTCCTTTGCGTTGGTATCAAGGGCGGCCACCTGAATGGCGCTGTCTTCGGTCATGTTCTTGGGATCGTCGCGGCCCGGTGTTGTTGGCACGTTATGATCAGGCACAGCGATTGTTTTCTCTGGCGCGCGCACCTTGCGGCCTGCCATGCGCAAACCTTCAAAGGCTTGCGGGCTGGTCACTTCGTGCACCAGATGGCGGTCGATATAAAGCAAGCAAGTGCCGTCTTCGGCTTCGTGGGCTACGTGCGCATCCCAGATTTTGTCATAGATCGTTTTGGGGGACATTGTCCTCTCCCGTATTTGAAATGTCAGGGGTCGTCAGGCGTGCGGAAACGGAGTGTGTTACCTGCGGGCTAGGATTGTGCTGCGCGCACCAAAGAAACGCCAAGGCAGGCGTGCGCGATCATCCATGTCAAAAACCTTTTTCATGAGGTTGCCCATATAGATCAAGACCCAACGCTGCAAGCCTATTGGGTTAGGAGCTAGTCACGTAAAGACAATACGAGATCAGGAATTCAAGGTGTGAAGTTCAATGCGACTTTGTTTACTGTCGCCGCAAATTTCAAAGGGCTTTCTGGACCCAAGACATCCACGACGTTCACATATCTTATCTCATCAAGATATTGCGTTTCGGATTGATTGGTAAATGCAACGGCCACATCCACATCATCTAGGCCGACGCCGGGCTGCGCAAAAATATCACCGCGGAAGAATGCCGATGACATCTCGAAATTCGCAACCCTGTTGTCATAGGCTACATCGGTTTCATCCGTCAGCCGGTCCAGCACAACCGAAACAAGTGTCCCAGCTTCTACGACACCACTGTCCCGCTCGAGCGTCGTGTCTAAGAATGTAACCTTAAACGCAGGTAAAGTACCCAAATTAACAACATCCGCCGCATCCACGGTTAGGATCATTTCATGCTCCGTCACGTCAAAGTCAGTAATAATCGCTAGGGTTTCTTCATCATCATTCCTGTTGGCAAGTGCATAGAACTTCGTATCACCCGCTGGATCGTCGAGTTCTGCCTTACCTGTGACCAGAACCAGCGTATCAAAATCATCGGCCTCATCGACATCATTCTGCCCACCGACAGCAAGTCCGCTTCCGCCCCAAATATAGATTATATCGTTGCCTGCTTCACCGCGCAGTGTATCGTCGCGATTTGTTGCATCAACCAATTCGCCATCAACAAGCCGCGCGCCCGGGCCGCCCAAAATGACATCATTCCCATAGCCGCCGCGGACAACGTCGCTTCCGAAACCGGCGTCGATATAGTCGTCATCGGCATCACCTTCGATGGTGTCGTTGCCCTCAAGTCCGTATATTTTGTCTGCGCCACTGGCCCCATCAATAATATCGCGTCCTGAACCGCCAGTGATAGTGTCATTGCCGGGACCGCCTTTGAGTTCATCCAAACCACCGTTGCCGGTAATTGTGTCGTTCCCAAAGAACCCCTGAATAAGGTCTGCCCCCGCAGTTCCGGTCAGAGTGTCATCTTCTGGACCGCCGCGAATCTGGCTGCGATTGTCGACAATTTCATCCTCGTCTTCATCCCCACCCAGACTGGGCAGAATGAGGACGCCTGCGGCAACCAGTAACAATATGATGGAAATCGACATAACGGTTAACTTTCACTGCAGCATTTGAGGAAAATGTTACTGTTTCGGCCTCGCTCAAACAAGCCTAGGTTTTGCGTCAGCGGTGAAAGACAGCAGGGTTGCCATGTTGCGGACGCACTTGCCTGTCCGACCCCGATCATGCGACGCTGACACAAGCGCGGATACAGTCAGGTTAAAATGGCACAACACCAAACAGAACAAGAGGTTGTCGTCTCTCCGACCGCCCCGGAAGTGGCGATTGACGAAGTCCTGAGCATCAGCAGTGACTTGCTAGCCCAAGGCCAACTTTTCGTCGAAACACTGTTTCGGACGTGGAACCTTTATCAAATCCTGATCGCCATAGGCGTGTTTGTGGTGGCGCATATTTTGCGGGCGATCCTTGGCCCGCGCATTCGCGCTTGGATGGGATCGCGCGAAAACTGGCCAAAATGGCGGATGCGCATTCTTGTTGTCGTACATCAGCGGCTTCGCGCGATCTTTTTTGTCACGCTGATCTGGGTCGTTATCCTCGCTATGCGCGAAGCGACATGGCCAAGCCGCAGCTACCTGCTTAGCGTGATTGGCACGCTTGCCTTTGCTTGGCTTGGCATCGTCTTTGCGACCCGCCTGATCAAAAGCCCCTCACTGCGCAAATTCGTCCGTTATGGCGCGTGGACTTGGGCGACGCTACAGATCCTCGGCCTTCTCGATTCCGCCGAACGACTGCTAGACAGTATCGGCTTTAGCATGGGCGAAGTCCGCTTTTCATTATTATTGCTCGTCCAAGGGTTGGTGATCCTAGGCGTTCTCATCAGCCTCGCCCGGTTCTTTACAACAACGACGACAACCCGCGTAAAGGCGAACGAAGACATTAGCCCATCTATGCAGGTCTTGATCGTAAAAGGCGTGCAGATCGCGTTTTATGGGGCTGCATTTTTCCTTGGAGTCCGCGCACTTGGGATCGATCTGACAGGCCTTGCTGTGCTGTCGGGTGCCATTGGTGTCGGCCTTGGTTTTGGTCTGCAAAAGGTCGTGTCGAACCTCGTTTCCGGCGTCATCATCCTGCTGGACAAGTCGATCAAGCCAGGTGACGTGATCAGCCTGGGTGATACCTTTGGGTGGATCAATTCGCTGGGTGCGCGGTATGTATCGGTCGTGACCCGCGATGGCCGCGAATACCTGATCCCGAACGAAGACCTTATCACCGGACAGGTGGTTAACTGGTCGCACTCAAACGATTTTGTGCGCCTCGATATCCATTTCGGCACGGCCTACCATGACAATCCTCATGACGTACGGCGCATCGCAATTGCAGCCGCGCAAAGCGTGGATCGGGTCCTCAGTGACCGCAACACAGTATGTCATATTGTGGGCTTTGGCGACAGTTCGGTCGACTATATCCTGCGGTTCTGGATCAAGGACCCTACAGGCGGGTTAACGAACATTCGCGGCAATGTGTTCTTGGCGCTATGGGATGCTTTTGCTGAAAACGGGATCAGTATTCCATTCCCGCAGCGCGAGGTAAAACTGCTCGAAAGCGAGCAGGTGAACGTGAAGATGGATCAGTCCTAACGCCGCCGCTAACCGCCTAGCCGCTTGCGCATTGCTTGATAGATTACAGCCGTGGCGACATTGGCCAAGTTCAATGACCGGACCTTTGGATTTAGCATAGGCAAGTTAAATGTGCGGTCGTGCATCCCGTCCAGTATCGCCGCAGGCAAACCTTTGGATTCGCAGCCAAAGACAAGATACGCATCCTCTTGATATTCGGGGTCATAGACTGTGCCTGCGCCATATTCCTCAAAGAAATACATAGCATCTCGCGGTGGGTGCCGAGCATCTATAAAGGCTTCCCAGCTATCATATTCGGTTAGGTTCACATGTTTCCAATAGTCCATACCTGCCCGCCGCACGGCCTTTTCTTCGATTGAAAACCCGTATGGTTTTATCAGGATCAGCTCAAGGTCCAGTGCCACGCACGTCCGCCCGATAGCACCGGTATTGTACGGAATCTCTGGCGTCACGAGCACCATCTTGAGGCATGGATCAGGCATTGAACTGGCTTTCTGCAACACAGGCTGGCAGCGTGTTATCCCAGCAGGGTTAGGCTTAACAGCACCAAGTTCCCCTCGTTGCCAGTGAAAAACCGCGCTTGTCGGCGCGGTTTAGGTTCGTTTCTAAATATTTGCGACCATATCAGTGCACGATCGTGGGCTATGTCTATCGCCAAGCGTGCGGAAATCCGAACATAAAATGGCTCTGATAGTACAAGGCATAATCATCCGTTCCCTGATCGCCAACTTCGGGCAGATGCGTGATTTCGGGTGAAAAGAGGGCGTACAGCCATGAAAGTACCAACATCAATCATTCCTCCAGAAAATAGGACAATTGTTCGACAAAACCGTATTTGCGCATCCACGCATCGCCTTCGGGCGTGCGGCTGACGTTGCGGACTTTTTCAAGGTCTGTCACTTCGCCGACGACGGCAACTTGATACGCATCGTTGGGGTCGCGCAGGATTGCTTTGATTGTCATCGCATCTCCGAACAAGGCTTTGTGTTCGGCTTCATAAACGGCAGAGCCCGTCGGGTTTTCGGTTGTCGAAACGCGGGCGATTGAAATCATCATGGTCATTGTTCTGTTCCTTTGTGCTGGATCAAACGCCCCTGAATTGAGCGTGCACATATTGATTGCATGGAATCTATTGGCCAATAAGATAGCGATAATCGCAATTATAATTCGATGGGGTCGAACAATGATTGATCAATTACGGACGATTGCCATCTTTCAAACAGTGGCCGAGCTTGGCTCGTTCCGCGCGGCGGCCAAGTCGCTGAAGCTGTCGCCATCGGTGATCAGCCACCACATCACCCAGCTTGAAGGGCAGTTGGGCACGCCTCTGCTCTACCGTTCGACGCGGCGGATGTCGTTGACGGATGCGGGGACTGAATTGCTGGCTGCGTCACAGCGGATGACCACAGCCGCACAAGAGGGGTTGGCCGCTATCAATCGCCGTATCGAACAGCCGGTTGGCAAGTTGTCGATCACGATGAACACATCAAGCGCAAACCAGCCTTTTTGCGAGTTTTACACAGGCTTCGCCAAAGCCTATCCCAAAATCCAGCTTTCGCTGCATGTCTCAGACCACAGTGTCCAACTCGAAGGATCAGCTTTTGATCTGGCCATTCGCGGGCGCGTGGACGGGTTGGACGACAGTTCTTATAAGGCGAAAAAAATCGCACACTTGATGCTCGGGGTTTTTGCGACGCCGCGGTATATTGCGACGCGGCCCGCATTGAAAACGTTCGACGACCTTGCCGAATGGGACCGCATCGAAACCTTCAAAATCCCTTGGAAATCCCTTGCAAGCCTCATCGGGGCAAGCACCCCAACGCGCGAGCCTCGGGTCGTCATGTCTTGCGACAACTTCGAAATGGGACGGCAGTTCATGCTGGCTGATTTGGGCTTCTTGATCGAGGCAACAGCCCTGATGATCGACCACGTCAAGGCCGGAGAACTCGTGCAAGTCCTCCCAAATCAAAGCGCGCGTCCGTTTGAAATCTATGCGATCTATCCGGCAAACGCCCCTATCGACAGCCCAGCACGCCTGTTTGTGGAATATATGACAGGTGCCGCGATGAGAAAGGCGGAATGGGTTTCGTCGGGCAAGCACGTGATCCCAATGCAATCTGCCAATTAAAGAAAGGCCGCACGTTGCAGTGCGGCCTTCTCAAATAAAGGGCAAACCGATCAGCTGCTACGGTTCATACGGTTCTCGATCAGATCCTCAACAACCGACGGATCTGCCAGTGTCGAGATATCACCAAGCGCGCCGAAGTCATCCTCGGCAATTTTGCGCAGAATACGACGCATGATCTTGCCGGAACGGGTTTTTGGCAAACCGGGTGCCCATTGCAGAAGGTCTGGTTTGGCAATCGGACCAATTTCAGTGCGGACCCAAACCTCAAGTTCCTTGCGCAGCGCATCGGATGGTTCTTCGCCGTTCATCAATGTGACATAGGCGTAGATGCCCTGCCCTTTGATGTCGTGCGGGTATCCAACAACTGCAGCCTCAGCGACTTTCGCATGGGCGACCAGTGCGCTTTCGACTTCGGCGGTGCCCATCCGGTGGCCGGACACGTTGATCACGTCATCAACACGGCCCGTGATCCAATAGTAGCCGTCTGCGTCGCGCTTGCAGCCGTCGCCAGTAAAGTAGTAATTCTTGTAGTCCGCAAAATAGGTCTTTTCGAACCGCTCGTGATCGCCCCAAACGGTGCGCATCTGGGCAGGCCA
>NZ_JAFMHR010000133.1:5690-7872 GCF_017854415.1 Yoonia sp. | reverse complement strand
TTGCCCGTGATCGTCAGGCCACCAAAGGAAAACTGGGCCCCGAAAGCCGGTTCGCTTGAATGTTCATTGGTCCATTCGATAAAGTTGTTGTCGCAGTAATTGCCCGTGAAAATAGTTTTAGGATTGGGCTGGGTGATGATGATGCCACCTTTGCGCACCCCGTTGATTTCATCATCACCGTGGAACCAATGGTTGCCTGTGATCAAGTTGCCCGAACCCGCCAAGACACAAAAATGCTTGAACTTGCTCGTTCGGTTGCTGCGGATTTTTACGTCATTGGCATTGGCGTTAAAGCCGATGCTGACGCGGGCCGCGACAGGCACCGCTTGTTCGTCAGAGATTAACTGACAGCGGTCAATCATCATGCCCTGACAGCCCACGCCGGGCGATGTTATCCCACGGTCCTTGGGTTTGTTCACAAAGCAGTCGCGGACGTGGAATGTGAAACCGTCCGGCGCCATCATAATCCCGCTGGCAACGCCGCGACCCTGAAATTCGATGTCGTCCAGAATGAACTGGCTCAGTTTTTCATAGCCGGAAAAATCAAGCATGTATTGAAAGCGGGTAAAGGTGAAAACCTGCGTGCCTTCTGCATCGAACAACGGGCGGCTTAGTTCAATTGTTTGCGCGCCGACGTTGACCGCGCTAACGTAAATCTCGCGGCCGACACCGTTGCCTTCTACCAATGATCCGACGGCAATGCTGGCGGCATCAACCACATTCGTCAGACGGTTGTCATCAGAGACCGAATAGGTCGCTTGCGATGTCACAACGACCGTATCCCAAGCGGCACCATCCGCAGGCTCGAACTGCCCGTTGCGGATCACACGGCGCGTTTCAAAACGGGTCCGCGTCGGGTCTGCGGCCTGCATATCAACAGGTTCGCGCAATTGGACCCGCCGCCCGCAAAGGTCCAGCGAATCATGATCAGAGAAATTGATCAACGCTTGATAGGCCTTTTTGAACGCTGTCTCTTCGTCTTGGAATGCAGCCAGATAGGCGTTGTAGTCGTAGTCACGTTGCAGGATGAACCGGTAACTTGCTGATTGAATGATACGCCCTTCAAACCGGACCGGGCTTTGCATTGTGACATTGTTTTCCAACAAATAATCACCTGCAGGTACCATCACTGTTTGACCATCAGCGGCGCTGTCAGCAGCGTTAAAGGCGGCACTATCATCGGTCACACCGTCGCCCTTGGCGCCATAGTCGCGGACATCGACAAGGCCGACCAAATCGCGCGTAAAGACGGATGACACGTCTTCGATTTTTATGTCGTCGATGCGCACCAGACCGCCACTTGGCCCAGTCAGGTCAAGACCGATGTGACCATATTGCGCGCCTGACCACGGAAGATCGACGCCGGCACGGTCCGCAGTTGCGATGATCGCCTTAATCTCGACCACAGTGCCATAAGTCGCTAATTGAACCGCGGGACCAGATTGCGGAAGGCCGAACGCCGGAATACCGCCTGCGGCCCCTGCCCAGCCTGCGATTGCAACAGCCGGCAATGGACCTGCAACGGCTTTGACACGTGCTGTGACTTGTAGATAGCAACCAGCCAGAATTGGTGTTTCACCCATAAAGCGCAGCTTGGTCGTCGGGTCGGTTTTCAGGATTTCAAGACAGCCCGAAAAGTCCTGATCGGCGGCGACGAACACACCCGACCCGCTAATTGCATAACTTGGCGAACCGGGTGTGCCGTCGCCACTGGACCAAAGTGCAAGGCCCGCGGAAAATGGCAGCGGATCGAATACGATCCCGTCTGTAATTGCTTTATTCATCAATTGACCCTCTTGGTTTTTGCGCAAAAGGTCTGGGCGTAATGCCGCAGACCGCTTGGCAGAGGGCTAGCTGGTTGGAATGAAGTTATTCTAAGTGGACCGTGACGGTAGGCAGCGCAACGGGGGCACGATGACTAGGCCCCGACGCTTGGTGCGGGCAGCAATTGCACACCGTTAATCTGCCAGCCTTCGGCAGTTTCAACCATCTGGTAATCCAGAACATGCAGCCCGCCTTGGGAATCGCGTACCGTCACTTTTTGCCACAGGTTCCCGCGTACATCGCGCAGATCGAGAAAACGAACTTCTGCGTTGTCCCAAACCATCGGATAGCCTTGCTGGACCATGTTGCCGAAATTGGCAGAGCTCCCAAACAAGCGCTTGATATTAGGGCTGGCATA
>NZ_JAFMHR010000133.1:0-5219 GCF_017854415.1 Yoonia sp. | reverse complement strand
TGATCCGTCGGCGTGCGGTAAGTCTTATTGGGCTTCACGAAGTCATTGTAATACCGCACGGCAAAGCCTGCCGCTTGATCCATCTGCGGGTTATTTTCGGCAGACGCATCCGGCGCATAGCGCTGGATAAAGCCCCACAGCGTGTCTTTGTCTTCGGCGCCCGAAACAGAGGCCAAGTTCAGCAGCATCGCGAATGGCACAACCATGTCAGAGGCAGGCACATCGCCCCCGTGAATATGGAACACAGGGTTATTGGCGCGGCCTGCATCATCTTGATCGGCATACGCGCGCAGCTGTTGATGATATTCATCCACGGCCTTTGGGATCACATCGAAATGCATCCGCTTGGCGGTCTTGGGCTTGAGATACATAAAATAGCTCAGGGATTCTGTCGACGCATAGGTCAGCCATTCATCAATCGAAATGCCATTGCCGGACGACTTTGAAATCTTCTGACCGCTTTCATCCAAGAACAGCTCGTATGAGAAATGGTTCGGCTTCTTGCCGCCTAAAATCTCGCAAATGCGGTCGTAAATCGCCGTGTTCGTGGCGTGCTCTTTGCCGTACATCTCAAAATCGACGTCCAATGCAGCCCAGCGCGCGCCAAAATCAGGCTTCCACTGCAGTTTGACGTTGCCGCCCGTCACAGGCAGCGTCCATTCACGACCGTCTGGATCGTCAAACGTCACTTCGCCTTTGACGGCATCAACATTTTTCATCGGCACATAAAGCACACGGCCCGTTTCGGGATGGATTGGCAAAAAGATCGAATAGGTCTCGCGGCGTTCTTCGCGCAATGACTTTAGCATGACTTCCATGATGTCGTCATAGCGTTCGGCGGCACGCTTGAGGATCTCATCAAACTGACCAGTCCGGTAAAATTCACGGGCCGAATAGAATTCGTATTCAAAGCCGAACGTATCCAAGAACCGGCGCAGCATAGCGTTATTGTGGTGGCCAAAACTCTCGTATTCGCCAAATGGATCGGGCACAGATGTCAGCGGCTTGTGCATATGCTCGGCCAGCATTTCTTGCTGTGGCACATTGCCTGGAATCTTGCGCATGCCGTCCAGATCATCCGAAAAACAGATCATTTTGGTCGGAATGTCAGAAATAACTTCGAATGCACGCCGGATCATTGTCGTGCGCAAAACCTCGCCAAAGGTGCCGATATGCGGCAGACCAGATGGACCATAGCCGGTTTCGAACAGGACATATCCCTTTTCGGGCGCCTTGTTTTCATACCGTTTGAGCAATGCGCGCGCCTCTACAAAGGGCCAAGCCTTCGACGTCATCGCCGCTTCTCGCAGATTGCTCATGGGTTATCTCACATCCTACGCGGCGTCATTATGAGCGCCGCTGCGCGCTCTCCCTATTGCGAGACTGACAAGGCGTCAATAAATGGGTAAGCAGAAGTAAAGGAATTGATCATGCTTGAAGACGCCACAATGACCGCACAAGACAGCCTTGCCGCGTTGATGATCGCTATGTCAGCATCTGACGAGCATATTCGCACAGCCGAACTTGTGAAGATGAGCAACGTGATCAACAACCTACCCGTCTTTGCGGGCTACGATGCCGAACGACTGCCCCGCATGTCCAAAATGGTCTTTGACCTGTTAGAGCAGGAAGATGGGCTTGAGGCATTGTTTGGTCTGATCCGCGACGCCCTTCCCGACCATCTTTACGAAACGGCTTACGCGCTGTCCTGCGATGTTGCGGCTGCTGATGGCCGTATTGTTGGGCCCGAAGTGCGCATGCTGGAAGAAATCAGGGACGAATTAAACCTTGACCGTTTGCATGCTGCAGCCATTGAGCGTGGCGCACGTGCCCGGCACATGACCCTTTAAGCAGGCAGTCGCAGCGCCAAATGCTTTAGAATATCCTGCTGCAGTCGCCGCGCGCGCGTATTAAAGGTACGCGCGCCGCGTGGTCGTTCCGCACCTTCCAGGATGCCCGCCTGCCGTGCCTCAAGGTCAGAGGCAAAAATCGCGAAAGCCAGATCACGGCCTTTGTCTGTGCGCACATAGCCCGCTAGCGTAGACACAAAATTCAATGTCCCTGTTTTGGCGCGCACAGACATACCAGCGCGTTCGATAACCTTCTGATCGTCGCCGACCAACCGGATGTCACGCATGATCGGCTGCAATGTTTGCTTCACATCGGGTGCCGCCAGCATACCAACCGCATCCGCAGGCGATACCCGCGACAAGTCGCCCAGACCAGAATGATCAACAAAATGCGGTGTTATCCCGCCGCAGCGTTCTGTTATCCAACGCGCCATTCCGATGGCAGAGGTCCGCAGACCTCGTTTTTCCCCGACACGTTGGTTAGTCGCCGACAGGCCCGCCGCCTCTGCGGTGATATTCGTTGAATAGCGCAACATCCCACGCATGACTTCTGTCAGCGGCTCGCCCTCAAAGGTCGCCAGCGGTGTGCCAGTGGGCGGTTTAACCGTTTCTTTCGGGGCCTTCAGAACAATGCCATGGCTGCGCGCAAAGGTCGCGAAAACTTCGCCTGCGTACAGGGCGGGATGGCGCACGGGCAACCAGCGTGATCCTTCATCATTCAATGAACCCCGCGCAACCGTCCACTGATCAATATCGCCCAAATCCCGATATGTGAAAACGGGATCCACCCGATCAACAATGGCCATGCGCGACGTCGTGACCACCGGCCGATAATTCGCGCTGCGCGCATCGAGTGCCGTGACAAAGTCATCCTCCTCGCGCTTCCATTCAAAATGCACACGGTTGAAATTAAGATTGAGGCCGGTAACCGTCGGGTTGTACCCAAAATGGTCGAGCTGGGTGCTGTCAATCTCGTCAATGTTGCGCAGGGCTTCGTCCCAAACAAGGAAATCACCGGTCACTTCGGTTAGCCCCGTCTCTTTAAGTGACTGCGCCAATGCGGCAAGACTGTCAGTGACAAGCTCGGGATCACCACTACCTGCCAAAATCAAATTACCATCTAAAATGTTATTTTTTATTTCACCATCAGCAAATATGCGTGTTTTGAATTGGTGACCTGCGCCAAGGGCTTCCAGCGCATAGAGCGCAGTAAAGGCCTTGGTGACGCTCGCAGGTGGCTGCGCGATACTGCTATCAATACTCTCAAGAACTTCGCCGCTGGCCAGATCAACAACACGCACGCCAATTCGACCCGTCAGGCCAGCATTCTTTACTAATTTTGCGACAGCGTCCTGCGGTTCAACACGTGCGACTGGCCGCAGCGACGTCAACGGTGCATTTGCAAAAGCGGTGGTCGCCAAGGTGGACGCGGCCCCTGCCAACATTGCACGGCGTGATAACTGCATTACCATTCCCCCCGCGCACGAATTGCCGATGACGACTGATCAGACATCGGCACATTCACAAACGACCAAGCGGGTGCTTGCAAGCGTCCCAAAATATGCGACGCATGTCCTTGTACGCGCGCATTTGCATAGACTTTTGCGGCCTTGGAGAGACGTGCCGAAATCCGGTCACCTGGGCGGGCAATCACACCAATTGGCACCGTGTCCATGATCCATTGCCAGTCCTGCCAGCGATGAAACTGCGCCAGATTGTCGGCCCCCATCAGCCACACAAACCGCACCGCCGGATAGCGCTTGCACAATGCAGCCAACGTTTGGGCCGTGTACCGTGTCCCTAGTCGCGCTTCGATATCCGTAACCGTCACTCGAGGGTGTTGCATAAGCGCCCGCGATGCTTGGACCCGATCTGACAGCGGCGCAGGGCCATTCTTTTTCAACGGATTTCCGGGCGACACCAGCCACCAAACATGATCCAATCCAAACCGCTTGAGTGCGGCCTTGGTAATATGCACATGGCCTGCATGCGGGGGATCAAACGACCCGCCCAACAGTCCAATTGTCTGACCAGCCGTTGCATGCGGATAAGCAGTCATCGGCGCTCGATCCGGCAAGCTGTCTGTGACGTACAAATGGCCATAAAGCGCGCATTATCCGTTGGGTTCAAAGTTCCGCCGTAGTAGTCATTTCAATGTCCGCACTGTCAACACCACCACGCAGAAACGTGAGCGCCGCAGATCAAAGCTCGGACGAAGCAGCCCAAAGGTTTATTTGTTCTTCATTGGCGTATTCATCAATTAGGGCAAGCTCGTCTGCGCTGAACGTAAGGTTCGCAATAGCGCCCGCACAATCCACAACCTGCGACGGCTTTGACGCACCGATCAAGGCTGTCGTTATGCCATCGCCCCGCAAAACCCAAGCAATCGCCATCTGCGCCAACGTCTGCCCACGCGTCTGGGCGATTTCGTCAAGCTTGCGAATATTCGCGATCGCCTGATCGCTGAGCATTGAAGGAAACAACGATTTGTCCTGCGACGCGCGGCTGCCCTCTGGAATACCGCCAAGGTATTTCTTGGTCAGCATACCCTGCGCCAGCGGGGTAAACGCGATAGAGCCGACACCCAATTCCTTTAAAGTGTCTTTTAGACCGTCCCGCTCTACCCAGCGATTGATCATATTATAAGACGGCTGGTGAATCACACAGGGCGTCCCAAGATCATTCAAGATCGCCACAGCCTCGCGGGTGCGTTCAGAATTATAAGACGAAATCCCTGCATACAACGCGCGCCCAGACCGCACGATGTAGTCAAGCGCGCCCATCGTTTCCTCTAGCGGGGTTTCGGGATCAAAGCGGTGCGAATAGAAAATATCAACGTAGTCCAACCCCATCCGTTTGAGCGATTGATCACATGATGAAATCATCATTTTACGGCTGCCCCACTCGCCGTAGGGACCGGGCCACATATGATATCCAGCCTTGGAGCTGATAATCAACTCGTCACGGAGGCCTTTGAAATCTTCCGCAAGTATCGACCCGAATGCATGCTCTGCCGAACCGGGGGGCGGGCCATAGTTATTGGCCAGATCAAAATGCGTGATCCCGTGATCAAATGCCGTCCGGCAAATTGCCTGTTTGGTTTCATGCGGGGTGTCGTGGCCAAAGTTGTGCCACAACCCCAATGACACCGCGGGCAATTTCAGCCCCGAATTGCCACAGCGACGGTACGTCATCCGCGCATAGCGGTCTTCGGCAGGGGTATAGGTCATGGGCAGGTTCCTCTGGTCTGGATGCCTAAGCGATCATGTCACCCCCTAGATGTCAACGAAACAAGGGCAGGCATGAAAACATCTGCGTCTTTTCTTCAAAGCACAATCGTGCCAAGCATTTGAAGTCTGCAATGCGTAC
>NZ_JAFMHR010000132.1:6108-7926 GCF_017854415.1 Yoonia sp. | reverse complement strand
CATGTCCTTACCTCAAATCCTGCTTTTCGCTGTTCTTGCGGCCATGATGGGGCTGTTCGTCTGGGGACGGTTCCGACATGACGTTGTCGCTTTGGCCGCACTGATGACATGCGTGGTTGCAGGACTTGTTCCAGCCGAACAAGCATTCGCTGGCTTTGGTCACCCCGCAGTGATCACTGTGGCCTGCGTATTGGTACTCAGCCAAGGATTGCACAATACCGGAGCCGTCGATTGGATGGCGCGCGGTTTTTTGCCGCGTGACGCGGGGCGACTGACCAGCATGCTAGCACTTATGGGGCTGGGCGCGGTCATGTCGGGGTTCATGAATAACGTTGGGGCAATGGCGCTTTTGATGCCAATTGCTGTGCAACTGTCAAACCGGTTGAATTTGACCCAAGGGCAAGTTCTGATGCCGCTTGCGTTCGGGACAATCCTTGGGGGCATGACCACGTTAGTAGGGACGCCGCCCAACCTGATCGTATCCGGTTTTCGCGAAGAGGCGGGACTGGGCGCGTTCGGCATGTTCGATTTTGCTCCGGTCGGGGTGGCTGTTGCCGTTCTTGGTGTCATCTTCACAGCAACAATTGGCTGGCGACTGGTGCCTGCACGCAAATCGAGTGTCGGAGACGGATTTGAGACAGGCACCTACCTCACAGAGGTCCGCGTGCCCGAAAAAAGCAAAGCTGTGGGCCTGACCCTGCGCGGTTTCGAAACAGCGATCAAAGACAGCGATGCGCAAATCGCGGGCCTTGTACGCAATGACGTGCGCATCACCGCACCGCATGGCGGGCGGCGCATCCGCGAAGGCGACATTCTGGCTTTGAACACAGACGTCGACGGGCTTGCCGAGGCACTCTCTGTCTTCGATATCAAGCTTGGCGAACCAGAGCCGCCCGTTGAAAAAGAAAAGAAAAAGGAAACTGCAGCAACCCAATCCGACGATGCCGACACTAAAGACACAGAAACTGGCGCGGACCGCGACGAGGACATCATTTTGGGTGAACTGGCAGTGTTGCCTGGATCGAACATTGTGGGGCGGTCTGCCCATGATTTGCGCCTGCGAACCCGTTACGGGCTTAATCTGCTTGCCGTGTCGCGCGAAGGGCATCCGCCACGGGCGCGGCTGCGCAAACTCAAGTTAAAATCCGGCGATCTTTTGATGATGCAGGGGCCCGCCGAAATGATGTCCGACTTCATAAACGAAACTGGCTGCGTCCCCTTGAAAGAGCGCGAGTTGCGCATGCCCGACAAACGCATGGCGCTTATCTCGGGGGCGATTATGCTTGGGGCGATTGGCATTGTGACGTTCGGGCTGTTGCCTGCGGCTGCGGCTTTCGCGCTGGGCGTGTTGGCGTCGATGCTGCTGCGCACCGTCCCGCCGCGCCAGATTTATACTGCAATCGATTGGCCCGTGATCGTATTACTAGGGTCTCTCATTCCCGTTGCGGGTGCGATGCAAACCACAGGAGCCGCCGATCTACTGGCGCGATTTCTGGTCGAAACCATCGCCCAAGGCAACGCAATCGCTGCACTTGGTGTGGTCTTGATCACCGCGATGTTCCTGTCTGATATGATGAACAACGCAGCGACTGCCGCAGTGCTTTGCCCTATTGCGATCGGTATTGCCGCCACCCTTGGGGTCAATCCGGACAGCTTTCTAATGGCGGTAGCGATTGGTGCGTCATGCGCGTTCCTGACCCCTATCGGGCATCAAAACAACACCCTGATCCTTGGTCCCGGCGGGTTCCGGTTTGGCGATTACTGGCGGCTGGGCCTACCGCTCGAACTGCTTGTCGTTGTGGTCAGCATGCCCTTGCT
>NZ_JAFMHR010000132.1:0-5638 GCF_017854415.1 Yoonia sp. | reverse complement strand
TCTAGATGTGATAGATGGGCTTTTTGTTTTCTAGATGTCGTTGGGCCAACTTTCTCATCAGCTTACCTTTGCCGGGAATAAACCGCGCAGGCTTTGGTTGAAAATCCGGCTGGGAGATTTCGGGAAACAGAACCTCGATCTCGCGCTTTGCCGCAGCCGAAACGGCTTTCATCGCTTCGCGTCCTGTGAACAGGCTTTCTGTTGGTGCGCTATTGGAGAATACAATTTCATGCGCTGCGAACAGCATATGGAAATACTCAACGCCGTCAGACGGATCTTCAACGATATCAATACCATCCAAGGTGAGAAGTTTGTTGGCTGGGATCAGGACTTCATCGGTATCGAACATGCGTTGCGCGATGACAGATCTTACCAAAATACGGTGTTGTGGTGACACAAACAAATCTTGTTGCGGAAACCCAATGCCTAAAGCATCGGCGCGAATGCGGATCGGCTTCAACTTTGGTTGCAGGGTCAAGTCAATCGCGTCCAGCGCGTTGGACCCGATCCAGCGCAAGGGCTGATACCCATGATCCATAGTCAGTACCTGATCGCCAATGCAAAGGGCTTCTATCGGAAAATCGCCTTTTCGGGTCTTGATCATCGTCCCACGGGCGAGGCAGACGGTTCTGAAATCGGGTTCATCGGGATCGCCAACACCAGGGGTGTTGGCAAGGTTTGACGTGGAAAGGTCGGTTCCATCGGTTGCGCCACCGGGGTCAGCATATGACACGCCAATGTTATCGCCGATACCATCTCCATTGAGGTCCGGGCCCGGCGCGCCCAAACCGCTTTCGTCATCGTCGAATAGACCGTCACCATCGGTATCATTATCAAGATAATCTGGGTTCGCATCGCCATCTTGATTGTTGAGGGCCACGAAGCTTCCGCCAAAACCGCCCGGCGTGCCATCATTGCTGTCAAACAAATCAACAATACCGTCACCATCGGCATCGTCATCCGTTAAATCCCCGTCACCGGGCTTGTAACCAGAGGTCGGTTGGGCCTCTACAAAATCCGAAATCCCGTCGCCATCACTATCAAGATCGCGGAAATCAGCGATGGAATCGTCGTCACTATCGACAGGGATCACGCCACCATTCGACAAGAGCGGCACACCGTTTGAATCGACTGCGCCGTCAACAACGCCGTCAGAATTGGTATCTACAACGGACGCATCCTGACCGCTTTCAACAAGATCCGAAATGCCGTCATTGTCTGAATCAAGGTCCAGTCTGTCCACGATGCCGTCGCCATCGGTATCCAAGGGGATAATCGGTTCAAACGTGCTGTACACCGTACCGATCAGGTTGGTTGGGCCTGTGGTAACCTGATCCACAATAATGACGTTTGGCCCACCATCGTTCCAAGTGAACGTGTTAAACGTGTTCCCGTTAAAAAGCTCCATCTCCTGAAGCGGGCCTTCGTTGGATCTGGCGCCGAAAATTGAAACGCTGCCGTCGTCGTCGATGATGACGCGCACAACTGGGTTTTCATCCGTTCCGGTGATCTGCCAAACTGCGGGAGTACCGGATTCTTGATAATTCGGTCCGTCGACAAACTGGATATTTTGCCCTGTCGGCGTATCATTTGCTTGAAACTCGATCTCTTGCGAAGTGATCTGGGTTCCGTTGATCGATATGTTAAAGCTGTTGTCCAGAATAGGAATATCAAAGATCAATCCGGTCGCAGCTGGATCGAGCGTTACGGTAGTTTCACCACCACCCGCGATACTGACACCCTGTCCCTCATCAAGGGTCTGGCGCTCAAAAATATCAAGAATGCCATCATTATCATCGTCAAGGTCGTCTGCATCCGCGATGCCGTCGCCGTCTGTGTCCGACAGCAGGTTCGTATTGTCGAATGTCAGTTCTGCGTCATCGTTCAGATCAATACCTTGGCCGGCACCAAAAGCAGAAACGTCATTGAGAATGCCATCGTCTGCCAAGTCCAACTTTGCATCCTGCAGATTGTCGTAAAACTCCGACAAATCCAGAAAGTCATTGTTGCTTTGGTCCCCGTCAGTCAGCGACCCGGTATTGCCAGCATTGAAATCTGTGATTTCATCAAGCCCGTCTCCGGCTTCGTATTCAAAAGTATCATTGCCCGTGCCGCCCGTGATCGTGTCATTGCCTGCGCCACCAGCGATTGTGTCGTCGCCTGCACCGGCAATGATCGCGTCGTCCAAGCCGTCAGCACCATCAACAGCATCGCCCTGCGCGTCAACAAAACCGGCAATAATAACATCATCACCAGCAGTACCGTCGACTATGCCATCTGGGCTGACGTCGAAAGCACCGCGTACGTTGTCGACGTGCATTTCACCCGCACCGCCAACATTGACAATCTCGATGCGCAGACTTTGCCCATTGAGCGACGGATTGAATATCGAAGACACAATGGTGACGGTTTGCAGTGTATCAAGGTTTCCCGTCGAACCAGACGTGGATCCGATGAGAGTTCCACCTGCATACAGATTGACTTGGTAAGATTGGGCGCCATTGTAGTCTGGATCGCCAATGTCTGCGCTGAATGTATACACCTCGGACGCGTTATAAGTCTTGGCCAGAGTCTGACTGATAGTTGTCCCGCTCCCGGACGTGTAAAAAACGTTCTGCCCGGTTACATTACCTATGTCCCCGTTGCGCGGATCGTACGCTCCACCCGCCCCAACCATCGTCCACTCGGGTGGCGCCGTCTCCGTAAATCTGCCATTGCGTAGCGCTGGGTTTTCAAAGCTGGCATTCAGGATCAAAATTGGTGTGGGCATCAGTCAATCTCAATTTCTGTATTATGCAATCTTAGTACCTGATTGCCCACAAATTGACTACGAACAATTAATTCCCCCGAAATTCGGAGCTGTAATCGCCTGCCAAGACCGCCACGCACAGCGCGGGGAAGCTTCGTCATCTAAGATGCCGAAGCTTCTTTCTCGTTTAGAACTTTGCGATGACATTGATGAACAGACCCTGATCATCTTGCGTCAGATCGGTCAGATCGTCAGAGAAGCTTGAAAAGTTGTATCCAACACCAACCTTGGCGTTGTCGCCAAAGTGGCGGTAAACAGCAGCCAAAGCACCTGTTTCGGTTGCGCCGGCATCGACTGCATCAAAGACACGGGCTTCGACCAAGACATCCCAATTATGCACGACATTGTAGCGTGCATTGACGATGCCCAGCCAAGCATCATTGCTTGTTAACGCCAAGCTGCTGTCTTCTGCGCTGTCGGTCCAGCGCCCCCCTATTTTTGCGCCCAATGTCCACTGCCGGGATAGATCATAGCTCAGTTGCAAGTCAGCCACGTGGCTTTCTTGGACCGGACCTGACCCTGCCACACCGTCAATTTCCTGGCCAAACATGTCATAAAGATAGCGGTAGCTGGCGACGACGTTCAGACGTTCATTATCAACCGGCCGCAGCGCATAGCCAATGCTTGCGTCAATCAAAGCGCCATCCAGAATGGAACTGCCATCAGTTTCAGTCTCGGACGCATCCAGCCGGAAAATCAAACGCTGTGCGTCGTCAATCTGATAGCGCGCATCCGCGGTGAAAAAGACGGCGTCCAGATCATCGCGTGTAGACCCATTGCTGGCCCGCTCTTGACGGTATTCGACGCGCGCGCGTCCTGTCAGTGCGTCGTTGTCAAAACGCACACCAAAGGACAGTGCTTGGCGATCAAAATCACCGTTCACTTTGTCGGCAACCTGCCCGACTTCCAGTACCGCACTATACGTCAGGAAATCATTTTGCGCGTATTCAACGCCATACATATTGGACAGGTTTCGCGCGGTGCCAAAGATGTCATAGCTGTTCTCAGTCACGACTGCCAAATCAGTATTGATCTGGCGACGCCCGCCCATGATGTACTTGCCGCCATTGTCACGCGCAGACACGCCCGCATCGATGGCGCGGCCTGCGTCCAGTTCGTACCCGAAATACGTGCTATTGCCTGCATCATCTGACCAAGCCGCCAGCGCGCGCGCACCAAATCCGCCTGTGCCATCAGACACTTCGGCCTCTAGCTTCCAACCATTGCCCACTTCTGCAGAGAGACCCAACCCCAAGCGGTTAAACGCTGCAAGTCCGTCGGTGCTGACTGCATTCTGGCCAAAGACACTATAACTTAACCCTTGGCGCGGACTGTAGGCTATGCGCCCAGCCACGTCAGTGCGATTGCCATTGGTCGTGCTCGTGACCTCGTCAAGATGTTCAACGCCAGCTGTGTAACTAAATTGTTCGCTGATATCACCGGAAACCTCGGCGCCGATTTCGGTCTTCTCATTGCCGACCGCATTCTCATAAAGATCGGCATATACCTTATAGCCCAGACCTGCGTCCGTGGCCGACTGCGCGTATGCACCGTAAAGAGTTTCGTCACCTGTCGCGGCAGTGACCTGATAATCAAGCGTGGAAAAGCCCTCGGTGCGCTCTTCATAATAGCCGCCAACGATGCCAGAGCGCGCCGCGTTGAAGTCGCTCAAATCTGCCTGACCTTCCAACTTAAGGGCCGTGCCCTTGCCCGCGGCACCAGCAGTATTGTCGATCAATACACCACCATCTGACGAAAAAGATGACCCATAGCCCGGGCCATCAGATTCTGCATAATCAAGCTGTACAAAGCTGTTGTCGCCGCGCTCTAGGCGCACATCCACGCCGAAAGATGTTTGATCTGCACCGCCCGTATCATCGCTCATCGCGGTTACGCCAAGGCGCAGGCTGTCATTGGCCCAAGCCTCGACACGGCCACCTTGCGAGAACCCGTCTACGTCTGTAGCGACAGGCGTGTATTCATACTGAGAGACGAGGTTCACCACCACATCGCCGCCCGGGTTGGACTGGATCAGGTTGGGGTTGGCGGACGACGTCAGCGGACTGAACAACGTAATCACACCCTGCAAATAGTTGATATCATAGTCACGTCCTGCCACCAGCGTCTGACGCGCGATCACACGACCCGTATCAGCGTCGCGCTGTTCTACCGTCAAGGTCTCGGACCCGATCGTGATATCTTGACGCTGCAAAAAATACACTGACCCGCCAGTGCCTTGGAACACCTCGCGGCCCACAAGTTGATCGGGTTGCGCAGCATAAAGGTCCAGCGAAAAACGCGCATCGCCCGACGCTGTGGTTGTCGGGCTGTCATAAGAGGCCTGCGCGCCATAAAGCGAGCGTTCGTTGCGCAAATAACCAGAGCCTGTCAAATCCGCCTGATAGTCGCCCCAAAGCGCAAAGTTACCATCCCGTTCAATCCGCAAATAGAACTTACCCGAGGTCGGTGTGTTATCCACGATCTGGCTGTCATCGCCAAAGGTCTGTGGACCTTGCGCCGCGCCAACACGGCGCAGCACGGCGCGGGGGTCTTTCTCGTCAAGGCGTTCAAAGATTTCATCCAACGCACCTTCGCCTGTATCAACAGAACCGGTGATGCGGTATCCACCCGCCGTCTTACCATCGGCATACCCCGCCAGACGGCCTGTCGTGCGTGTCTCGGTGTCGTCGCTGCCGTCTTTGCTGTAAATGCCGTAAGTCAGATCAGCGATCGCTGTGTAGAACCACTCGGACTGCGGAATGACAATCGGGCGTTCAACTTGGGTGCGTTGTCCATTGGATTGCACAGAAACATCAACGTCATAGTCGC
>NZ_JAFMHR010000131.1 GCF_017854415.1 Yoonia sp. | reverse complement strand
ATCGAAAAAGCTGACAAGCTAGGCTACGATACTGGCCTGCGCGTCAAGCACCCCCTTGAAGGCCAGCCCGACCTACCCGTCTATATCGCCAACTTCATCTTGATGGACTACGGCACAGGCGCGATCTTTGGTTGCCCTGCGCATGACCAACGCGACCTTGATTTTGCACGCAAATACGACCTGCCCGTCATTAGCACCTACGCGCCCGTCAAAGACGAAGGCGTTGTCATGCCAGAGGACGGCGGCGACGCCTATGTGCCGCCCAAATCCGAACCCGTCATTTACGTTCGCGGCTTTGCAGGCGAAACCGAGCAGACAGGCGACGACGGCATCGCCTCCTCTATCGCGTTCTGCGAAGCAAACGGCATCGGAAGCGGTGTCACCAAGTTCCGCCTGCGTGATTGGGGCCTGTCCCGCCAACGTTATTGGGGTTGCCCGATCCCTGTTGTCCACTGCGACGACTGCGGTGTGGTCCCTGAAAAACCCGAAAACCTCCCCGTTGAACTGCCATATGATGTGACATTCGACATCCTCGGCAACCCGCTTGACCGCCATCCAACGTGGCGCAATTGCGCCTGCCCGACGTGTGGCAAACCAGCCCAGCGCGAAACCGATACGATGGACACTTTTGTCGACTCGTCATGGTATTACGCGCGCTTTACGTCCCCCGACGCCGCCACACCCACGAATATGGAAGACGCTGCCTATTGGATGAACGTCGATCAATATATCGGCGGGGTCGAGCATGCGATTTTGCATCTACTTTACAGTCGCTTTTTTGCCCGCGCGATGCATATGACCGGCCACCTGCCTGAAACAGCGATCGAGCCGTTCAACGCGCTATTCACGCAAGGCATGGTCACCCATGAAATCTATCAGACACGTGATGCAAAAGATCGTCCTGTCTATCATCTGCCAGAGGACGTGACTGATGGTAAACTAGCCGACGGCACCGAGGTCGAGATCATCCCGTCCGCCAAAATGTCCAAATCCAAAAAGAACGTCGTCGATCCCGATGATATTCTGGCAAAATACGGCGCCGACACCGCCCGCTGGTTCGTGCTGTCTGACAGCCCACCAGAGCGTGACGTAGAATGGACTGCGTCCGGTGCCGAAGCGACCTTCAAACACCTTAACCGCGTCCACCGCGTCGCAACCGAGATTGCAGCGATGGACGCAGGCATCGGTCAAGGCGACGAAGACCTACTGCGCGCCATGCATAAGGCGATCCATGATGTGACCATGGGCATTGAGACGTTTGGATTTAATGCAGCAATTGCAAAGCTTTATGCATTTACCAACGTTGTCTCAAAATCCAACGCTGGTGGTGCTGCGAAACGTCAAGCGATGACTGTTCTGGCACAGCTCATGTCACCGATGACCCCGCACCTGTCCGAGGAAATTTGGACAATGCTGGGCGGCGAAGGCTTGATTGCGAACGCGATGTGGCCGACCGCAGACGAAGCGATGTTGGTCGAAGACACCGTGACGCTGCCTATTCAGATCAACGGCAAACGCCGCGCTGAAATTCAGGTTCCCGCCGATGCCAGCAAAGAGACCGTTACAGAAATTGCTTTGGCGCTGCGGGTCGTTCAGACTGCCCTTGATGGCAACGCACCCAAGAAACTGATCGTTGTCCCAGGCAGGATTGTGAACATTGTTATCTAATCGCCCCACCCGCCGTATTGCATTGCTTGGCATGCTTGGCCTTGCTGGCTGCGGGTTTGCGCCAATCTATGGCGATGGAGCGATGATCCAAGGAGCATTCGCGTTTCAAGCAGACGAAAGTGTTTTGGGCTTTCGTCTGCGTGCGCGTCTGGAAGACAGGCTTGGGCAACCCAGCAACCCAAAGTTCGCGATCAGAACCACAATCAGTACTTCTGAACGTGCAGCTGCGATCACCGAAGACGGTGATACATCACGTCTAAACATTGTGGGCACTGCAAACTGGTCAATCACTGACCTTTCGACCAACCAGCAATTAGAGACCGGCAAGGTCGAGGCATTCACTAGCTACTCCGCAACCGGATCAACGGTTGCCACACAGACGGCCAACGATGATGCCCGTGGGCGGCTGGCAGTCATGTTAGCTGATATGATCGTCACCCGTGTTCTAGTCGCGACCTCGGGCCGACCCTCATGAAGCTGACGGGCGGCGCTGCTGCGAATTACTTTCGCAAACCTGATCCGACGCATACTGCATTGTTGATTTTTGGTGCGGACCCCATGCGCGTGGCGGACAAACGACAGCAGGCGATTTTGGCGCTTGTCGGTCCCCAGGGCGAAGAAGAAATGCGCCTGACCCGTATCAACGCCAGCGATTTGCGCAAAGATCCCGCGATGCTGAATGATGCGATCAAAGCCCAAGGATTTTTTCCCGGACACCGTGTTGCGTTTGTTGAAGACGCGACGGACGGTATGTCAAAGGTAATCGATGCGGCCTTGAGGGACTGGCAAAAAGGCGACGCACAGGTTGTCATTACCGCTGGCCAATTGACTGCCAAATCTGCGCTGCGTAAAGTTGTGGAAGGTCACCGCAATGCGGTCGCTATTGGCCTTTATGATGAACCGCCAACGATTGCGGATATCGAACAGGCCATGGCCCAAGCGAACATTCCACAACCCGAACGCGATATTATGGACGCGCTGATGGCGCTGGCTGGAACGCTGGAACCGGGCGATTTTCGCCAAACGCTTGAGAAAGTAAGCCTTTATAAACGAGGTGATGATACACCCCTCAGCATCGCCGATATTATGGCCAATGCCCCCCAATCGGCAGAGGTCGATGTGGATGATGTTCTTGAAATAGTAGCGACCGGTCAGGCAGACAAACTTGGGCCACTGCTACGCAATCTTTATGCACAGGGCGTAGCACCCGTGACGCTCTGCATCGGGGCTATGCGCCATTTTCGCAGGCTTCATGTTGTTGCTTCTGATCCGGGTGGTCCCGCGTCCGGTGTTGGACGCTTGCGCCCACCCGTTTTTGGGCCCCGTCGTGATAAAATCGTACGCCAAGCCAGTCATTGGGGCCGTGATCGGCTTGAGAGGGCGCTGACCGCACTCACGGATGTGGACCTACAGCTACGTTCAGCCAACACTGCGCCACCAGCTGCATTGATGGAACGCACGTTGATCCGGCTGGCGATGATGGCGCGCAGATAATCCCCTAAAATCGGCGCAGACTCGCCGGTGTTAATGGATTGGTAAAAGACTTGTTGCATCATTGCAGGGTGCGCAAGATCATTTGTCTATTCATTGATCGTAGGGGGCCGTGATCATGTTCGTATCTCATCGTTGTCAATTTGTTGTCTTTTCCGACCCGCTCACCTCTTGTGCCTGGCTGGAAAAAACCTTGGCACCTTGGGCCGACCAGCAGATCGCTCCGGCAAGACAACGACTTGGCAATACATTGTTTTTCAAAGGAATGTCCCCCGCAGAGGCCGAAGTTGCATTTGATCGATCCGATCTGCCGTTTCGTAACTACACCCGCATCGCTGTAGTTCAAAACCCGTTTCGGCGGATGGCCCAACTGTATGATCGCATCGCTGAAACTGACCCTTTTTGGCGGCTGCGTCGCAAAGCAGGATGGCCGGTGCCCGAATTTGGAACATGGTTACGCAGCACAAAACCCAACGGAAAAGGCGCTGGTTTACCTTATGGACCGCGCTGGCGGCGCTTTGGTGCATGGTCTGCCGATGCTTGGGCAGATGGACGGGTTACGCATTTTGTGCGCGCCGAAAATGCAGATGCTGACCTGCGTCACGTTTTTCGGCAAATGGGAATCGTTCCGCTATTCAGCGCCTCCGAAAGTGACGGTCGCCCGCATAGATTTCACGAGATGCTGCGCTATGACGCCGCAACGATTGACCTGATCCGGCAGCGCTATGGTGCAGACTTGCAGCTTTATCACGGCACATCGCCCAACTTGCGATTGGTGGCTTAAGAAGCCAACCCATAAGAGGCAGCGGCGCGCCCAGCTTTATGTCCCGTAGCCAAGCAACCGGTGATCAAATAGCCGCCGGTTGGTGCGTCCCAATCCAGCATCTCGCCAACGCAGAACACGCCCGGACGCGATTTAAGCATCAGATCATCAGTCAACGCTGCAAAGCGCACGCCACCAGCGGTCGAGATCGCTTCGTCTATGGGGCGCGAGCCGTTATGACGCACTGGCAAGGCTTTGATCAATCCGGCCAGATCGTCAGGGAAAGGTCGTCCAAATTCTGACAAAAGCGCCATGCGCAGTGGGTCAAGTCGCAGAACCTTGCGTAAATGGTTTGTCAGGCTGGATTTCCCGCGTGGTTTGGCCAGTGCCTTTTGCACACGCTCTAGCGGCCAATCCGGGATCAAATCGATATACAGAACCGCGCCCTCGCGCATCGTACGCGACACACTATAGATACCGCCGCCTTCGATACCCCGTTTTGAAATCACGAACTCACCACGGGTCGATTGTGATCCCGCAGTAAGACCCACCGCCTTGACCGGTTTTCCCAAATGGGCGGCCATGTGATCAGACCACGTCACCTCAAATCCCATATTCGCAGGCGCAAAAGGTGTCACGTCCGGCAAAAGATGTGCTGCCCATTTGCCGTCCGATCCCAACCGCGCCCAGCTTGCACCGCCCAGCGCCAAGATAGTCACCTTGGGCGACAAAACCCGAGGGCCTTCGGGCGTTGTGAAACAAAGTCCATCATCTGCCCATCCATCCCAATGCCAGCGGGCCATGAATTCAACGCCCATTCCGCCAAGCCGTGCCAGCCAGGCCCGCAACAACGGCGATGCTTTCATCGCTTTGGGAAAGACCCGTCCCGTTGATCCGGTGAACAACGGTTGACCCAGATCGGCCGCCCACGCCATCACGTCTTGCGGACCAAACGCCGCGATCGCACCGGCCATCGCTTCGGGCATCGGTGTTCCGTAGGCACTCGCAAAATCGCCATAAGGTTCGTCTTTGGTGATGTTCAGGCCCGACTTTCCTGCCATCAAAAACTTGCGCCCAACCGACGGCATTGCATCGGCCACAAGCACCGAAAGTCCGGCCTTTGCCAACTGTTCGGCAGCCATCAGACCCGCTGGACCCGCCCCAATTACGATTGCATCGGTCATGTTGGCATCTGCCCCTTAATTTCGATCACACGGTGGGGATATGGAATTTCAATATTGTTGTCTTTCAGCGCGTTCCAAACAAGGAACAGCACATCGGACGAATACTTGTTTTTGCCGTCATCAATCCCGTTGACCCAAAACTCTACGCAGAAATCGATCCCGCTATCTCCAAACCCGCGCAGCTCGCAGTCTGGCCCTTCGGGTTCCTGCAAGACGCCCGGATGAGTAGAGACTGCCGCTTCGATGATTGCGGGAACTTTGTTGATATCGGTGTCGTAGCTAACTGAAAATGCCACTTCGAGCCGATTGGCAGACCCTGAATCAGAGTAATTCACGACCCGTGTTGTGATGAAATCCTCGTTCGGGACAACAATCCAGCGGCCGTCATACGTTTCAAGGATCGTCGCGCGCGCTGTCATTTTGATGATCGTGCCCGCCTCGCCGCCGTCAAGTTCGACATAATCGCCGACTGTCGCTTGGCCCTCGACCATCAGAATTACGCCCGAGATGAAGTTCGACGCGATCTTTTGCAGGCCGAAACCCAAACCCACACCCACGGCACCACCGATCAGCGCCAACGAGCTGAGGCTTATCCCCATCACATTCATCAAGATCAGGAATGCGACAGCAAAGATCGTGAACTCGGTCGCCTTGGTGGCCAATTGCCGGATCGCGGGGCGCATCGGCTGCTGTTCGATATAGGCCGAAGATTGCGATGTAGACCACTGCCCCAGCCAGAACAAAAGGCTGCCTGCAACAAGGCCGCGCACGATTGAAAGCGCGGAAAAACTGATATTGCCCAAATTGACGACCGCTTGATCTAGCGCCACGATAACCTGATCAAGGAACCCAACGGCATAAAGTGCCGCCACGGGGACAAGGATATACCGTGCCAACATCCGCAAGAACGGGTCAGTGACGATATGCTTGGCCAGCGCGCGCGCCGCAAGAAACAAGAACACCCGTTTGCCAAAGGCTATGACGGCACCGGACCCGAACAGGGACCGCGTGACAAGCTCTCCTACGGCGGTAAAGCCGTAAGCCAGCAGCGGCAAAAGCAGGGGCAAAAAGATCAACACAAAGCGCCGCGCCTTGGACAAGATCGAACGGCTTGCGGCATCCGGAGTTAAAAATTTGATGATACGCGGCTCAATGATCCGGTTCGCTAATCGCGCCAGCAAGTAAGCGCCGATCAACAGAGCGAATTGCGACCACGCTGCTGGCGACAACAGCCAACCCTGCGCAAGTCCAAGTGCCTGATCAAACGCGTCGCGCGCTTGATCCATCAATGTTGTCGAATCCATCGCTGTGCACCCTTCGCGGTTGTCGTCTGCATGCTGTGCCATTTGGCACGCCACAAGTCTATGCAATCATGCCTTTGATCGCGGCGACATGGCTCTTGTCGGTCGATTGTACGTCTTGCCCCAGCGTCAACGCTGTAGAAAGCAAATCCTCCGCAGGCACAATTCGGTCAACTAACCCCCACCCTAGCGCCTCGTCTGCTTGTACTTTTTGTCCGGCCATCAAAATGCACTTTGCACGCGCAGGCCCGATTAATTGCACCAGCCTTGCCGGATCAGACGGCTGCGGCAAAAAACCCAGTTTCATCACCGGATAAAAGAACTTGGCTGTTGGCACAGCGATCCGCAGATCACAGGCCAAGACCATCCCCAAAGCCCCGCCAGCCACCGTGCCGTTTAATGCAGCAATGCTAAGCCCCGAAAGCCCAGCAATTGCCGCTGACAATCTTTCCCAGACGAGATCAGTCGCGAGCCCAGCGCGCGCCGCGTCTAAATCGGCACCCGCACTGAAAACGGGCCCCGTACCTGTCAGGATAAACAGCTTTGCCGACTGTGCCGCAGTGGCAATGTCCGCGAGTTCTATCAGCATTTCACGGGTAAGGGCGCCTGCTTTATCAGGCCGATCAATCGTGACAGTCCATGTGTCAGCATCTTGGCTGTGATGGATCATATCAGGCCAACCTTGGCGCGAATTGCATCTTCCCGCAGGCTTATGTCTGTCCCCAGATAGGCGTCTGCTTGGGCACTACACATCCAAAGCAAAGTCCGCGCGGGCCATTCGGGTGGAATATGCACTGACCAGTCCAACTGGCTGATCGGATTAATCCCCGACGCTTTGATCTCGCGCTGCATTTGTGTTGCCACAGTTCCGGGCGACAGGCCCATGATCCGCAACCCCTTATCGCGGCATTCTAGGTCGGCTGCGCGGGTCAGCATGTAAACACCCGCCTTGGAGCTACAGTAGGCTGACCAACCCTCGACAGGGCCATGCGCTGCACCAGACGAGATGTTGATGATCGTGCCGCCACCTTGCGCGATCATCCCCGGCACGGTGGCATGCAGGCCGTACATCACCCCCTTGAGGTTGATATCAATGGTTTGTCCCCATTTTTCGGGGTCAGTGTCTTGCAGATGCCCGATTGGATCAACAACGCCCGCATTGTTTATTAACACATCCAACTGACCAAAAGTCGCGATCGTGGTGGCGACCGCTGCACTAATATCAATGTATTTTGAAACGTCACACGGGATTGCAATCGCCCGTTCGCCAATCTCTTGGGCAAGGGCGCTGATATCGGCGGTACTTCGCGCAATAAGGGCCACGTTGGCACCAGCATCAGCAAAAACACGGGCTGCAGCGGCACCAATTCCGCGACTTGCCCCTGTAATCAGCACTGTTTTGCCGCTCATATTCATGTTTTTCACACTTATCCCTTTCGAACCGTCTGCTGGGTGGCTACTTATTGCCTAATAGTATCGACCGCAGGGTGCATCATAGGAAGCCCCTGCTCGGTTCGAAAGATGTATATTGAAAGGGACGACAATGACCTATTCGACTGGATTGCGCAGCGCCGTTTGTGCCGC
>NZ_JAFMHR010000014.1 GCF_017854415.1 Yoonia sp. | reverse complement strand
AACTAAGCTACTCGCTCCTCCCAAAGCTCGTACCCTGCCCTTAAACTAGGCCATATTAAGTTTTTTGGTCAACCTGTACTTATGGATGAGAGGTCCGCTCTGGAAATGCAACCACGTTGGGATAGCCACAAATCTAGAGCGAACTAAGCTGGTCGCCCCAGAGATGCAGCCAACAGAACTAACAAATCTAGAGTGACCAATAGGTGTGGCCTGCGACTGATACACCTGAGCCAAAGATATAAACCTGTCGCTGCAAAATCAAGAATATATTCATCATTGGTGGATGAGTGGTCGCTCTGGAAACGTAGCTACAATCGGGGAGGATGCGAGGGGGCACTCCAGAGCGACCTTTAGGTGAGACAGCGCGAACAGGACACCTGAATTAAAGATACAACCCCGCCACTACACTGCATTGATCCAGATCAAACTAGACGGCCATTGATCATTGATGGTGAGCGGTCACCCCAGAGATGCAGCCAACTCACCACAAGAAACTAACAAATCTAGAGCGACCAATAGGTGCAGATCGCGAAAAATACACCTGAGTTCAGGCTATAAACCTGTCGCTACAAAAGCCAACAGAATAATTTAGGATTAAAAACGGTACAAGAATTTGGAGAAAACGGTACATAGACCAACAAGCCAGAGCCACCAAACCCCTTATTTATATGACTATCTAAAAGTCTGTGGTGCCCGCGGCCGGACTCGAACCGGCACGGCCTTGCGGCCAAGAGATTTTAAGTCTCCGATGTCTACCATTCCACCACGCGGGCACGGTCGTATTCCTATGCGCCCTGTGGCCGGTGGGCAAGACGTGATCACAGGTCGGTCCCAATTGGTTGGGTAAGCAGTGCCCGTTCTTGCAGCCATGGGTTCAAGTCCAACGCGGATTGCAGGACTTCCTGGGCCTCTTCATTGCGCCCAAGCCCCATCAACGTCAGCGCCTTGCCCGACAAAGCCGCCACGTGGGTTGGCAGTATCGCGAGCGCACGGTCCAGATCCAGAAGTGCGGCCTCAAAGTCCTGCCCAAGAAAATTGGTAAAGGCACGCTGGTTATACCCTTCGGCATAATCAGGACAATATTCTATCAACCTGTCCAAGACATTGCGTGATCCCAAGAAATCATAACTAGCGCGCCGCGACATGCCTTCATTCAGCATTACTTGCGCCTGCTCATCAGGTGCATCCGTCCAAAGCGCCCATAACTCTTGACCCAGAATATCAGCCTCTGCCTGCCCAACCGCGCTACCAAGCTGCGCGATGATCTGTGATATCTGTGCGCTGATATCGCGCACAGGCGGGCAAGTTTCGGCGAAGGCGGGCGCAGCGGCAAAGCAAAGCGAAAAAATCCATTTCATCCACTAATATCCCCATCTGCATGACTTTCGGTCAAGTCACCCAACTGTCGCAGGCGAGATCGGCGCCAAACCTTCTTCTTTCACCGCCTGCATCGCGACATAGGTCGAGGTATTCGCCACATGCGGTAAGGTCGAAATTTTTTCGGCCAGCACAGCGCGGTAGCCCGTCATTCCCGCCGTGCGCACTTTGAGCAGATAATCAAAAGCACCGGCGATCAAGTGGCACTGTTCAATTTCAGGCACACGCATCACGGCCGCATTGAACGCCGACAGCGCAGCCTCGCGGGTGTCGGTCAATTTCATCTCGACAAAAGCTACATGGTCGCGCCCCAACCGGATCGGATCATAAAGCGCACGGTAGCCTCTGATCACACCGCATTCTTCCAGCCTTTTCAGCCGTGCTTGTGTCGGGGATTTCGACAATCCAATCCTGCGCGCCAGTTCGGTCACACTGATTCGACCTTCTACGGTAAGAATATCAAGAATTTTGCGATCAAACTGATCAACGTCAGAAACCTTTTCGGCCATATTTTTCGCCCTTATTCAGTCAAGTTGCCTGCGAATATGCCACACTGAAGTCAGATAGACCACAAAATATCCGATATACTAAAGCTCACCCTTTTGCAGGAGCCTGCCAATGCCACGCGATCACACACATACACTGCGCCACCAAATCGATCTGGCCATGTACCAAGACGAAGCAACGGCAGTGGGCCATCTTGTCACCGCTGCCAGGCTTTCAGACAGCGATCGCGCCCGTATCAGCGCCGGTGCCGCGGAACTCGTGCGCAAAATTCGTGGCAGCTCCGAGCCGGGGTTGATGGAGGTTTTCCTCGCAGAATATGGCCTGTCCACCGATGAAGGCATCGCGTTGATGTGTCTGGCAGAGGCGCTTTTACGCGTTCCAGACGCCGATACCATGGACGAATTGATAGAAGACAAGATCGCGCCTTCGGACTGGGGCAAGCACCTTGGGCATTCGGCCTCTTCACTCGTTAACGCGTCTACCTGGGCCTTAATGCTGACAGGGCGCGTCTTGGACGATGAAAAGCCGGGCCTTGCGCGGCACTTGCGCAGTGCCGTCAAACGCTTGGGTGAACCTGTGATCCGCACTGCGGTCGCTCGCGCGATGCGCGAAATGGGCCGGCAGTTCGTATTGGGCGAAGATATTCAAAAAGCTATGAAACGCGCCGCAGGCATGCAAGCCAAGGGCTTTACTTACAGCTATGACATGCTGGGCGAAGCCGCCCGCACCGATGCAGATGCGCGTTTTTATCACCTCGCCTATTCCCGCGCGATCAGCGCAATTGCTGATCACTGTAGCAACGACAGCGTGGCGGAAAACCCAGGCATCTCGGTCAAACTCTCTGCACTGCACCCCCGTTACGAAGTGGCACAAGAGGCCCGCGTCATGGAGGAACTGGTGCCGCGTGTGCGCGCATTAGCACTATTGGCGAAATCGGCTTGCATGGGCTTTAATATTGACGCGGAAGAAGCGGACAGGCTTTCGCTTTCACTTGATGTGATTGGCGCAGTGCTTTCAGAACCCGCTCTTGCAGGCTGGGACGGTTTTGGCGTTGTGGTTCAGGCATTTGGACAACGCGCACCGTTAGTGCTGGATCACTTGCACGACATGGCGACACGCCTTGATCGCAAAATCATGGTTCGTCTTGTAAAAGGCGCCTATTGGGACGCCGAGATCAAGCGCGCCCAAGTCGAAGGCATTGCCGGATTTCCGGTCTTCACCTCTAAGCATCACACAGACATCAGCTACATCAGCAACGCACGCAAATTGCTGGGTATGACCGACCGTATCTATCCGCAATTCGCGACACATAACGCGCACACCGTGCAGGCGGTGCTGGAAATCGCCGCCCAAGAAAACTGTGGACCCGACGACTTTGAATTCCAGCGTCTACACGGCATGGGCGAAACGTTGCACAAAATCGTCCTCAAAGAACAAAATACGCGCTGCCGGATATATGCGCCCGTGGGCGCGCACGAAGACCTATTGGCCTATCTCGTTCGGCGCTTGCTTGAGAACGGTGCGAATTCCAGCTTTGTGAACCAGATCGTAGACGAAGACGTCAGCCCCGAAACCGTCGCAGCCTGCCCATTTGATCATATTGGAGCGACACCAAGCCTGCCCAAAGGCCCCGACCTCTATCAGCCAGAGCGGACGAATTCAAAAGGCTGGGACCTCACATACACCCCGACCCTTGCAGCAATCGACAAAGGACGGGCCGCATTTCAAAAGGTTGCATTCACGGCACATCCCCTGACGTCTTCGGAGCCCAAATATCCCCGCCGGAGGCTCCAAGACCCGCAACCTATTACCAACCCCGCCAAGACAGGCGCAATCGTGGGCCACGTCGATCAATCAACCAAAGCAGATATTGACGCTGCCCTTGCCGCTGCAACCCCTTGGACCGCCGATGTTGCAACCCGCGCCGCAGCTTTAAATGCAGCAGCCGATGCCTATGAAGCAAACGCAGACGAGCTGTTCACGATCCTGACCCTCGAAGCGGGCAAAGCATTGCCCGATGCGGTCGCCGAAATGCGCGAAGCGGTTGATTTCCTGCGCTACTATGCAGCCCAAGCCCAGCCGACCCAACAAGCGCGTGGCGTCTGGACTTGTATCAGCCCGTGGAACTTTCCGCTCGCGATTTTCACTGGCCAAATCGCAGCAGCGATTGCCGCTGGCAACGCGGTTCTCGCCAAACCAGCAGAGCAAACACCGATCATCGCAACCCGCGCGATTGCACTGATGCACGCGGCCGGCGTGCCCGTCGCCAGCCTGCAACTACTGCCCGGCGGCGGCGAAGTCGGTGCGGCCTTGACGGGGGACGCCCGCATCAAAGGTATCGCTTTTACCGGTTCAACAGCGACAGCGCTAAAAATTCGCGCCAACATGGCCGCTCATTGCGCTCCCGGCACACCTCTGATTGCGGAAACTGGTGGGCTCAATGCGATGATTGTCGACAGCACCGCCCTGCCCGAACACGCCGTGCGCGACATTATTAACAGCGCGTTCCGGTCTGCGGGTCAACGGTGTTCGGCTCTGCGCTGTCTTTATGTCCAAGAAGACATCGCTGACAACCTGCTTAAGATGCTTAAAGGTGCGATGAATGAATTGATCGTAGGTGACCCTTGGCACTTATCGACAGATGTCGGCCCGGTGATTGACGCAGCCGCACACGACGGCATTGCCAATCACATCGCACAGGCAGCAGCTGACGGTCGGATCATCCACCAGATCAAAGCGCCTCAGCATGGGCACTTCATCGCGCCCACAGCAATCCGCGTAAATGGCATCGCCGACATGACTAAAGAAATCTTTGGCCCCGTCCTGCATGTCGCGACATTCAAATCAAGCGAGCTGGAAGCTGTTGTCGACGCGATCAACGATACAGGCTACGGGCTGACCTTTGGCCTGCACACCCGTATCGACGACCGCGTCCAGACAATTGTGGAAAAGGTCAAAGCCGGAAACCTATATGTCAACCGTGACCAGATTGGTGCAATCGTCGGCAGCCAACCATTCGGCGGGGAAGGCTTGTCCGGCACAGGCCCCAAAGCTGGCGGACCGCACTATTTGCCACGCTTCACCGCGTCCGAAGCCGCGCAATCAGACGAAGTTTGGGAAACAGACGCAGACCTCACTGCGCTTCATAAGGAACTGATGTCCGGTGAGGCAGCATTCACTCATCCCGCTACCGACTTGCCCGGACCAACGGGCGAATCAAACCGTCACAGCACGCATCCGCGCGGCCCGATCCTGTGTATGGGTCCGGGAAAAGCGGCGGCGGCGAAACAAGCGGCGACCGTCAATGCGCTTGGCGGGATCGGCATCGCATCCGGTGGTGCAATCCCAGCCGCAGCACTCGCGGGCATCACTCCTCTGGCGGGTGTGATCTGGTGGGGGGACACGACCACCGGCCGCGAGATCGAAATAGCGCTTAGCCAGCGCGAGGGTCCAATCACCGCGTTGATTACCAGCATGCCGGATGCGGCACACGTGCTGCATGAACGCCATGTCTGCATCGACACAACAGCAGCAGGTGGAAACGCCGCACTGCTGGCAGAAGTGGCGGACCAAGCGACCTCTTGACCACCAACGCAACATCAGGGACGGTCGCGGCATGTTTCCAATCCGCGACCACAACCCGTCACAACGCACGCCCTATGTCACGCTTTCACTGATTGCGTTGAACGTGGTGATCTTTCTTGCAGGATTCGCTCTCTTGCAGACCGATCGGGCGTTATCGATGTTTTACTATGATTACGCTTTGCTGCCATTTCGGCTTAGTGATGGCGAAAACCCCATGTCGTTGATCACATCAATCTTTCTACATGGTGGGTTCATGCACCTTGCCGGCAACATGTTGTTTCTATGGATTTTCGGCGACAACCTTGAAGACGAAATGGGGCACTTCCCGTTCTTGATCTTCTACTTGCTCTGCGGCATCGGCGCGAGCTTGGCACAAGTCGCGACTGATCCCACGTCCCAGATTCCTACTGTGGGGGCTTCTGGCGCAATCGCGGGCGTCATGGGGGGCTATTTACTGCTATATCCAAAGGCACGCGTCGATATATTCGTCTTTTTCATCGTATTTTTTCGCGTTTTCCCGATTCCCGCTTGGATCATGTTGTGCCTTTGGTTCGGCATTCAACTTTTCGGTGGGATCAACGTCGATACGTCCGCTGGCGGTGTCGCTTATTGGGCGCACGCAGGCGGATTTGTGATTGGTTTTCTCGGCACATTACCACTGTGGCTTAAACGCGGGGGCACTGTGTATTGGCATCAGACGCATGGCCGGCCACCGCATCCCGAGGCGCAATACCGCCGTAGCAATATCCCGACAGTCAGGCGTTAGGATTTACGGATAACTTTGGCGAATGTCTCGAAGATCGGCTCGTTTGCACAAATCATCTGACCATCGGCAATGATGTCACCACCAATTTTCAACGGCTCAACGATGCCGCCAGCTTCGCGAACGATCACGATACCGGCCGCGATATCCCAAGAATGCAACCCGCGCTCCCAAAAACCGTCATAGCGACCAGCGGCCACATAGGCCAAATCAAGAGCTGCTGCACCAAAACGGCGCACCCCAGCACAGGCGGGCAGGATGCGCGCAAGGTCTTGCAACGTCTCTGGAAGATCAGCGCGGCCCGCAAACGGAAGACCCGTCGCAAAGATGCTTTCGATCATTTTGTGACGCCCGGACACGCGCAGGCGGCTTTCATTTAGCCAAGCACCCGCGCCTTTTTCTGCATAAAACATTTCGTCCTTGGTCGGGTCATATACGACACCAGCAACAATCTGACCTTTATGTTCAAGGGCGATCGACACCGCCCAGTGCGGCAGACCATGCAAAAAGTTCGTGGTGCCATCAAGGGGATCAACGATCCAACGGCGGGTTGGATCTTCGCCTTCGATCTCTTTGCCTTCTTCCCCCAGAAAACCGTAGGACGGACGCGCATGCATCAGTTCTTCTTTGATTAAGGCTTCTGCAGCTTTGTCGGCACGGCTCACAAAGTCGCCTGGGCCCTTGGTGCTGACCTGCAGGTTCTCGACCTCGCCAAAGTCCTTAAGCAAACCACGCCCCGCTTTGCGGGCGACTTTCATCATCACGTTTAGATTTGCACTACCAGCCATTTCGGACGTCCTTCGGTTCGGGATCAAGCGCGGCGTATAGGCCCAAGTGGTGTGCGGAACAAGAGGCAACCCGCCCGAAGCCCTGAATGGATTTCTGCGCACGGCTTAACGGTTTGTTTTCCCACGTCATGCATACCGATCTGCAAATGGCTTGGGGTCAACATGCGGCGGAAGATCAAACAACGTTTTTTGCACCAAACGCAGATCGCAGGTCACATTTCTGGCCGTGATGTGCCAAGGCGGGTTGTGACGGCACTCTTGATGGTTGGTGTTTGCCAATTGTCCGGATTTGGCTGGCAGGGCCTGATCGCAGGATTTTGTATCCTTTGCCTTGAAGGGGTGTCGTACCCATTGAACAGGCGCGCATCTCAGTTTGAAAATCGGCTTGGTCTGCCCATGGCGATTGCTATTTTTGGGGCCAATTGGTTTGCAATGCTCTCTTTTTTAAGCTTTTCAGTGGTCTTGTCGCAGAGCGACGCTTTGCCGTTCGTGCTGGCAGGATACATCTGGGCATTCGGCATATTTGTGCACATCAGCAATTCATTCGCCCTGCTACCCCTATTTAACTGGAGCCAGATGATACCCGCCTCTGGTGCGGTTTTCTGGATGTTATGGAACCTGTCGCAAAACCCTGTTTATGAAACCCAAGCTGTTTATTGGGTTATGATCGCGGTACTAACCGGGGTTTACATTTTCAGCACCTTCGACACGATGAACCGACAAAAAGCCACGCGCCTCGCGCTTGAACGCGCACAGCAAAAGGCGAATTTGCGGATGGTCGAACTAGAACGACTTTCGCGTACCGACAGCCTGACCGGCCTGATGAACCGCCGCGCCTTTGATGAAATAGCGCAGAGCATGATGAACCAACACGCCAACAAGCAAGGCGTGACGGTCTTTTCGATCGACCTTGACGGGTTCAAGCCGATCAATGACAGCTATGGGCACGATGCAGGGGATGCTGTGCTACGCACCGTAGCGGACCGCTTGCAAAAAGTGGCGGATCAAGACGATTGGGTCGCGCGCGTCGGCGGCGACGAATTCTCTGTGCTGACGGCGCGCGTTACCTCGGTCACCCAAGCACACCAATTTGCAGCCCAGATCACTGCTTTGCTGGCAGATGCCATTCCCTACAACCAAAAGCTGCTCAATGTCGGGATTAGCATCGGAATCGCGCGTCAAGGTCCGGATGCCAACACACCCACAGAACTGCTTTCACAGGCCGATCAGGCCATGTATTTGGCCAAACAAGACAGGGACACTCAGGTCAAAATCTATAATAAGGCCGCCTTTCCGGTGCGGCCGACGCCCCAAGACCGCCTGACTTTGCTTGATGCCATGGAACGCGGACAAATTTTACCGCATTATCAGCCGAAGATTCACCTTGATACAGGTGAAATCGTAGGTTTTGAGGCGTTATCACGCTGGCAGCACCCGACACGCGGGCTATTGCCGCCTTCCCAGTTTTTGCCGTTGATCAACGAATTATCGCTGCAAGGTACATTCATGATCCACGCCGCTTCGCTGGTATTGAAAGATCTGGCCGCACTTGTCGAAGACGGGCTCAATCCTGGGCATGTGTCCATCAATATGCCAGAAGTGACATTGGCCACACTTGTTGGCCGCCAAGAACTATTTGCCTTGATCGAACAATACCCCAATTTGCTGCCCTTTCTAACTTTTGAAATAACCGAAGACGTATTTTTCGCACGTTCAAGCGAAATTATTCGCACATCGATAAATCAGTTCCGTCAAGCTGGCGTGCGGATTTCACTGGATGATTTTGGCACTGGCTACGCGTCATTGCAGCACCTTAAGGAATTGGCGTTTGACGAACTTAAGCTTGATACAGGATTTGTGCGCGATCTTGGCATTGACCCTGCCGCAAAAGTCCTGATTGCGGGCCTACTGACCATGGGCAAAGGTTTGCAAGTTGATCTGATCGCGCAAGGTGTCGAAACGCAAGGGCAGCGCGACATGCTCCAAAGCATGGGCTGTACATATGTGCAGGGCAATTATTTTGGGGCCGCGATGCCATTCGATGAAACATACCTACGGTTGATAACCAACACGCACAGTTTTCGCAGAGACGAAAACCTTACCCTCCAGCCGAACCGCCGCGCTGCAGTTTGACTGCTTCCTGCCGCGCGAGCCGGATAAGATGCGCCATAAATGGCAGACTGGTATCATCAGCACGCGTTGCTGCATACAAACGGCGGGTAATGCCGGATTTTGTAAGTGGGCGGGTGACATAGTCCGAACTGTAACGCACCTGCTGCACAACCCAATCAGGCAAGACCGCGACACCGCGGTTCGACGCCACCAACAGCAAGATCACCGCCGTCAACTCTACCTGCCGCACGGCAGCCGGTTCTACTTTGGCCGGCGTCAACAGTTGCGAAAAGATATCCAGCCGCGCGCGATCAACCGGATAGGTGATCAGCGTTTCACCTCGAAAATCCTCTGCTTCAATCACATCTTTTTGGGCCAACGGATGCGATGATGAGGCAACGAAGACGGGTTCATAGTCAAAAAGCGGTGTAAAATCGGTCTCCGGCAGATCCTCCGGATCGGAAGACACCACCAAATCCACTTCTTCTTTTCGCAATGCGGGCAATGCGTCAAATGCCAGACCAGGGCGAATATCAACATCGACATCCGGCCATGCCTTGCGGAACTGCTCAAGCACGGGAAATAACCATTCAAAGCATGCATGACATTCAATCGCGATATGCAAACGCCCAGATTTACCAGCGACAATTCCCGAGAATTCGGCTTCAAGGGCGGCCACTTGCGGCAAAATCGCTTCTGCCGCCGCCAACATGCGCATCCCCGCCGACGATAATTTCAACGGCTTTGAACGGCGGGTGAATAACGCGACCCCTGCTTGATCCTCGATCCCCTTTATCTGATGGGATAGCGCCGATTGCGTAATATTCAGCAAATCCGCCGCGCGGGCCAATCCGCCCGTGTCGTGGATTGCCTTGATCGTGCGCAGATGCCGGAATTCGATATGCATTTGTGAGCGGCCTTCATAACTTTAGTGAATTATATGAATTTGCCTCAATCCAATATCCAGATCACAAACGTAAAGCAAGCAAGAGGTAGCATCATGTCAAACCCATCCGTATCATTCGAATTCTTCCCACCTAAAAATCTGGAAGGCGCATTTCGCCTGCATGATTGCGTCCAGATGCTCGCGCCTCTTGATCCGGCTTTCGTGTCCGTAACCTACGGCGCGGGAGGAACAACGCGCAAACTGACCCACGAGGCCGTCGCGGCGATCCATAATACCAGCGGTTTGAACGTGGCTGCTCACCTGACTTGCGTGGACGCCACCAAGGCAGAAACCTTGGCCATAGCCCAAAGTTATGCCGACACGGGCGTGCGCGATATCGTAGCCCTGCGCGGCGATGCCCCGCAGGGGGCGAGTAACTACGCCGCCCATCCGGATGGTTTCGCCAGTTCTGTTGATCTGATCGCGGCACTTGCGGACACTGGCAACTTCAACATTCGTGTTGGCGCCTACCCCGAAAAGCACCCTGACGCAGCTGATCAGGCCGCTGACATCGCCTTTCTCAAACGCAAAATCGATGCGGGGGCCACATCAGCGATTACGCAGTTCTTCTTTGAAACGGACACCTTTTTCCGTTTTCGTGACGCTTGCGTAAAGGCCGGGATCGATGCGCCGATCATTCCCGGTATCTTGCCGATCGAAAACTGGGCAGGTACGCAACGCTTTGCTGCCCGTTGCGGCGCATCGATCCCGCTGGTCGTCCGAGACGCTTTTGCCCATGCGACGCCGGACACGACTGCCCTTTTGGCGACAGCAATCGCAACCGAACTGTGCGACGACTTGATCCAAGGAGGTGTCGATCACCTGCATTTCTATACGCTTAACCGCCCGGACCTGACTCGCGACATTTGTCATGCTCTTGGCAGAACCGCCAGAGCACAGTTGCAAAAGGTGGCCTAAACAACCAGCTTGCGGGAAAAGTAATTACCCCCGAGGCCCTATGTTTACAGCAACGTCCCCCGACCAAATGCCCGACATTGAAATGATGCTTTCAATGTCGGGTTTGGAGTTCATGCAAGCGATGCGCGATGGCCACGTTAGCCGCCCACCCATATCTGCATTGATGAACTACACACTTGATATCGTTGAAGCAGGCAAAGTCGTCTTTCGTGGCGTGCCGGAATTTCAACACACCAACCCAGCGGGCGGCGTGCATGGCGGATGGTACGGCACCTTGCTGGACAGCTGCATGTCTTGTGCCGTGATGACAGTGACGCCCAAAGGATCAGTCTACACAACGCTGGAATACAAAGTGAACCTGACGGGCGCGATCCCTGTTGGTGCAGAAATCATTGCGACCGGCACAATCGATCACGCCGGTCGCAGCACAGGTGTTTCAAGCGGTGAAATCAGGGACGCAAAAAGTGGTAAGCTTTACGCGACAGGGTCAGCCACCTGTTTGATCATGCAGCGGCACAAGGACTGAAGCGTCAGGAATGTGACCTGTGATGCTTTCGTGCAAACGCTCTGACGGATCGCTCCCAATGCGCCGCTTGCGCCGCGTCAAGAATATCTTGGCCCACCCCCGCCAATTCCCGATCGACGGGGCAGATGCGTCCTGCACAAAGCGGTCTTTCCAGCCTATCGGCAGCGGAACATTACATGCCTCAAGCCGTTCGAGCATCCAGACCAACGGGATATTCGCCAATGGCCGCGCCAACGGATGTTGCCAGACCTGACCGCCCACGTCGCCATGGTTTCCGCGAAACCAGACTTGTTCTATATGGCCATGCCAATCGGGCGGACTATCCCACATCACCGGCGCGTAAGCCGCGCGACGTTCGTCTTTGGCAAGTGCATGAAACCCATGGCGGATATGCGGCCCGAGGGCGTGATTATGAAATGCATGCTGCACTTGCCCCCAACGCCAGACAACAGGTAGCCGCAAGCCCAGCGCTTTGACGGTGTCCCAAACAGCAACTGCTTCAATTTGCACATTTGCATGGCAATATTGCGCACGGAACGCACCCGCCGCCGTGCTATCCCCTCCTGCGCGGTAGTGCCTATACGCTTGCTCGATTGCACGCTCTGTCGCGACATCATCGCGCACCAACCCAACCCTATCAATCACACCCGCAAGCGAGCGAACCGCAAAGGCGCCGCGTGAATAGCCCATCAACACGATCCGATCACCAGCGCGGTAGCGTGAAGCAACGACCCCATAGGCGCGCTTGATCCCGCGGTTAATTCCACGGCCAGTGATCACATCCCACGTGTTTGACCAGTCTCGCCATTGGATACCGGCCTCATAGTGGATGGTCATGTTCTCGGAACGGCTGATTTCGCACAGCAATTTATAGGTCAAGCCCGCGTTGGTTTCGCGCCCTTCGGCCAGCGAAGACATCGTACCATCTAGGATCACAATATGGGTCGCGGGACCGCGATGGCGGATAACTTCATCTTCGGTGCGCGCGCGACGTCCGAAAAGACCAAAAAACCAATCAGGTAACTGCATGGCTGTCCCATTTGTACTGGCTGGGTTGGATTTGTTCCAAAGTCTTCACCGGGGTAAGGCGCTGTTTTTGCATGCGCTAAACCCTACTGGCCAGCAACACCTTGTCCAGCGTGATCGCGTAAACCCTCTACAAGTCTACGTGCAATGGCGTAACATCCCCACAAAGGCGTCAACGAAAGGAATACCTATGGACCGCGTGAAATTCACAGCCATGAAAGATGGCGACAAAGAAGACTATGATTTTCTAACCGAACACGAGGTAGAATACACGAAAGGCACAGCCGCGCGTTTGCTTGAGGCGATGGTCAAGCTTGATGAAGGCCTATCGGGGTATCAAATCACGCGGTTGGGACATTCACTGCAATCGGCAACACGGGCCGAACGCGATGGGGCAGACATTGATTGGATCGTCGCCGCATTGCTGCACGATATTGGCGATATCTATGCGCCATACAATCACGATGAATATGCAGCTGCGATCCTGCGCCCCTTTGTGCGCGAGCAGGTGACTTGGGTGGTTGAAAAGCACGGCGATTTCCAAATGCTTTATTATGGCGATCATGTGGGCGGGAACGCCAACAAACGCGATGCCTATAGGGACAGCCTATACTTTGACGACTGTGCCGCCTTTTGCGAGCGCTGGGACCAAAGTTCTTTCGATCCAGCATACGATACTTTGCCTCTGTCGCATTTCGCAGCACGGGTCGAAGAGGTCTTTGCCCGCACACCGTATGACCGCCACGTCATTCAATCAGGTCAGCGCAAATCGCTTTTTGCGGCGTAAGGTGGCTTAAAACCCACCTTACCCTTCCCCTCGCGCCATCGGCACGTTATCTGCCCTGCTGACACAGCAAGGACCATGATGATGCCGATGGAAAAGACATTCGACGCCCAAACCGCAGAGCCACGCATCTACAAAATGTGGGAAGACGCAGGCGCGTTCAAAGCAGGTGCCAACGCATCGCGCGATGAAACCTTTTGCATCATGCTGCCCCCGCCCAATGTGACGGGCCACCTGCACGTCGGTCACGCCTTTAACCACACCATCATGGATATGCTGACGCGCTGGAAGCGGATGCAGGGCTACGACACGCTTTGGCAGCCCGGGCTGGATCACGCAGGCATCGCGACCCAGTTGATGGTTGAAAAGGACCTTGCAGAAACCGGCCAACCCAAGCGCGTTGATCTCGGCCGTGAAAAATTCCTTGAAAAGGTCTGGGAGTGGAAAGCCGCGAAAGGCGGGCAGATCGAACAACAGGCGCGCCGCTTGGGTGACAGCATGGACTGGTCCCGTTCTGCGTTTACGATGTCAGGCGCTGAGAGCGCGCCAGCGACCGAAAAGCCCGGCAACTTCCACGATGCCGTCCTCAAGGTCTTTGTCGAGATGTACAACAAAGGCCTGATCTATCGCGGCAAACGCCTGGTTAACTGGGACCCGCATTTTGAAACCGCGATTTCCGATCTTGAGGTAGAAAATATCGAAGTCGACGGCCACATGTGGCATTTCAAATACCCGCTCGCGGGTGGCGAGACGTATGAATACGTCGAAAAAGACGAAGACGGCAACGTGACCCTACGCGAGGTCCGCGATTATATCTCCATCGCCACGACCCGCCCCGAAACCATGCTTGGCGACGGTGCAGTTGCGGTCCACAAAGACGACGAGCGCTATGCGCCGATCGTGGGCAAACTGTGCGAAATCCCCGTTGGCCCCAAAGAACAGCGCCGCCTGATCCCGATTATCACAGACCCCTACCCTGATATGGACTTCGGATCAGGTGCGGTGAAAATCACCGGTGCGCATGACTTCAACGACTACGAAGTCGCCAAGCGCGGCGGCATCCCGATGTACGCGTTGATGGACACCAAAGGTGCGATGCGCGCGGACGGCAAACCCTACGTCGAAGAAGCCACCACCGCGCAGGCCATCGCCAATGGTGAAATGGAATTTGACGAGGCGATGATTGCAGCGATGAACATGGTTCCCGAGGAATACCGTGGGCTCGACCGGTTCGAGGCGCGCAAACTTGTGGTCGAAGACATCACGGCAGAGGGCAACGCAGTGATGACCACCAAAATGGTCAAGAACGAAGAAGGCGAAGAGGTCGAAACGACCGTTCCTTACGTCGAAGACAAAAAGATCATGCAGCCGTTTGGCGACCGCTCCAAAGTGGTGATCGAACCCGCGCTGACCGACCAATGGTTCGTGGACACCGCCAAAATCGTCGGCCCCGCGCTGGATGCGGTCAAAGAAGGCCGGACCAAGATCATGCCGGAAAGCGGTGAGAAGGTGTATTATCACTGGCTGGAGAATATCGAACCTTGGTGCATTTCTCGGCAATTGTGGTGGGGGCATCAGATACCGGTTTGGTATGGGCCTTCAATGGAGTCGAATGCAGACGGGAGCAGATCGTTTAATGTGTCCAAACTACACATGGTTTGCGCAGCTACAGAGCAGGAAGCGCAGAACGAATTCGAGAGTTTATATGGCTTTAAACCCGAAATTATTGAGGGTGCAGTAAGCCCAGCACAGGCTCTGATCGACGGTTTCGCCGCCGTCCAAGCTGGTAAAAATGAAAACGCTGCTATTAAGATTTTCCGCGACCCCGACGTCCTCGACACATGGTTCTCCTCCGGCCTCTGGCCCTTCGGCACCCTCGGCTGGCCCGAAGACACCGAGGCGATGAAATACTTCCCCGGTGACGTTCTGGTCACGGGCCAAGACATCCTGTTCTTCTGGGTCGCCCGCATGATGATGATGTCCCAAGCGGTGCTGGAACAGGACCCGTTCCACACCGTCTATCTGCACCAACTGGTTCGCGACGCCAAAGGCGAGAAGATGTCCAAGACCAAGGGCAACGTGATCGACCCGCTCGACATGATCGACCTTTACGGCGCTGACGCGCTGCGGTTCTCGAACGCGCAAATGGCGGCCTTGGGTGGCGTGCTGAAAATCTCGGAAGATCGCATCAAAGGCTACCGCAATTTCAGCACGAAACTTTGGAACGCGTTCAGCTTTGCCGAACACTACGAAATCTCCTACCCCGGCGATGCGATCCGGCCAGAGGCCACGCAAACACTGAACAAATGGATTATCGGTGAAACCGGCAAGGTCCGCGAAACCGTTGACGCCGCGATGGAAGCTTACCGTTTCAACGACGCCGCCGACGCGCTTTATGCCTTCACATGGGGCAAGGTTTGCGACTGGTATCTGGAGTTTTCCAAACCGATCCTGCAAGGCGATGATGCGAGCGCGAAGCTTGAGACGGAACAAACCCTGCGCTGGGTTCTGGACCAATGTCTGATCCTGCTACACCCTATCATGCCCTTTATCACAGAAGAACTGTGGGGCTTGGCCGACAACCGCACCAAAATGCTGGCCCATGCCGATTGGCCGACATACACGGCAAATGAACTGATCGACGCAGATGCAGACCGAGAAATGAACTGGGTGATCGGGCTGATTGACAACGTGCGTTCTGCCCGTGCGCAGGTCCACGTGCCAGCAGGTGCCAAAGTGCCAGTACTCGTCACGGGTCTGGACGCGAAAGGGCAATCTGCTTGGGACAACAACCATGTACTGATCCAGCGCCTCGCGCGGATCGAAAGTCTGTCACATGTCGATGATTTCCCCAAAGGCTGCGTCACGATCCCGATGGAGGGCGGCACATTTGGTATTCCATTGGCTGATCTCATTGATGTTGGCGAAGAAATTGCGCGTCTCGAAAAGACGATGCAAAAGCTGGGCAAAGAACTGGGCGGTTTGCGCGGCCGTCTGAACAACCCAAAATTCGTGGCCTCAGCGCCAGACGAGGTCGTGGCAGAAGCCAAGGCAAATCTCGCCTTACGCGAAAATGAAGAAGCCCAACTCAAAGCGGCCATCGCACGCCTGCAAGAAATCGGCTAAGCAAAGCGGGGCGGCTTCAAACCCGCCCCATACCTTCTTTTTCCCTAAAAAACTTTCGCCGAGGGCATTCCTACGGCACCATACGCTCGACGGCGCGCATCATTCCCAATGCTTTGTCATAAACGAGCGTTAGGATCGGCCGCCGTCCTGTCTTGGTGGCGACCTGTGGAACAACACGGACCGCAAGGGCGGCCCCGGTACTCACTAAAAATCCGCGTCTACTCAATTCCATCGGGGCCTCCCTTTGTTGCGAATGATTCTCATATATGAACGGTTGCGCATAATTCAAGCACGCGGTTATCTGCTGGCATGACACATCCAAAGCTGACCGCCCTCGCCCAAACCCTTCCCGCCTCGGTTCCATTTGTCGGGCCAGAGACACAAGAACGCCAAATGGGCCGCCCTTTTGCGGCGCGATTAGGTGCGAACGAAAGCGCCTTTGGCCCCTCGCCCAAGGCGATTGCAGCAATGCAACAGGCCGCAAGCGAGGTTTGGATGTACGGTGATCCGGAAAGCTATGATCTGCGTCAAGCCCTTGCAAAGCATCACAATATCACTGCCGACTGCATCATGATTGGCGAAGGCATTGACACTTTGCTCGGCACACTTGTTCGGCTTTATGTGGGTCAAGGCGACGCCGTTGTGACCTCTGCTGGGGCGTATCCGACCTTCAACTACCATGTCGCAGGGTTTGGCGGTGCTTTGCACACCGTTCCCTATAAAGGCGACCACGAAGACCCCGACGCGCTGCTGGCCAAAGCCGCCGAGGTCGGTGCAAAATTAATTTACATCGCTAACCCTGACAATCCAATGGGCAGCTGGCATAGCGCTGACGTCATGCAAGATATGATCAGCCGCCTACCTGAAGGATGTATGTTGGTCCTCGACGAAGCATACATCGACCTTGCTCCGGATGGCACTTCCCCCGTGATTGACCCACATGCCCCAAACGTTGTCCGCATGCGGACGTTCTCCAAGGCACACGGCATGGCTGGCGCACGTGTGGGATATGCAATGGGTTCGCCCGACGTCATCAGCGGATTTAACAAAGTGCGCAATCATTTCGGGATGTCACGGATCGGGCAAATCGGGGCGCTGGCAGCGCTACAAGATACAAACTGGCTTGATCATATACGCCAGCAGGTTGACGCAGCCCGCAAACGCATCGCCCAGATCGCTGCCGACAATGGCCTGACTGTGCTGCCATCTGCGACCAACTTCGTGGCAATCGATTGCGGCAGAAATGGCGATTTCGCGCGCCAGGTTCTTACGCATCTCGTGGCAAATGGCATTTTCGTACGCATGCCGTTTACTGCGCCACAAGACTGCTGCATTCGCGTCAGTTGCGGAACAGGCGCCCAATTGGACGCCTTTGAAGCTGCCTTTCCAGCAGCATTGGCCTTTGCACACGAAAAGTTAGGGTGATTTTTACGAATACGCAGTTAGGCTATAGTTCCGCAACGAGAGGTACTCATGTCGCAACACACGATCCGCAGTGTAGAAAACTACACAGACGCTTTTCTGACGACACTTGGTGTCTTGTTGTTCATGGCCTTTTGGATCATTGCCGCGGCATTTGGATACCTATGGGTCGCCATTTCGGCTTATGGACTTGATCATTTCTTCAAATGGATCGGCCGCCTGCGATCTAGCTAGGCACGATGCGCCAAGGCTTGTGCTGCAGCCTCTAGCGCGCCAGAGCCATGAGGGATATTCAATGCTTTCAGACCTGCATCAATCGTGCCCAATACACCCATAATCATATGTGCATTTACATGGCCCATATGCCCGATCCGGAAAAACGCGTCCGCAGGATCACGGCCCAATCCGATACCAAGTGTGAGGCCACATTGATGTTCACACCAATGGCGCAAAGCATTGCCATTGGGCGATCCGATCCCAATTGAGGTCACCGCATGCGAGCGATGTGCAGGATCTGCAATATTGAGCTGCATAGGTCCATCACTGGCCCATTGATCTACGGCAGTCCAGATAATCTGAGCCAGCTTTTCGTGCCGCGTAAAGACCGCATCCAACCCTTCGGCTTTGATCATATCAAGCGCAGCACGCAGCCCATACAAATGATGCGTCGGTGCTGTGCCATCAAAATACATGAAATAGACCTCTGGGTTCACCCGTGGCCGCCAATCCCAATAGGTTGTCACGCAATTACCGCGCGCTGCATTAGCCCTTTCGTTGAACCAAACAAAGCTGACCCCCGCAGGCGTCATCAACCCTTTTTGGCAACCCGACACCATGACATCGACGCCCCAAGCGTCCATCTCGAACCGGTCACAGCCCAATGAGGCGATGCAATCAGCCATCAACAGCGCCGAATGCCCCGCGCTGTCCAACACATCGCGCAGACCCGCGATGTCATTCTTTACACTGGTCGAGGTATCGACATGTACCGCCAAAACGGCCTTGATGCGGCCCTCTTGGTCGGCACCCAGCACATCGGCCACACGCCCCAGATCAATCGGCGCACGATCGCCATGATCGATGGTTTCAACCTTCAGACCCAGACCAGCCGCCATTTCGCCCCAACCGATACAGAACCGTCCCGTCGCCAAGACGAGTACAGTGTCCCCGCGCGACAGCACGTTCGCCAATGCCGCCTCCCAAGCGGCATGACCGTTGCCGATGTAAATCGCGACATTGGCGTCGGTCATGGCGATGGACTTCAAATCAGGCACCAGGCTATCCGTCAGGTCATGTAATTCGCCTTCGTAAATATTTGGCGACGCGCGGTGCATCGCCTGCAAAACAGCGTCAGGCATAACCGATGGTCCAGGAATAGCGAGGTAGGCGCGGCCGTTTGACAGTGACATAATGGGAATCCCGTAAGTGTGGTTTGGATCGGACACTAACGCGGCACTTGCGGGCGTCAACCTTGCCCAACTTGCACGCGCCCCCCATTTACGACTAGACCGAAACTGACTTGTTCTGCAAAAGGCTTTTGATGCCCCCGCCAACCCCCACGACACACGCTGGCAAACAGCAATCAGCCACAACGCTTTTTTGGTGGCTTTGGCGCGATTATTTGCGCCCGCAAAAATGGTGGCTTGCTGGTGCAATCATTCTTATGATGATCGAAGGGTCGATGCTGGCCCTGATCAGCCGCCTCATCCAGCCTATGTTCGATGATGTCTTTACGGCCGGTGACCGCGATGCCCTATACTTTGTGGGCTTTGCAATCATGACGATCTTCTTTGTGCGCGCTGTGACATCGGCGGGACAGCGCATCTTAATGGCGCTAATAAAGCAACTAACGGCAGCCGCGATGCGCCAACATATGCTACGCCACCTGATGACGCTGGACAGTGGGTTCTTTCAAATCCACCCCCCCGGCCAACTGATCGAGCGGGTACAAGGCGACGTCAACGTCATCAACAGCGTCTGGAGCAGCATATTAACCGCATTGGCCCGCGATCTGATTTCGCTGTTGGGATTGTTGGCAGTCGCAATCTGGATTGACTGGAAATGGACGTTGATCGCAGTTGTCGGCATCCCACTGCTGATCCTGCCATCGTTGATGGTTCAAGCCTATATCCGCCGTCGTGCGCGCAACTCCCGCGAGATAGCAGGCCGGATTTCAACGCGCTTGGACGAAGTGTTTCATGGCATTAACCCCATTAAACTTAACGCTCTCGAGACATACCAAGCCAAGCGTTATGACGCGCTGATCCGCCAGGGCGTCGATGCAGAAGTCCGCACATCCGTCGGTCAGGCAGCGGTGCCCGCATTGATCGACATCATGACCGGAATCGGTTTTCTGGGCGTCATGCTTTATGGCGGCGGCGAAATCATTAGCGGCGAAAAGACCAATGGCGAGTTCATGGCGTTTTTCACAGCCATGTCTCTCGCGTTTGACCCGCTACGCCGCTTGGGATTAATGAGTGGTCAATGGCAAATGGCCGCGGCCAGCGTCGAGCGGCTGCAGTATGTACTGAACCTTAAGCCTACGATCTTATCGCCAGCGCAGGGCAAAGCGGCGCCTTCAGGTGCTCCGCAGATTGCGCTAGACGATTTACATCTAAGCTATGGCGATCTGCCTGTTTTGCGCGGGGCCAGCTTTACCGCTGCGGCGGGCAAAACGACGGCGCTGGTCGGCGCGTCTGGTGCAGGCAAAAGCACAATCTTCAACGTCCTGACCCGCTTGGTCGAAGGCCAACAAGGCACTGCATCCATTGATGGGGCGTCGATCAGCGACTACGATCTGGCTGATCTGCGGGGACTGTTTTCAGTCGTCACGCAAGACGCCGCTCTTTTCGATGAAACGTTGCGCGATAACATTCTGCTGGGCCGCCAGGATGTCAGCGATGCGCAGCTCAAAGCCGTCCTTGACTCTGCCCATGTCACCGATTTCCTTCCCGCATTGCCAAATGGTTTGGACAGTCCTGCAGGGCCCCGCGGATCGAATCTGTCTGGCGGACAGCGCCAGCGGGTCGCGATTGCGCGTGCGCTATTGCGTGACACCCCGATTTTGCTGCTGGACGAAGCCACAAGTGCGCTCGACACAAAGTCAGAGGCGATTGTGCAATCAGCGCTCGAGAAACTTGCGACGGGTCGTACGACGCTTGTCATCGCGCACCGCCTTTCGACTGTGCGCAATGCCGATTCAATCGTCGTGATGGATCAAGGACGGGTTGTCGATCAGGGTGACCACAATACATTAATTGCACGCGGCGGGATCTACGCCGATTTGCACCGCCTGCAATTTTCGCAAACAGAAAGCTAAGATAGTGCTTGAACGTACAGTCATTTCGATCAGCGGCGACGACCGGATTAATTTCCTGCAAGGGCTGGTCACGAACGACGTGGCGAAGGCTGCGGACAATATCATCTACACAGCACTGCTAACCCCGCAAGGCAAGTTCATCGTCGATTTCTTTGTGATTGGTCAAGGCGACCGCCTGCTGCTTGACGTGGCCACATCACACGCACAAATGCTGGGCCAGCGTTTAATGATGTACCGCCTACGCGCCAAAGTCGAGATTGCGCAGACCGATCTAATCGTGTCACGCGGGACTGGCCCGATGCCCGATGGCGCAATAGCTGATCCACGCCATCCAGCTTTGGGCTGGCGGGCTTATAGCGAAACAGACATCAGCGACAGCACCAACTGGAATGCTGTCAACGTAGCCTACGAGGTCCCCACAACCGGAATAGAGCTGACCGAGGACACATATATACTAGAGGCCGGTTTCGAGGCGCTGCACGGTGTTGATTTCAAAAAAGGTTGCTTTGTCGGCCAAGAAATTGTCGCCCGAATGAAGCATAAAACAGTTCTGAAAAAGGGTTTGGCGCGCGTTCAGATCAGCGGCACCGCGCAAACTGGTGACGCAATCACTGCTGACGGCAAGCCTGTCGGCACGCTGCACACAATTTCAGGAGATGAGGCGCTGGCCTATCTGCGCTTTGATCGCGCAGAAGGCGTGATGCAGGCGGGGGATGCGACAATCACCCGCCTGACATAAATTAGGCGCGTTCTTGATATTCGAAGGTCTCTGTGTTCACGACAATATCTTCGTCTTGGCCCACAAACGGTGGGATCATTACCCGCACGCCGTTGTCCAATGTTGCTGGCTTAAAGCTGTTGGCAGCCGTTTGGCCTTTGACGACAGGCTCTGTCTCGGCAACTTTGCAGACAACTTTTTGAGGCAAGCTGACGCTTAGCGCTTCTTCACCGTAATATTCGATCTTAACTGTCATGCCATCTTGCAAGAACGGGCGCCGGTCGCCCAAGATATCTGCAGGCAGGGCGATTTGCTCGTAAGTTTCGCTGTCCATAAATGTCAGCATTTCCCCGTCCCCAAACAGGAACTGCTGGTCCTTTTGATCCAGACGCACGCGCTCTACCTTGTCAGCAGAGCGGAAACGCTCGTTCAATTTGCGGCCATCGCGCAGGTTTTTCAATTCAACCTGTGCAAACGCGCCACCCTTGCCGGGCTTTACATGGTCAACCTTTACAGCCGCCCAAAGGGCGCCTTCATGATCCAGAATGTTTCCGGGGCGGATTTCGTTACCGTTAATTTTGGGCATGGGTTACTATGTCTCAAATGCGGAGGTTAAGGTTGAAAGAACGTCTGACCAGCCTATGTCTGGCAGGTGAGAGCCTGACAAGACAATCAAAAGTACTGAAGGATCAGCATTCGAGATATGCGCTTAATGCATGGCTGCCATGCAAAATGAGTGTCCCCGAATCGCTTTAAAACAGGCATAAAGGCTATCACGCACCAACTACAAGAGCAAAAAAAGGAAATATGATGCGAGATTTCGTCGACGGTACGGCGTTCAACAATGAACAAGGTAACCGTGCCCGTAAGCTCTTTGCAGCTGTTGTTCTCGCCGCTCTCGACGATGCGATTGCGGATGACAAGAAATATGGCAACGGACCAGAGCAGATCGCGCGTTGGGCGCGTTCGCGTGATGGCCGTGAAGTATTGTCTTGCGCTGGCATTGACCCGAACGAGCGCGTTGTCAGCGGCCTGATGGATTTCGTTGGCAAAGGTGTCCGCACGTCCGTGGCCTTGTCGCGCGAAGAAAGCGAACGCCGCAACGCAGCCGAGCAAGAAGCGCGCGCTGCATAAGAATAGCTGCCGACAGCAGTTCAAAAACGCGGTCCTTTTGGGGCCGCGTTTTGCGTTTCAGGGCCCCGCGAACATGAACGCAAAGATAACGAACGGCGCAAACTCGATCAGGCCCAGCAGAACAATAAGCGCACGCATCCACCGCCCTACGAACCGCCGCCACAGGATGCCACAGCACAACAACGACAACGCGACTTCGACCGAACCGGCGATATTGCCGTAGTGATCCGGATCCCAGTAGCTGACGGGGCTTTGAAATACCCAGTTGCTGAGCGGCCAAAAATGCGCGCGACCATCGTCATTGTGCAGTAAAAAATCAAATCCCAGATGCAGCAATGCCGCGCCACATAAAGCAATCACAATGGGCGCACGCATCATGGCGCCTATAGCAAATGCGATTCCCCAAAGGATGAATGAATTGTCGATCCGGAAAATGCTTTGCCAGCCATCCGAAAAGTAGAGCTGCCCAAAAACGACCTGCGGATCAGTTCCCAAAACCTGCAGATGCCAACCAACCAACAGGTAAAGAGACAAGTCCGGCAGCATTGCCCCCGTGAGGGCCGCAGCCGTGACTGCAGGTCGCCCCGCCTTTCCAAAAGCGGTTAGGCCAAAAATCAGATGCGCTGGCGTGTTCATGGTCTTTCCCCGCGCCGGATGCGCACGTATGAAGCTAGCTGAAGGGGAACACGATGACCAAGGCAATCATGATCCAAGGGGCGGGTTCGAACGTCGGAAAATCGATGCTGGTTGCAGGGATCGCGCGGGCATGCGTGCGGCGCGGCATGTCAGTCGCCCCGTTCAAACCGCAAAACATGTCCAACAACGCAGCCGTCACAGCAGATGGCGGCGAGATTGGCCGCGCGCAGGCTCTGCAGGCGTTGGCGTGCGGGTTGGAACCGTTGGTAGATATGAACCCCGTGCTACTGAAACCGGAAACGGACATTGGCGCGCAGGTGATCGTGCAAGGTAAGCGTTTTGCCACAATGAAGGCCCGCGACTATGGCAAGATGAAATCGAAACTATTGCCGCCGGTTCTGGAAAGCTTTGGTCGAATCGGGCAAGGCCGCGATTTAGTGATCGTTGAGGGCGCCGGCAGCCCCGCAGAAGTAAATCTGCGGGCAGGTGACATCGCCAACATGGGTTTTGCAACTTCTGCAAATGTCCCTGTCGTGCTGATCGGCGATATCGACCGCGGCGGTGTGATTGCGCAGCTTGTTGGCACTCACGCGGTTTTGCCACCCGAGGACGAGGCGCTTATCAAAGGCTTTGCCATCAACAAGTTTCGCGGTGATACAACGCTGTTCAACGATGGTATGGATATCATTGCCGCACGCACAAAATGGGCACCACTGGGCATCATTCCGTGGTTCGCAGATGCCTGGAAGCTGCCTGCAGAGGATGTGATGGACATCGCCAGCAAAACCGGAGGCGACATCAAGATCGCGGTGCCTCGCCTGAACCGCATTGCCAATTTTGATGACCTTGATCCGCTTTCCGCGACCCCCGGCGTTAGCGTTGAGATAATCGAAGCAGGACGGCCCCTGCCCGGCGACGCCGATCTGATCATCATACCCGGATCCAAGTCGACGATTGCTGATCTGGCGCATTTCCGCGCCCAAGGTTGGGACATCGATCTAGCGGCGCATGTCAGGCGCGGCGGTCACGTGCTTGGTATCTGCGGTGGCTACCAGATGCTGGGTCGCGAAATCATCGACGATGATGGGATCGAAGGTGCCCCCGCTCGTGTCGCAGGGTTGGGGCTGTTGGATATCAGCACCGTCATGGCCCCGCAAAAGCGTTTGGCATTGTCGCAAGCCACCTATTTGCCAACTGGCGACCCGGTAACAGGCTACGAAATCCATATCGGTGTGACCGACGGCCCCGACTGCAACCGCGCTTGGTTGTCGCTAGACGGGCGTGGCGAAGGGGCTGCGTCAGCAGATGGTCGCGTCTTGGGGTGCTATCTGCACGGCCTTTTCACGGCAGATGCGTTTCGCAGTGCATTTCTTTCGCAACTCGGCAGACCGGTGACCGCGTACAGCTATGAGGCGAGCGTGCAAGACACACTCGATCGCCTTGCTGACCATCTTGAAACACATATGGATATTGACCGGCTGCTGACGCTCGCGCGCTAGAACCTAGTCCTGACTGATTTCGTAGGTTGCCAACACGCGGTTGATCTCGCGGCGGACCAACTTACGCACGTTGCGCGTGATACGTTCGCCCATCTCGCCACCAAGTTCTTCGTGAACCGTTGCGATCACCAAGGCCCGCAATGTTTCATTATCGATATTGACGTCTATGTCGGCCAAAAGAGAAGTATCCAGATCATCTGCCGCATCGTCATGGTCGGCAACCTGTGAGGCCGCTTCTTGTGGTGCCGCATCAGTTTCGTCTATCCGCGCGGTTGCGGATTCAACTGTTTCGATTGTTGGTGTTTCAAAGGCACTTGCGGCCCAAGCCGCTTGGGCGAAATTCTCGCCTTCGTCTGCTTCCCAATCATCGGATTGCGCTGTGACTGCCGCCTCAAGCTCTGCGATTGTGGCTTCAAGACCGGCACGATCTGCAGGTTGATCAGGTTCTAAAACCAAGACATTGCTGGTGTCGTGCCCATCGCCGTGCATGTCGGACAATAGCGCATATTCTGCGGCTTCCATTGCCGCCGCCTCAGCGCTAATGCGTTGATCTGGCAACAAAACAAGGCGTTCTGCGGCTTTCGCCTTTTGCTGATCCTTATGCGAAACAAAATCACGTACCGATGACACGACTTTGTCGATCTCGTCCGTTCGCGCGATATTGGACATCTTATGCTATCCTCGTTCTACACCCTGTGGATAAACCGTAGCGCAAAACCAAAACCCAAACAACAATCGCTTAGTCTTGGCCGATTGATTCCAAAATACGCTCAAGCGCGTCACCTTGGGGCGAACGCTGAATAGGTGCGTTTTTCACCAAATTATAGTATTCTGACGGATCATATTGCTGGACACCAAGGTTCAGATGATCGGCGGTCAAGAGACCCATCGCAGACAACACTGAATACGACGCGACAACTTCATCGGACTGCGCAGCGATGCGGTTTGCACGTGCATCAAGCAATTCTTGCTCGGCGTTCAGCACATCAAGCGTCGTCCGTGATCCAAGCGTCGCCTCTTCGCGCACACCTTGGAAGGCAACGGTTGCGGCACTAATCTGCTGCTCTGATGCTTCGCGGGTCGCGCGCGCCACCTGCAGTCGTGCATAGGCGCTGGCGACCTGCTGCTCGATTGCGATAATGCTCAGGTGTAGACCAGAACGGGCCGCATCGCGGTTCGCACGGGTCTGACGCACTTGGCTGGAGATCGATCCACCGCGATAGATTGGGCCCGAGATTGTAACGCCTGTCTGCAGTGTCCCGTTGTCGTCGCGGTCACGTGAGTAGAAACCATCAAGTGATACGGTTGGGTTCACGGCAGCCTGTGCGCGTCGGATATTCAATTCTGCCGCAGAGACATTGTGCTGCGCCTCCAGAATGCTGGGGTGATTGCGTACGGCGAATGCTTTGGCATCATTCAAGCTGCGCGACACGGGTGCCGCTGTAACCGCACGCGGGCTTTCTGGCGCACGCCCAACGGCTGCGCGGAATTCCTCTGCAGAAACGGCCAAATCACCTTGTGCGGCTGCAAGTAGGCTGCGGGCCGCTGCAAGGCGTGCTTCGGCCAATGCAACATCGGTACGGGTCACCTCCCCTACCTCAAAACGGTCTTGAGCAGCGCGAAATTCTTGGGTGATCAAGCGTACGTTATTTTCGCGCAACTGAACAAATTCACGTGCGCTAATAAGGTTCATATACGATTGAACAGCACGCAAAAGCACACTTTGCTCTACATTGCGCAGCGACTGGCGTGTGCTCAATACGATCTCTTTTTGGGCTTCGGTGGCAAGTTTGCTCGCGCCCCCATCGTAGAGTGTCAAGCTGCCTGTCACGCGGGCAACTGACGTATCCTGCAACTCTGGGCTGTCCTCAGACCGGCGCGTGCGGCTCGCAGTCCACGACCAGCCAATCACAGGCAACAGCGCCGCCATCGATTGCGCAACACCTTCATCGGCGGCCCGCAAAAGCGCACGGTTCTGATCCAACAAACCAGAGTTATTGTAAGCAGAGGCCAACGCATCAGACAGCGATTCCGCCTGTGCGGCTGGTGCCGTCATCATCGACATTGCGACCGCTACTATGGCCAAACCCTTAAGTTTCATTCTGCGTCACCTTTGTTTTTTTCTGTGTTGCGCCACTCACTGGACGCGCATTTGATCGCTCAAAGCGCAAAAACAGCACGCTTCTTAAAGCCGTCCAGAACAGGCGCGCTTGCATTGAATGCAAAACGCCAGTTCACGGCACCGTCAATCTTGTGGCCGACGCGCACGACACCCAATGTACCTTCTAGGAAGACGCATGCGATCCGCCCTCCCTCGCGCAATTGATCAAGCAAGGGCGCTGGAACATGCTCGACGCCGCCTTGGACCATGATAATGTCATAGGGGCCGGACTTGGGCGAACCTTCGGCCAAAACGCCCGTCATTACAGCAGCATTGTCGATGCCATTTTCGGACAATATGCTTTGCGCTTCCTGTGCAAGCGCCGCATCGTCTTCAACAGCAACCACGAATTCGCACAGCTTGGATAGAATCGCCGTAGAATACCCTAGCCCGCAAGCCACATCGAGCGCGACATGCGACGGCTGCACATCAAGAACTTCAAGCATCTTGGCTAGCGTACGGGGTTCTAGCATGACGCGGTTCGCATCAATGACCAAATTCTCGCCTACATAGGCTGCCTCGCGCTTATTATCAGGCACATACGCCTCACGCGGGATCGCGAGCATCGCATCGATGATCGGGAACTTTGTTACGTCAGAGGGCCGGACCTGTGTGTCGACCATCATTGTGCGGCGGGACGTATAGTCTGTCACGAGCTAAACTCTTTCGTTCAGTGATTTCCTACTTCATGCCATAGTTGGTGAAAGGCAGCAACATTGAAGGTGCCGCGGACGTAGGTTTGTCAGAATTGGGAAAAGGCCTCCGCAGACCGATAAATGTTAACTTAAACTTATGCTTACCCGCCTTTTCAAGAAGGCAACTTAGCCAAGGCAATATCAATGGATTGATCACGGGACGATGTTAAAAGCGCGGCACACTTCTGAACAGAATCCCAGAGTATGGTCTATGTCCAAAGCGATGCCATGGTGTCACACCCAATTCCGCCCATAAAGCGTCAGATAAGCCTAGGCGAGCACCGTCAGAAGCACGCTGGAAAGCAGATTGGCACGATTCATCTCAGTCAGCGGTATCGGAATAGTCGGACATCGGGGGGCAGGTGCAAGTCAGGTTTCTATCGCCCCAAACATTGTCCACCCGGTTCACTGGCGGCCAGTATTTGTCGATCCTGAAGGCGCCAGGCGGAAAACACCCTGTTTCACGGGAGTATGGCCTGTCCCAGTCTTTCACAAGATCTTCCATTGTGTGCGGTGCGTTCTTCAGCGGGTTGTTCTCTGGATCGAGGTTTCCGTTTTCGATCTCACCGATTTCAGCCCGGATTGCGAGCATGGCATCACAAAAGCGGTCCAACTCTGCTTTGGTTTCGGATTCAGTTGGCTCGATCATCAGCGTGCCCGCAACTGGCCAGCTCATTGTTGGGGCATGAAACCCGCAATCCATCAGCCGTTTGGCAATGTCATCCACGGTGACATGGGCGCTTTCGGCGAATGGGCGCGTGTCGATAATACACTCATGCGCAACCCGCCCTGTTGGCCCCTTATAAAGGACGTTGAAAGCCCCTTCGAGCCGTTTGGCAATATAGTTAGCGTTCAGGATAGCGACGCGGGTGGACTGTGTTAGCCCTTCGCCACCCATCATCAGGCAATACGCCCATGAAATCGGCAGTAGTGAAGGCGAGCCAAAGGCAGCTGCGGAAACGGCACCTTCGCCAGATGTCGGATCACCGGGAAGATGCGGTATCAGATGGGTTTTGACACCAATTGGCCCCATACCCGGACCGCCGCCGCCGTGGGGGATGCAGAACGTTTTATGCAAGTTCAGATGGCTGACGTCGCCGCCCAAATCACCAGGGCGCGACAGTCCAACCATTGCATTCATATTCGCCCCGTCGATGTAAACCTGACCGCCGTGGTCATGCACAACATTGCAAACGTCAATTACGGTTTCCTCGAATACGCCGTGCGTTGACGGGTAGGTAATCATGCAAGCAGCAAGGCTATCCGCATGCTCTTTTACCTTCGCACGAAAGTCTTCCATATCAATGTCACCGTTGGAGGCAGACATAACAGGAACAACTTTCCAGCCGACCATCTGTGCGGAAGCCGGATTGGTGCCGTGCGCTGACATCGGGATAAGGCAAATGTTGCGGTGTCCTTGGCCATTTGCGCGGTGATAACCCGCAATCGATAAAAGGCCTGCGTATTCACCCTGCGCGCCGGAATTGGGCTGCATGGAAATCGCATCGTATCCAGTCACATCACAAAGCTTGGCAGACAGATCGTCGATCATTTCCATGTAACCCGCCGCCTGATTGCGGGGAATATAGGGGTGCAAAAGCGAGAATTCGTCCCATGACACAGGCATCATTTCAGCAGCCGAGTTCAACTTCATTGTGCAGGACCCCAACGGAATCATGGCGCGATCCAGCGCAAGATCGCGGTCAGCCAAGCGGCGCATGTAGCGCATCATCTCGGTCTCTGCGCGGTTCATATGGAACACCGGATGCGTCAAATACTCGGATGTGCGGATCAGCTTTTCCGGCACATGATAATGCGGCGTGTAATCCTTATCATCGCGGTCGATCCCGAAGGCCCGCCAGACGGCCTCGATCGTGGCGGGGCGCGTGCGTTCGTCTAAAGTGATGCCGATTTGGGTAGCCCCAACGGCACGCAGGTTAATGCCTTCATCCACTGCCGATTTCATCACGGCAGCTTGCAATGGACCTACCTCGACAGTGACCGTATCAAAAAAAGTAGCGGGCCGCACGTCAAAGCCCGCGCCTTTGATCCCTTCTGCAAGTCGCGCAGTCTTGCGGTGAATCCGTTGGGCAATCGCCTTGAGCCCTTCGGGACCGTGAAACACAGCGTAAAAGCCAGCCATCACAGCCAACAACGCCTGCGCGGTACAGACATTCGAAGTCGCCTTTTCGCGACGGATATGCTGTTCGCGGGTTTGCAGCGACAACCTGTAGGCGCGGTTGCCGTGACTGTCGATGGACACCCCAACCAGCCGACCGGGCATGGAACGGGCATAGTTCTGCTTGGTCGCCATATATGCGGCGTGCGGCCCACCATAGCCTACAGGAACGCCAAACCGTTGCGTGGTCCCGACCGCGATATCGGCCCCCATCGCACCGGGTTCCTTGAACAACGTCAGCGACAGTGGATCGGCCGCGATGATGCCGATGGCGTTGGCGGCATGTAGCTTGACAATCTCGGGCGTGAAGTCGCGCAAATGTCCGTAAGTGCCGGGATACTGGAAAATCGCGCCGAAAACTTCAGTGGCGTCCATATCGTCAGGCTTGCCCACGGTGACTTCGATCCCCAAAGGCGCGGCACGCGTCTTCATCACGGAAATGTTCTGAGGGTGGCAGTTTTCGTCGATGAAAAAGCCTTTGACCTTAGTCTTGGCGACCCGTTGCGCCATAGTCATCGCCTCGGCGCAAGCTGTTGCCTCGTCCAGCAAAGAGGCGTTTGCGATTTCTAAACCCGTCAGGTCGGAAACCATCGTTTGGAAGTTCAAAAGCGCCTCTAACCGCCCTTGTGAAATCTCGGGTTGGTAAGGCGTGTAAGCCGTGTACCAAGCAGGGTTTTCAAAGATGTTCCGCTGGATTGCCGGTGGCGTGACAGTGCCGTGATAGCCTTGCCCAATGAGTGAGGTTAAGACCTTATTCTTGGACGCAGTGATCTTCATGTGATGCAGCAGTTCGCGCTCCGACATTGGTTTGCCAAAATCAAGCGGTTTCGCCTGCCGTATCTTCGCCGGAAGCGTGTCAGAGATAAGCGCATCCAGATCAGCAGCCCCCACAACATTCAGCATCTCTACCATTTCCGCAGGCGATGGTCCGATGTGACGCCGGTTGGCAAAATCATAAGGCAGATAGTTTGTGGGGGTGAAGGTCATGTCAGGCTCCGGATTGTCAGGCGATAAAAGCGTTGTAAGCGGCTTCGTCCATATACTCGTCCATCTGAGACGGGTCGGACGGCTTGATCTTAAAGAACCAACCTGCCCCAATCGCATCATCATTTGCGAGCGCGGGAGTGTCAGCAAGCGCGGTGTTGACCTCAACAATTTCGCCGTCAATCGGGGACATGATGTCAGAGGCTGCTTTGACACTTTCGATCACGACAACTTCTTCGTCTTTGGTGACTGTGGTGCCAACTTCGGGTAGTTCAACAAAGACGATGTCGCCCAATTGGGTTGTTGCATGTTCGGTAATACCCACAACGACAACGTCGTCTTCGCGGCGCAGCCATTCGTGCTCTTCAGTGAATTTCATCATTTTCTCCGTGTTTTTAGCGTTTGAAATTAGCAGGGGTGAAAGGTAGCTGAGCGACTGTTAGTGGCAGGCGTTTGCCTCTCAGCTCGCCATAGATCGTGGTACCGATTGTGGACTGCGCGGTTGGCACATACCCCATCGCAATGGGCGCCCCGACCGTCGGCCCAAAGCCACCAGACGTGATCTTTCCAATGGGTCTTTCGTCATCAATTTGGGCAAATAGCTGCACGCCCTCGCGCATCGGTGCGCGCCCCTCAGGTAGCAAACCAACTCTTTTGCGCGCAGCACCATCAGTCAATTCAGCCAAAATGACATCGGCGCCAGGAAATCCGCCTGATCGGTCGCCACCGCTGCGGCGCACCTTTTGGATCGCCCAATTCAGCGCGGCTTGTGTTGGTGTGGAGTCGGTATCGATATCATGCCCGTACAGGCAAAGCCCGCCTTCCAGCCGCAAGCTGTCGCGCGCGCCAAGTCCGACAGGCGCGACATCAGCATGCGCAAGCAATTCCCTTGCCAATGCTTCGGCTTGTGCGGCGGGTACTGAAATCTCATAGCCATCCTCGCCAGTGTACCCCGACCGCGAAATCCAGCATTCAGCGCCAGCAAGCGACAGGTTTACCACGTCCATGAACCGCATACTTGCGGCATTCGGATTTAATGCCGACAGGACGGCTTCGGCTGCTGGTCCTTGCAATGCAAGCAGCGCACGATCTGCAATCTCGGTTACTGTGACACCGCTTAGATTGGCTTTCATATAGTCAATGTCGGCCGCCTTGCAGGCTGCGTTTACCACAGCAAAGATGTGATCCCCGCGGTTAGCCAGCATCAGATCATCCAAGATGCCGCCCGCTTCGTTGGTGAAGAACCCGTACCTCTGCCGATCCTTACCTAGTCCAAGGATATCGACCGGGATCAACGTTTCTAACGCTGTTGCGACAGCCGCGTAATCCTGGCCTTTGATGACCACCTGCCCCATGTGACTGACGTCAAATAGTCCAGCTTTCGTGCGGGTATGAATGTGTTCTTGCAACACACCCATCGGGTATTGAACCGGCATTGCATAGCCCGCAAATGGCACCATCTTTGCGCCAAGCGTTTCATGAAGCTGATGCAGAGGAGTATGAAAAAGATCAGTCATTTCAGGCCACTTTTCTAAATCGGCCGTTCAGATATCGCGATATCTTGCGGCACCACTTGGACGCGAAAGCCATGCTTTCACGCGTGATGCCCCCTCTGTCCGGTTGCCTGAGATTGCTATCCCTTCGGCGGGCACAATTTGCGTACCACTCTCCAGAGTCTTCGTGTCGACGTCGGTCCGTTTGCCTGAGAGTTTCCGGGGCGGTTGCTCCTTCGGCACCAGCTTAGCTGGTTCTCCCAACGTCGATGTACCTTCATCCTTGCCTGTTAGAAGACTGTAGGCAAGCAGTTTGTCTTGCTTGTGGCCAAGTCCCTCTGGCACTGTCGCACGTTGAGAACGCCACCGATCAATCTTATCAGCCCGTGAATAGACATCCAATCGCGCTGAAGTGGACAAGAAGTTCAAATCAATGTCGATAGCTTAGTCAGACTGGCACATCGGAAGGATCAATTTCCATCCGCTGACAAGCTGTTGTTCAAGCACATGTCCAACCCGATAGTGGGACACAAAATCTTGATCTGAGGGCTGTGAATATTGACCTGAACCCCAAGTTCCCTCCAGCTTTGCACAGAGCCCTTGGAATTTTGTGCTCATGCCCCCAACCTTTGACCAAGTCGGTCTAGATGATTCCGGCTATGATCAGATTGGTTGCTGGTATCACCTTCTGATTTTACGAGCATGATCGGTGACTTATTTCCAATCGCGCTGTAGGGCCGTTCTTCGTTATAGTGACTATGCCAAGTCTCCAACTTTTCGGCTGCATCTGCAAGGCTCAAGAACCAATGCGCGTTCAAGCATTCCTCGCGGAACTTTCCGTTGAATGCCTCAATGAATGAATTGTCGGTTTGTTTTTGTGGTCTATTGAAGTCCAGTACGACTCAGCGATGGTTTGCCCACAGATCCATATAACGTGAGATATATTCGGGCCCATAACACCTTCGGAATGATGTTGATCAAAAGGCTATGATC
>NZ_JAFMHR010000130.1:5737-8328 GCF_017854415.1 Yoonia sp. | reverse complement strand
CAAGCCCCCAATTGGGCGCAAAACAGATCCCGTGCGCAGGCGTTTCAGACACTCGCCGCAGAATACGGACACAGCGCTCCTGCTTTGGCGCTAGCTTGGCTTTTGGCGCAAGGCGATCATGTGATCCCTATTCCGGGCAGCCGCACGGCAGCGCACGTCGGCGATTGGGAGGGTGCGGATCAAATCGACATGACACCTGACCTGGTCGCCAAGATCGACGCTATCTTGCCCGTCGGATGGGCATGGGGTGATCGCTATAGCGAAGGGCAATCGAAAGCACCTGAACGCTATTGCTAAACGCAGAACGCCGCCCTCATCGGGGCGGCGTTTTTCATTCCATTAGTAAGATCTAAACGACCCGTTCAACCATCATACCTTTGATGTGCGAAATCGCGGCAGCAGGGTTCAGACCCTTCGGGCACGTCTTAGCACAGTTCATAATGGTGTGGCAGCGGTACAGCTTGAACGGATCTTCCAACTCGTCCAAACGCTCGCCTGTTGCCTCATCGCGGCTGTCGATAATCCAACGGTAAGCATGCAACAAAGCGGCTGGTCCAAGGTACCGATCGCCATTCCACCAGTATGATGGGCAGGACGTGGAACAACACGCGCACATCACGCATTCGTAAAGACCATCCAGCTTTTTGCGGTCATCAATCGACTGCTTCCACTCTTTGGCGGGGCGGTTTGTTTTCGTCTCAAGCCACGGCATTACAGATGCATGCTGGGCGTAGAAGTGGGTCAGATCAGGGATCAAGTCCTTGATGACAGGCATGTGCGGCAGCGGATAAATCTTCACGTCGCCTTTGACTTCATCCATGCCGTAAATACAGGCCAGCGTATTGATCCCGTCGATGTTCATCGCGCACGATCCGCAAATCCCTTCACGGCAAGAGCGACGGAATGTCAGCGTTGGGTCAGTCTCGTTTTTGATCTTGATCAGCGCGTCCAAAATCATCGGACCACAGCTATCCATATCGACAAAATAGGTATCCAGCTGCGGGTTTTTGCCATCATCCGGATTCCAGCGATAGACTTGAACCTTACGTAGGTTGGTCGCGCCCTCTGGCTTTGGCCAGGTCTTGCCCACGTTCATGCGGGAATTCTTTGGAAGTGTCAGTTGTACCATATTCTTCTCTTTTCTCGCGTAGCTTAAATATCGCGCAAACGCGCAGGCCGGATCGGGAGTTCACCGGTCAAATTCATCACACAGCTTTCGTAGACAGCCAAAGGATCGCGACCCATGATCGCATCTGTGCTAATTCCAAGGCTCGCGCCACCAAACACGCCCGTTTGGTTGCTCACACCCATCGTCAGACCGATCTCTGGCCCCTGTGAGGCGCGCGCGCGTTCTTCGCAGCGATCTGCGGCGCGCTCTGGGGTCATTGGCGCGCAGGCTGCAAGGCCTGACGCGCAAAGAGCTATGAAACCGATCCGCCGCATTAGAACGTCCGTTCTTTCGGGGCAATCTTCGCCTCTGAAATTCCGCCTTCGGCCTCTGTGGTCAGGCCTTTGGTGATAACGGGGCGGTAGCTCAGCTTAACCTTGGCACCATCAACATGGCTGATCGTATGCACCCGCCAGTTTTCATCATCACGGGTCGAATAATCCTCGTGGGCATGCGCGCCGCGGCTTTCTTTGCGCGCTTCGGCACCGACAATCGTAGCCAGTGCGTTTGGCATCAGGTTGGTCAGTTCCAGCGTTTCCATCAGGTCGCTGTTCCAGACCATGCTGCGGTCGGTGACGAACAGATCATCCATTTTGCCGGCAATCTTGGTCATCTTTTCGACGCCTTCGGCCAGCGTTTTATCGGTGCGGAATACCGCCGCATCAGCCTGCATCGCCTGTTGCATTTCCAACCGCAATTCTGGTGTGCCGACGCTGCCTTTGGCGTGACGCAAGCCGTCGAAACGGTCAAAGCACGCATCAACCGACGCTTGGTTCAATGTCGGGTTGGGGGCTTTGCGGTCCACAACTTCGCCAGCACGGATCGCGGCCGCACGGCCAAAGACCACAAGGTCGATCAAGCTGTTGGATCCAAGACGGTTCGCACCATGCACAGAGGCACAGCCGGCTTCGCCCACAGCCATCAGGCCGGGAACAATTGCGGTCGGGTCTTTCTTGGTCGGGTTCAGAACCTCACCATGATAATTCGTCGGAATACCGCCCATGTTGTAATGCACAGTTGGCAGCACAGGGATCGCTTCCTTTGTCACATCAACGCCTGCGAAAATGCGCGCGCTTTCCGAGATACCAGGCAGACGTTCGGCCAATGCCTCTTTGGGGAGGTGGTTCAGGTTCAGGCTGATATGGTCGCCGTTGGCACCCACACCGCGGCCTTCACGGATTTCCATCGTCATGCAGCGACTGACATAGTCACGCGGGGCAAGGTCTTTGTAATTCGGCGCATAGCGCTCCATAAAGCGTTCGCCTTCGGAGTTGGTCAGATAACCACCTTCGCCGCGCGCACCCTCAGTAATCAGACAGCCAGCGCCGTAAATACCGGTTGGGTGGAATTGCACGAATTCCATATCCTGCAATGGCAGACCCTGACGGGCCACCATGCCGCCGCCATCACCCGTGCAAGTGTG
>NZ_JAFMHR010000130.1:0-5373 GCF_017854415.1 Yoonia sp. | reverse complement strand
GCTTTGGGGGCTTCACGGGCCAGATACTCCATCGCGTCGGTATCACCCAACCAGTCAGAGCCTTTAACCGTGTCATACATGTGCCACTGCCAGCTATCCGGTCCCATGTTGCCAAGGGACGCCGCGATGCCGCCTTGTGCAGCAACAGTGTGCGAGCGTGTCGGGAAAACCTTTGTGATACAGGCCGTGCGCAGCCCTTGTTCAGCAAGGCCCAGCGTCGCGCGCAGACCAGCACCACCAGCGCCTACAACAATTGCGTCATAGGTGTGGGTTTCATATTCATATGCAGCCATAAAAAGTGCTCCGCGGGAATTAAAGGGCGATACGGACGATTGCGAAAATCGCAAATGCCGCCGCACCGTAGGACAGGCAGATCATGCCGATGATCGCCACTTTGCGGGCGAAACCATGAACATAGTCTTCGATCAGTGTTTGGACACCACCACGAAAGTGGTAAAAGCCAACCAGCATCGTCAAAGCTGCCACGACGGCGGGGAATGGACGTTGGTAATAGGCAATCACCTCTTCATAGGACGACCCAAGGATCGACCCGAAGGTGAAAACAAACATTGGAATTAGCAGCAGCAGCGCCACAGAGGACACCATCATTTGCCAGTGATGTTCGGTTCCAGTTTTCGCAGAACCCATGCCAACGGCGCGTTTGCGGTCAGTTAAGAATGCCATGATGTTGTTCCTTATGTCGCGATGACAGTGAAGATGGTCAGCAGCACCGCCAAAACCATCATCATTTGCGCAGCCATTTCTGACTTGTCGACGTCCAGCATACGGCCACTGTCCCACACAAGGTGACGCAAACCGCCAAGCGTGTGATACCAAAGGCCCAGCACCGACAGCGTCATAATCAAATCACCGAACCAGCTGGTGATAAATCCGTTCGCGGTCGCAAATGCCTCTGGTCCAGATGCGACGGCGACGAACCACCAAACAATCAACAATGCCGCCACAATCAGCGCGTTTCCAGTGATCCGCACAAGGATCGATGAAATCGATGTCCATTGCGGTCGGTAGATCGTCAAATGCGGTGAAAGCGGGCGATTGCCCCGGTTCACATCAGCCATAACAGTTCCCTTCGTTGGCACGTGTCGTCCGGCAAGACGACGCCTTTGCGCCTTTGTGCCTCATTCAGCGACAAGAGTCACGCGACGCCACGGCACAAACCTGTGAAAAAGTGACGCGCGGCTGCAGTTTTTCATCCTTTGTGATCACACTAAAAATTTATGTGATCACAAAATTCTTCTGGTAGCGCTAAACCGGCATCAACGCCCAATAATCCAGATCAAGCAAGACATCAGGCACATATTTGCCATCGTCACCGCGCAAGACGCCCGCCTCACCCTTGGTCGCAACCAAGCGAAGCCGGATCGCACCCACACCGGGGGCTGCGGTTTCGGCAACATCCAACACCTCGGACCAAGCGCGCACCGTATCGCCCGCAAAGCACGGGTTCGCATGCGCACCCCCGTTCAGAGCGACAATCATCTGCGCATTCGCCAAGCCATTGAAGGAAAGCGCACGAGCCAGTGAAATCACATGCCCCCCGTAAATCAACCGCTTGCCGTCAGCGCGATTGCTGGCATCAAAATGCACCTTGGCGGTGTTTTGCCAAAGACGGGTGGCCAACATATGCTCTGCCTCTTCGATGGTCACGCCATCAACGTGATCAATCACCTCGCCCACTGCGTAATCACCCAAGCGGTGCGTTTCACCTGCCTGCGCGAAATCGTAGTCCTTAAAAGTGAGGCCGTTGGGCACAACAAAATCAGCCGCCGCAACAGTTTTCGCCAACTCCGGAATCACCGTTTCAGGCGCATCCGCCTGCCCGCGTTTGCGCACCATTACCCAGCGCACATAGCTCAGCACCGCCTCGCTGCGCTGATTGCGACCCGTGGTCCGGACCCAAACCACACCAGATTTCCCGTTGGAGTTCTGCTTGACCCCGATCACCTCGGACTGCGACGTCAGAGTGTCGCCGGGATACACAGGTTGTAGCCAACGCCCTTCAGCATAGCCCAAATTCGCGACCGCATTCAGCGAAACATCAGGCACCGTTTTGCCAAAGACCGTATGAAACGTGGCCAAATCATCAATGGGGGATGCTGGCAAACCGCTGGCACGGGCAAATTCATCTGATGAATAAAGCGCACCACGGGCTGGATAAAGTGCGTGATACATCGCGCGTTCTCCGCCTGAAATCGTGCGCGGCACGGCATGGGTGATCACATCGCCAACGACATAATCCTCAAAGAAACGGCCTGCATTGGTCTTGGTCATTGCTGGCCCAACTTCATATCTGGCGAATAGGGCGTGTCGATATCTTTGGTCACCGCCTGTCCGCAGCGCATCACGCCATTGGCATGGTCGTACCCATAGGTCGGATCACCATAAAGCACCCAACCCTTGGCTAGCGCATCGGACACTTTATGGCAAAACGCGGACGTGTCGTCCCCTGTCAGTAATCGGTAAATCTGCATCAGTTTATCCTACGGGTGAAACGCCCAAAGCGTAGTGAATGGCCATAACAACGATGACGAAAACAACTGTCACAACGATTGCGACGACTTCTTTCTTGGCGGGTGCGCGCGCAGGGCGTTCCCATGGGCCTTCTTGGGCGTTGATCAGCAAAACCTCGACCACGGCCCAGACGAGTAGTCCACCGAACAAGATGAACGACGGCGTGTCGCCATTCACTAACAAATGCGCGCCTGCCCAAATTGAAAAACCCGTCAACTGGGGGTGACGTACCTTAGTGCCAAGCCAGATTTTCGCGCCCTTAGCGGCACTCGCAGCATAGAAATAGAACGCTAGAACCATCAGCAGGTTGTTGATCCCAACCCACATCGGCGACGGACCCCAGTAAAACGTGCCTTCAGCGCCACGGTATCCCACCACCATCAGCACAACACTGAGGATGATCGTTACAGCCATAATCGGGTTGCCAGCCGTACCCAGCGCTTGACGCGCATTTGGCGCAACCCGTTTGAACAAATGCGCCGCCCACCAAAGAACGACCCCTGCAATTAATAATGTCATGCTGTCTCCAATGCGGCGATAATCGCGGCTTTCGCCAAGGTCGCCCGCGCGGTCACGATATGCAAGTTCTCAACGATGCGGCCATCGACCACAGCCACGCCTTGGCCTTCGGCCTCTGCTGCCTCGAACGCCGCAATCTGGCGACAGGCCAGATCAATTTCTTCATCCGTTGGACCAAAGGCTGCATTGGCAATCGCGACCTGTGCAGGGTGGATCAGGGTTTTTCCATCAAAGCCCATATCACGCCCTTCGGTACATTCGGCGCGCAAACCGTCCTCGTCCTTGAAGGCATTATAGACCCCATCAAGGGCCACGATCCCCGCCGCTTTCGCTGCGAGCAAACACATTTGCAATGATGTCATCAGCGCCGCGCGGGTCCGCGAATTCAGATCCTTGGCCAGATCGTTCGTGCCCAAAACAAAACCCGCGATGTGCGGGTGCGCGGCAATCGCACCAGCATTCAATATCCCTTGCGGTGTTTCCATCATCGCCCAGATCGGTAAATCAGGGACCAACGCGGCCAGCGCATCAACATCTTCAGGCCCGTTCACCTTTGGCAGCAAAATCGCATCGCAATTCATTGCAGCAACCGCAGATGCATCCGCTGCACCCCATTCCGTATCCAACCCGTTGATCCGCACGATTTTCAACCGTGCACCATACCCGTCATCAGCAAGCGCCGCATAAAGCGTATCGCGCGCAGCGACCTTGGCATCAGGCGAAACTGCGTCCTCAAGATCGAACAAGATCACATCCACCGGCAAGCCACGCGCCTTTTCCAGCGCGCGATCTTTCGATCCAGGAATATATAGGGCGGATCGGTATGGACGGTTATGCATCGAATCTTCCTCGCAATAAAGTTGCGCAAAGAACGCCAGAAATGCGCAGATCATTCAAGGCCATAATGCCGCATCGCAGCAAATCCGACATCGTTACGGTGTGTTAACCATTTCCGAGCATCTTTCCCTGACAATTTGATTCACTTTTTCAGCTGCCCTGCGTGGACGGCCCATCATCACAACGAAGGGGAGCCTCATGAGAAACACCTTGTACCTAATGTCCTTTGGCATCGGTGCGGCCTTGCTGCAGGGGACGCAAACGCAGGCTCAAGACGCCAACTGCGCAGATCACAGCCAAGTCGTCACACGGCTCGGGCAGCTTTACGGCGAAAACAGGCAATCAATCAGGCTTGGCGATAACAACGCGGTGGTCGAGGTCTTTGCGTCCCCCGATACCGGATCTTGGACGATCACGGTCACGCAGCCGGGTGAATTGACCTGTATGGTCGCCGCGGGGCAAGCCCATCAATACCTGAACGAACCATTGGCGAATTTCGATCGCGGCACCTAACCGTTTAGATTGCGACCCAAATCAATCGTACGCCCGTGATAACCAGCAGCACGTAAGTCAGGCCAAAGAACAACCTCTCTGGCACCAAATGATGAGCTTTGACGCCAATCCATGCGCCGAGCAACGCAAATGGTGCCAGCAGCAAACTGCCCATCAACGTATCCCAACTGAAGATACCCAAGAACGCGTAAGGCACCGCCTTCATCCAATTGACTGCCCAGAACACGACAACCGTCGTAGCTTGGAATGCAGTCTTGCTTAGCCCTTGGGACAGCAAGAAAACAGCAGATGGCGGTCCGCCTGCATGACTGACAAAGCTCGTGAATCCGCTGATAAGGCCGGCAAACCAAGCCCAAGGCGCGGAAAACGGCATAGTCCGTACTGTTAACCAGCCCAGCGCGCGCGACATCTGAAACGCAACAAACGCCAGACAGATCACCCCGATCAACAACCGGAAAACATCACCGTCAACAACTGCATAAAGGAAGGCGGCGATGATACAGCCCGGCACGGCCCCGATCATCAGGCCCTTGGCGGATGGCCAGTGCCACTTGCCCCAGTAAGGTTTCAAAGTGGCCGCATCGACCAACATAAACAGCGGCAGAACAATCCCCAAAGCAGCCCCCGGCGGGACCACAAGCGCGAGAATCGCCCCTGCCGCAAATGCCGCACCAGAGCCGAATCCACCCTTGGATATCCCCCCAAAGATGATCGCGGGGATGCCGACTGCAAAGAATTGCCAACCAAACTCAATCACTTGGATGCCCTGATTTGTTCTGTATTCACCCTTCGTTAGCGGGTTCATACGGTATTGACCACATCTTCGCACGTGATGCCGCAGCGCAGCACTCTTGCGCAAATGCCGCCAAACCCTTACCCAAAGCGCCGAAACCATATCACCAAAGGACCTGTTTCAATGGCCAGACCTAAGATTGCCCTTATCGGCGCCGGACAAATCGGCGGCACGCTTGC
>NZ_JAFMHR010000129.1 GCF_017854415.1 Yoonia sp. | reverse complement strand
CGCCCAATCCCTATCGCTGCCCGCCTGGACCGTACGAGCGGATTTCGATGGTGGCACATCTTCTCAAGCAAAATAACCCGACGGCCAAGATCTTGATTGCTGACCCCAAAGAAAGCTTTTCCAAGCAAGGCCTGTTCGAGGAAGGCTGGAACGACAACTACGCTGGCATGATTGAACGCATCGGCCCTGATTTCGGGGGGGCAAATGTGGCCGTTGACCCGGCTGCAATGACGTTGTCGATTGATGGAGATGTGATGGATGTAGACGTCTGTAACGTGATCCCCGCGATGAAGGCGGGCCGGATTGCAGAATTGGCAGGCATAACCGATGGCAACTGGGCGCCAGTCAACGCGGCTGACATGTCATCGACCATGGATGATAGCATTCATGTGTTAGGTGACGCCGCAGCGCAGGGTGATATGCCCAAATCGGGGTTCTCTGCCAATAGCCAAGCCAAGGTTTGCGCCAACGCGGTGCGCGGTGCGCTGACCGGATCAACTGTGTTCCCGGCGCGCTTTGCCAACACCTGCTGGTCGCTGATCGACACCGACAATGGCGTCAAGGTGGGTGCGACATATGAAGCCACCCCTGAAAAGATCGCCAAGGTGGACGGTTTTGTCAGCCAAACTGGTGAAAGCGACGATGTGCGGGCTGCGACCTATCAGGAATCGATTGGTTGGTACGACGGCATAGTTGCAGACATGTTTGGCTAAAATCGTGTGGGTCTTGATATGTATCAGTACCCACCGTTTTTAAGTTGCTTAGGCTTATTAATATGGAGGAAAAACTATGAAACATATACTGATCAGCGCGGCTCTGAGTATGATAGCCGCACCAGTCATCGCGCAAGAGGCTGTGACCTACGCATTTGACGGAAGCTTTGACGACGCGACGTTTTCTGTCGAAACCGCGATTGTCGGCAAAGGCCTCGTTATCGATTATGTCAGTCACACGGGCGAAATGTTGAACCGCACGGGTGCTGATGTCGGCAGTGATACGGTTCTTTTTGAAGGCGCAGATATATTCTTGTTCTGCTCGGCCCAACTATCGCGCGAGGTGATGGAAGCTGATCCAATGAACATTGCCCATTGTCCCTACGGTATTTTCGTCGCTGAACGCGGTGGCGAGGTGATGATCGGACATCGCACATACCCCGAAGGCGAGATGCAAAAGGTAGAAGCGCTGCTGGAAGAAATTATTCAGGACGCTATCGGCGGATAAGGACGACAATGGACTATAACGGGTTTTTCACGACCGCACTTGCGCGGTTGCAGGATGAAGGCAACTACCGTGTTTTTGCCAATTTAGAGCGGCATTGCGGCAGTTTCCCTAACGCCACAAATCGCGGCGATCAAACACGCGATGTGACAATCTGGTGTTCCAATGACTATCTTGGAATGGGCCAACATCCTGACGTGATCGCCGCTATGCACGCCGCAATCGACAAGGTTGGTGCGGGTGCTGGCGGGACCCGCAACATTTCCGGAACCACACATCATCATGTTTTGCTCGAGGCAGAACTAGCTGATTTGCATAGCAAAGAGGCCGCGCTGCTGTTCACCAGCGGCTACGTCTCGAACTGGGCGGCACTTGGCACTTTGGCTGCGAAAATCCCCGATTGTCTGGTACTGTCTGACGCGCTGAACCACGCCAGCATGATCGAAGGCATCCGCCATTCACGCGCAGAGCGCCAGATATGGCGGCACAATGATCTGGCGCACCTTGAAGAACTGCTCGCGGAGCAACCTCTTGAGCGTCCAAAACTGATCGCGTTCGAAAGCGTTTATTCTATGGACGGTGACATTGCCCCGATTGCCGCAATCTGTGATCTGGCGGACAAGTATAACGCAATGACCTATTTGGATGAAGTTCACGCCGTCGGGCTTTACGGTCCACGCGGCGGGGGGATCGCCGAACGCGAAGGTCTTATGGACCGTCTGACCGTTATCGAAGGCACGCTGGGCAAGGCATTTGGTGTGATGGGCGGCTATATCGCCGCATCCACTGCCTTGTGTGATTTTGTGCGCTCTTTTGCGAGCGGGTTCATCTTTACGACCGCGTTGCCGCCCGCAGTCGCCGCAGGTGCGACGGCCTCTATCCGCCACCTCATGCGCAGCCGCGCAGAACGCGATGCCCAGCAAGACAACGTGGCACAAGTGCGCGCGCGGTTGGATGCGATTGGTATCCCGCACACTGACAACCCAAGCCATATTATTCCGGTGATGGTCGGCGATCCGGTCAAATGCAAATACCTGTCCGATGTCTTGATGCGGGACTACGGTATCTACATTCAACCGATCAACTATCCCACCGTACCAAAGGGAACAGAGCGTTTGCGCATTACCCCGTCCCCCGTACATTCGGCGGATGATATCGACCATCTGGTCGGGGCACTTGAAACCTTATGGACCCAATGCCAGCTTGCCCGTTTGCCGATGGCCGCACAGTAGGATTGAGGCCCGCCTATGCTGGAAGAATTGATCGAAGTGTACGGCGAAGGTGCGGTTCTTATGGCCGTAGGCGGTCTGGTCGGCGCGGTCTTTGGTGCGGCGGCTCAGCATTCGCGGTTCTGCCTGCGTGCCGCAACTGTTGAAGTGGCCGAAGGACAGCTTGGCCCGCGTCTGTCGATCTGGCTGATCGCGTTCACGGCGGCTGTCTTTGCGGTTCAGTTTCCAATTGCGCTTGGTTGGCTTGATGTGACCGAAAGCCGGCAATTAGCCACAACTGGCAGCCTGTCGGGTGCCGTTATCGGCGGGTTGATGTTCGGGGGCGGTATGGTCCTTGCACGCGGCTGTGCCAGCCGGTTGCTTGTTCTGTCAGCCACAGGGAACTTGCGCGCGATTATCACCGGACTTGTGCTGACGCTTGTAGCGCAATCATCGTTGCGTGGTGCCCTTGCCCCTGCACGCGAAGCACTCGCATCGCTGTGGCTTGTGCCCGGAGGTGCTGCGCGCAGTTTGCTTGATCAAATGGGGATCACCTCGGGGTTTGCCGCGTCGGTGGCGGCAATTGCGGTTTTGGCGGCCTTGGTGCATGCGCGTCGATATGCGGTACAACCAAGCCATGCAGTTGCCGCGGTGGGAGTTGGCGTTGCAATCGCTTTGGGCTGGCTTGGAACATATACCGTTGCGATGCATTCCTTTGAGGTCGTGGCCATCTCGTCAGTCACCTTTACAGGTCCGTCAACCGATACACTGATGGGGCTGGTGAACAGCACGCAATTGCCTTTGGGGTTTGGTGTCGGCCTTGTCCCCGGCGTTTTTGTCGGCGCGGGCGTTATGGCACTGGCAACTGGCGAGGCGAAAATCCAGCGCTTTGGCCCAGATACCCCGATGGAGGTTTACCTGTTTGGTGCGGCTTTGATGGGATTTGGCAGCATGTTGGCAGGTGGCTGTGCTGTTGGCGCAGGCATGTCGGGTGGTGCTATTTTTGCGCTGACCGCTTGGGTCGCGGTCGGCTGCATGTGGATTGGCGCGATGGCGACACATAGAGTGATGCGCCGCCCTTCGGTGGTTGTCGCCTAGCGCTATTCGAATTCCATTTGCTCGAAAACGCGACCTGCGTTTTTGGTTGCCAATTCCTCGAATGTATCAAGATGCGCATAGGGGGATTGATCGACGTAATATGCTTCGGCCAATCCACCGCCATTTTCGATAAGTTCGCCGATCTGCGCGCGCAGGTATTCCAGATACCCTTTTGTGTAGCGGCGGACCTGATCCATGTTTGTTGGATGCCCATGCCCCGGGATAACATAGGTCGCACCCAGCGTTTCAAATGCATTATTCCAGGTTTCCAGCCAATCAAGGGTATAAGTATCCTCGAATAACGGCAGCATCCGTTCGTGGAACGCCATGTCGCCTGCAATGACAAGACCTTGGTTTGGCAGCCAAACGACGACATCGCCGGCGCTGTGGGATGGGCCAAGATAGCGCACTTCGATGCGGTAGTCCCCAAGTTCTGTGATGTATTCGTCGCTGAAAGTCTGGGTGGGGGCTTGCAGAAAAGTGCCCTCTGCTTTGTCGCGGTTTAGTTGTTGCATTGCATCCAGAATGCGAAAGCCGCGTTCTTCAAATTCAGCGGCCGCGTCTTCGTGCGCAATAATCGGGACATTCTGTGCGACCCAATAAGAATTGCCAAGCATCGCGTGACCTTGGCCATTTTCATTGACGACCAGAACAACGGGTTCATCCGTCAGCGCTTTGATTTCATCGTGCAAGGCCTTTGCCAAAACATATGCACCGCCACCATTGATCACCACCACGCCTTCGCCGGTGATGATGAAGCTAAGGTTGTTGTTGTGGCCACTGTTTTCATAAGTTGGCGGGGCGGTCGCACCTATTGCACTATATACGCCGGGGATAAATTCAACGGGCGGGCTATACAGTGCAGATGCAGGATACTGGTCGGCGATGTTCTCGTTTGCGGCGACGGAGGAGGCCCAAAAGCAGGCTGCAAGAATGGCGATGCGTGTCATGCGTCTTCTCCGACGAAAATAAACCCGTCGCCGCGACGTTCAGCGCGTCCCACGCCACCGTCCGGTAGATGAAATCCGACAAACCGCATTTGAGCTTGGCTCAGTTGGTCCAGCAACGCGAGGCGGGTTTGGGCACCGAGTATCTGATCCTGATCTGATCCTGAAAACCATGCAGGCTGTTCGAATGCGATGTGATGATTGACGATGCTATCCCCAATGATCATCAAATTTTCGCCGCCCATTTGGACCTCGAACGCCATGTGACCGGGGGTATGTCCGGCGGTCAGGCGCGACAGAACACCGGGCAGGATTTCCTGATCATCCTCGAAAAATGCAATTTGATCGGCCAACAACGTCAGACGGTTTTTGGCCCCCACAGCAAAGGTTACGCGGCCCTGATCGATGGTCGAAACCGTATTCGGGTCGGTCCAGTAATCCCATTCTGCGCGCCCGATGTGGTAGGCAGCGTCGGGAAACATCAGGTCGCCAAAATCATCCAGCACACCCCAAAGGTGATCGGGATGTGCATGGGTGAAAACCACGTCCGTGATGTCGGCGGGATCTATGCCAAGCACATCAAATGCGTCGATCAGCTTGCCAGCGGTTGGCATAAACTCTTGGCCAGCACCTGCATCAAACAAGATAGTGCGATCCCCACTTCGCAACAAAGTCACGTTGCAATCAGGTTCTAGCGTGTCGCCAGTAAGCCCGTATTTTGCCAAGATATCATCAGCGCCATCGGGTGGTGTTTCGCCCAAAGAAAAGCTTTTGGGCAGCACAAGGTTGCCGTCACTAAGCGTATCAAGGGTCACGCCGCCGGATTTCAGGGTTGTTTGCGCCCAAGCAACCGGGGGTAGCGCAAGGGATAGGCCTGCTGCTGCGCCGCGTTGAAGGGTTTGCCGTCGTGTCAGTTTCATAATCAAACTTTCATATTCGGATTATTGAATACTAAGGCAAGTTGGCTGGATATGGAAATCTTTTTCTTAGGTTGATCTGCAAATTTAACTCTTCGTTAATCGAAACGCGTCACCTTCGTGGATTATCAGACTGCGTTGGAATGCCAGTGCGTCGATTTGCAAAGAGGTTGATGCCCATATGTTAGACTTCCAAGGCGAGATCTTGATGCGCGCGGATCATTCCTTGCCATCAGAGACGATCCCGCGAAATTTCGGAAAAATAGCGTTTGATATCCTGCTTTCAGTGCTCTTGCTTGCGCCGCTGGCCATCGTTGCGATTGTTTTGCTTGCCGCGAACCCGTTTTTCAACGCCGGTCCGCTTGTTTTTCGACAGGTCCGCATGGGTCAAGGCTGTCAGCCATTCACGGCATTCAAGTTCCGCACCATGGCCGAAGATCGCCAGAACCGACGCGGCGCATTTGATGCGCTCGAATCCCACCGAATTACCGCTTTGGGTCGGTTCCTGCGAAAAATGCGGCTAGATGAATTGCCTCAAATCATCAATATTCTGCGCGGCGAGATGAGTCTGATCGGCCCCCGCCCTGACAGCTATGACCACGCCTGTGTCTATCTCAAACAGATTCCGAACTATGCTATGCGACACAAAACAGTGCCCGGAATTAGCGGGTTTGCACAAACGGAAGTGGGTTATGTGGACGGGCTTGATGGGATTGTACGCAAAGTGAACGCGGATCTTTACTACTTGAAACACGCGTCTTTTCGGTTTGATATGTGGATCGCTTGGCGCACCTTTTGCGTCGTTTTGGGCTGCAAAGGGACTTAAGCCCGTTCGCAATGAAAGATGCTGCTGGCGTATTGATACAGTGACGCCGCACTTGTTGCGCCGCCGTGCGCACGGTCGATCAACCACATTGTAACCGCAGTATTTTAGGCAGGTAGGGTAACCCTAAAGCGGAGAACCCGATGCCTGATCCATTTGATACTGACTATGTGAATTTGACTTCACCCGCCGTTGCCCATTATGTGATTTCACCCTCTGACACCCTTGATCTACCCGTGCGTCCGCGCGCGATCTATGTCAACACGTCTGGCACAGCCGTTTTGCAAGACAATGACGGCGAAGCATTGAGCTATAATCTACAAGCGGGGTGCGTGCTTTCGATCCGCCCGACGCGGGTCTTGGCGACAGGTACGACGGCGCAGCTTGTTGCGTGGTATTGATCCATGCTGGGCTTTGAACTTTCACCAAGCGCGCAGTCGGGGCTGCCACCAACGCCGCAGACATTGGCGGCTTTTTTTGATCACGGCGGGGGCGCGTCTGTTGCAATTGCGGCAGGTCTGGATGGTGGTCTGACAATCTGGAGCGAGGTGGGCGCGCAACATGCTGCTTGCCTTATCTTAGATAATGACGATCCAACAACGCGCTATTCCTGGCGCGAGACGCTGATCGCACCGTTGCGCAATGTCTATCCGGTCGGCGCGTTGACTTTGACGGGATCTTGGTCGCAGTTGCAATCGTCTGGATCTGGCTTGGGTGGCAGCTACACTGGCAACCGCGCGATCGGAAGCAGTTCCACGACCGCAACTGCATCCGCCACCGTCGGGCGCGACGCAGCTTACGATATCTGGGTGCATTATACGGGGCGTACCAGTGGCGGCTATATCAAGGTCGAAATCGATGGCAGGCAGGACGCGGTCAATGAAATCGACGATCCTGCCAACCTGGGCTTCAAGGCATTTTCCGCCTTTAGCCCAATAGATATGCAGCGCCGTCAAACGATAAAGGTCGCAAGCGGACTAAGTGGTGCGCACAATGTCACCCTCAGTTATGGGGCACCTGCGTCGCCGGGCGGGAATAGCATTCTGATTGAAGCAATCTCGATCAGCGCGGCACTTGCCGACCCCCATATCCTGCCGCCGCTTTGGCAACCAAATACGGCCTATGAGATGGGCGACGAAGTGCAGTTCGACGGCACATTTTATGCCGCCCGTGGCAATGGGACCAGCGGGCCAAACGCCCCGTCCCATACCAATGGCATCGCCTCTGATGGGGCGCTGGATTGGCGCGCGGATTTCCGGCCGACCTATCCGGAATTCGTGGCGATTGATTACGCGTCCGAGCGTGAGTATGCCGCACGTTTCGCAGTCGCTGGTGCGGTCACCGAAGTCGGTGGTCAAACCCATGGCAATGAGGTGTTAGAGGCGCGCACGATTGCCCTTGATGGCGTTGCTTGGGTACCGGAAACGGCCGGCAACGGGCTGAGTATTGGCACGGCGATTACCATTGTCGAAGAGACAACTTGGCAAACACAAGTGGGCGCAGAGGTGGCAACTTGCCAGCTTACGCGCAACATCACGCCCGCAGGTATTCGTCACGACGTGCAAGTTGCGGGCTTGGGTCCGCAAGCAGATTTCGAGTGGTTTTATGCAGGCATGTTGCCGATGGTACATTGGGACGGCGAAAGTGCCACGACTGTTATCCAGACCGTCGCACAGGCGGGCGGTGATCCTGTTGTCTTGGCCGACTATGCAGGTGTGAACCCACCCAATGTCAATTTTGCTGGGGTGACCCGTTTGGGGCTATCTGGGTCGATTGGTGATGTCGCCATTCGGTATGGGCATGAGGCGGGCGCGCTGGCCTTGCAAGGCAACAGCTTGGTCGATTTTGCCGCATTTCTGCGACCAAACCTGGATGCACGCACCGCCAGTGGCAGCTTGGACTGGGCTGCTAAAGCTTACGTTGCAGCGGATCTGCAGGGTGGTTTGTCGCTTGCGGAAAATGACATTCTTGGATTTTACAGTCGCCATGTCATTGCCGTAACGTAGTTTGCCATGACGGGCCGCAGTGTTGCGGCCCAACCGCCCGGCGTTAGACGAGTTCCAAAGCCGCAACGCGCGAGCCAGAGATCGCAGCATAACGCTGCATCTTGCGCAGGCGTGTTTTGGTC
>NZ_JAFMHR010000013.1 GCF_017854415.1 Yoonia sp. | reverse complement strand
TTGGATTGGTCTTGCCAGAACTGAACGGTAAACTGGACGGCGTTGCCATTCGCGTCCCAACGCCTAATGTTTCCGTCGTTGACCTGACCTTCGAATCATCAAGAAACACAACGGTGGAAGAGGTGAACAACGCAATCATCGCAGCCGCTGATGGTCCTTTGAAGGGTGTTTTGGCCTACACCGATCTGCCAATGGTCAGCTCTGACTTCAATCACGATCCACATTCTTCGATCTTCCACTTGGACCAGACCAAAGTGCTGGACGGCAATATGGTGCGTATTTTGACGTGGTATGACAACGAATGGGGCTTCTCGAACCGGATGGCTGACACTGCCGTTGCGATGGGCAAGCTGATCTAAACCACCCTACTTTACGAAGACTTCAAAAAAGCCGGCCTGATTGGGTCGGCTTTTTTATTGAGCATTCTACAAACGTCGCCATGCATTCACTGCATATCTGATAGCGCTAACTGGGCGTTGTGCTGCGCTGCAGCATTGCTAAGTAATAGGACAAGACCAACAAACGCGATGACTTAAAAGGAGCACGCAGATGACCATATTGAACACAGTTCGCAAAGCATTCGAAAAGCGCGTGGCCTACAGCCGCCTCAAGCATGACCTGGCAACCATGCCCCAAGAAACCGCCATTGACCTTGGCATGTTTCGCGAAGACGCCAGCAAGATCGCAAACAAAGCGATCTACGGCTAACCGCTACCGCGCGTCCAAACTCGCCAAGAACGCATCAATGCGACCTATGTATCCACCTTGTCCGGCAAGGTTGTTATGGGTCGCATTTTCAACGGCATGAAACGTCACATGTAGACCTGCATCCTGCATCATCGTAGCTAATCGCTGCCCGTTTGAAATGGGGATCAACTGATCTGAAGTGCCATGCTGGATCAGCACTGGGGCTGAGAGTGCTGGCACATCAGCGGCGGAATTCCACTTTTGCACACCTGGCATAAAGCACGCAGGCAACCACGATGCTTTCGTCATCAATTCGCACATCTTCACATAAGGCGCATCAAGCATGATCGCTGCCACAGGCCGTGATGCCCCAACATGGATCGCTAGCCCCGTCCCCATTGAATAGCCATGCACTGCAATCGGCCCGTCATGCTGCGTTGCAAGCCAATCATATGCGGCCAATGCATCAGCTTTCAGCCCTGCTTCTGACGGTATACCAGCAATCCCGCCGCCGCCCGGATACTCCATTGCAGCCAATGTGCGGCCCGCCTCTTGATGGGCATTCAGCGTGTTCGTAAAATACGCAAGTGCGCCGCCGTTACCCATGAAAAACAAGACAGCAAGTGGGTCATTGCCGCGCGCAGTGGCCATCGCAACCCCACGGTCCGAGACAACGTCTTGGTTGAAATCAGGGTTATTGAAAGGATCAGGGCCAAAGGGATAAAGAAGTTGCGGGTGGATCAGAACCATCGCGATTGCATAGGCAAGATATGTTCCACCTAGCATCAGCAGCCACTTCAATCGCTAAACCGTTCCAACAGCGCAGCTTTGACAGCCGGAGTGACAAATTTCGACACATCCCCACCCAAGCGCGCAATCTCTTTGACCAGCTTTGATGCAATCGCCTGATGCTGCGCCTCTGCCATCAGGAACACGGTTTCAATCGTGTCGTCCAGCGCGCGGTTCATGCCAACCATTTGATATTCATATTCAAAATCGGCAACAGCACGTAGGCCGCGAATGATGATAGTTGCGCCCACATCGTTGGCGCAATGGGTTAACAGGTTGTCAAAAGGACGAACAACCACTTCGCAACCGGTGGCTTGGGTCAGCAAGCCTACTTCGATTTCAATCATGGCCACGCGTTCTTCTAGCGTAAATAGCGGGCCCTTATCGCGGTTTACCGCAACGCCAATCACCAAACGATCAACAAGTGAACAAGCACGACGAATGATGTCGATATGCCCATGCGTCACCGGATCAAATGTGCCGGGGTAAAGTCCTACGCGCATGGCGGTCCTCGTCTTAGCTTTGTTTGGGACAAGCAACATGATTGCGCGCCGAAATGCAAGCTGGGGCTAGTGCCCCATGATCATCCCTTCAAGGGATTCCTTTTCCATCGCGAGTTGCGCCAAACGCCCTTTAACCGCATCCCCGATTGAGATCAGACCAACCATCTTGCCATCGTCCATCACAGGCAAGTGGCGAAACCGGCCCTCTGTCATCATCTCGAGTACCTCGAGTGCGGAATTAGAGGGGCTGCATGTGACCAACTTGGATGTCATCAAAGCGCTGACGGGATCGCTTAAGCACCCTGTTCCGCGCTTGCCAAGTTCGCGCACAATGTCACGTTCCGACAAAATACCGTCCAGCGACGATCCGTCCTTTGACACAACAACTGTACCAATACGGTGTTGGGACAAAAGTTTAGCGGCGTCAGTCACCGTCGATGTGGGCGTTACCGAAATCACACCCACGTCAGGCTTTGATTTCAAAATTTGCGAAACGATCATGTCAGGGCTCCTTGAATTGGCTCCATATTGCTAGCGTCTCAAATGAAAGGCTCTGCTGTCAAGCGTGCCATGTGTTCTAAGCGCACAACTTCGTCTTGCATCCCCTTTCGCAGGGCCGTGGCAAAGCGTGAAAGCCGGTCAGAATGTCGGTCTGACGTATGGCGCACCAGATAGAATGCACGGGTCAAAGCAACCTCGCGCACCAGTACCTGCCGCAGTTCAGGCGCGAAGGGCAGTGCAAAGTCATGAACAATCCCCACGCCCGCTTGCCGGATCATCTGCAATTGCACCGCTACTGAATTTGAGGCCAGTTGCACCCCAGAAACACCTGCTTCGCCAAGGTAGTCCAGTTCTTTGTCAAAAATCATATCAGAAATATACCCGACAATCCGGCGGGTATTTAGTTGCGCAACAGTGGTCAGCGGTTCCGCATCCGCCCGCATCGCAAGGTGCAGTTGATAATCTGTAATCTTTTGGACTGTCAGGCGCCCTGCAGCGGGTGGGCTGACTGCAATCGCCATATCCGCCTCGCGACGTGATAAATTCACGACCCTTGGCAGGGCCAGTATCTGGACTTCAAGATCAGGGTTTTCGGCCTGGATCGCTGCACAGACCTGCGGCAACAAGAAATTCGCAGCACCGTCAGGCGCACCGATCCTGATCTGTCCGGTCAGCCCTTCAGATGCGCCCTGCCCTTCGTCGATTGCGCGCACAAGGTGATGTTCAGCTTCGGTCGCTTTGTCACGCATCCGTTCGCCCAAATCCGTCAGCGCATAGCCAAGCGGTGATTTCACAAACAGGGCGGCGCCTAATTCCCGCTCTAGCCGCGCGATGCGTCTGCCAACAGTCGATGGGTCCATCTTGAGCTGCCGCGAAGCCCCCGTCAGACCATCCGCACGCGCGACCGCCAAAAATACACGCACATCATCCCAGTTTTCCATCAAAGACCTGCATTTTTGCAAAATGGTTTTGGCATATTCGATCTTTTACACCGAAAAATGCAAGCCTATAGTTGGCCCAACTGAATTCTATGGAGGATACTATGCAAGAACTGACCCACTACATTGGCGGCGCGCACGTCAAAGGCACATCAGGCCGCTTTGCTGATGTTTACAATCCAGCCACGGGTGAAGTCCAAGCAAAGGTCCCGCTGGCCAACGCCGAAGAGATGGCGCAAGCCGTCGCAATCGCAGCCAAGGCACAGCCTGCATGGGCCGCCGTGAACCCACAGCGCCGTGCGCGTGTTATGATGGCCTTTGTTGGCCTACTGAACCGCGACATGGATAAACTGGCAGAGGCGCTGAGCCGTGAACATGGTAAAACCATACCAGACGCCAAAGGCGACGTGATCCGCGGGCTAGAAGTTGTGGAATACTGCATCGGTGCGCCAGAGCTGCTGAAAGGTGATTTCACCGACAGTGCTGGCCCCGGCATCGATATGTATTCGATGAAGCAAGCGCTTGGTGTCACTGCTGGCATCACGCCTTTCAACTTTCCGGCGATGATCCCGATGTGGATGTTTGCCCCCGCCATCGTTTGTGGCAACGCATTCATCCTTAAGCCATCAGAGCGTGATCCATCTGTGCCGCTGATGCTGGCCGAGCTGATGGAAGAAGCGGGTCTGCCCAAAGGCATCCTGCAAGTCGTCAACGGCGACAAAGAAGCCGTCGATGCAATCCTTTACGATGAAACCATCCAGTCGGTTGGCTTTGTTGGATCAACCGCGATTGCCGAATACATCTACGGGACAGGCTGTGCGCAAGGCAAGCGCGTGCAGTGCTTTGGCGGCGCAAAGAACCATATGATCATCATGCCCGATGCCGACATGGAACAAGCCGCAGACGCGCTTGTTGGTGCCGGTTACGGTGCGGCGGGTGAACGCTGCATGGCAATTTCCGTCGCAGTTGCTGTCGGCGACGATACCGCAGACCGTCTGCTAGAAAAGCTGATCCCGAAAGTCGAAGCACTCAAGGTTGGCCCCTACACATCCGGCAATGACGTGGACTACGGCCCAGTTGTAACAGCCGCTGCAAAAGCCAACATTGAACGCCTTGTGCAAACAGGCATCGACCAAGGTGCAAAACTGGTCGTCGACGGGCGTAACTTTAACCTGCAAGGCTATGAAGACGGCTTTTTCGTAGGGCCACATCTGTTCGACAACGTCACAAAAGACATGGACATCTACAAGTACGAGATCTTTGGCCCCGTTCTGTCCACAATCCGTGCAAAAGACTATGAAGAAGCACTGACCCTTGCGATGGACCATGAATACGGCAACGGCACCGCAATCTATACCCGCGACGGCGACACGGCACGTGACTTTGCCGCGCGCATCAATATCGGCATGGTCGGCATCAACGTGCCAATTCCGGTACCGCTGGCCTATCACACCTTCGGCGGTTGGAAAAAATCCATGTTCGGCGACCTGAACCAGCACGGACCAGATGCGTTCAAATTCTACACGCGGACCAAAACGATCACATCGCGCTGGCCATCAGGCATCAAAGAAGGCGGCGAATTCTCTATCCCAGTGATGGAATAACCGAACCAGTAAAGGCCCACCCGATGCGGTGGGCCTTTTGCTTGCCAAGCCTTGCAGCACTGCGCACCATTAGATCACCAAGTGCGACGCGAAAAAGGAGCCTTCCAACGTGGACTTCGCCCTGACAGATGAACAATCCGCCATTTTCGATTTGGCGCAAGCATTTGGTCGATCCCACATCGCCCCCCATGCCCGCAAATGGGAGGCCGACGGAACAATACCCAAAGAGCTTTGGTCGCAATTGGCCGAGCTTGGATTTGGCGGGCTTTATGTCTCCGAGGAAAATGGCGGTGCAGGCCTGAGCCGCCTTGATGCAACACTGGTATTCGAAGCGCTTTCGCAATCTTGTGCATCTGTCTCCGCGTTTTTGTCGATCCACAATATGTGTGCCAGTATGATCGAAACCTACGGAAAAGCCGCGTTAAAGAATGCCATGCTGCCCGACGTCATAAGCATGAAATCCATCATGTCGTATTGCCTGACCGAACCGGGATGCGGGTCTGATGCAGCGGCGCTGACAACGAAAGCGGCCCCTTTTGAAGGTGGATTTGAACTCACTGGCACAAAGGCCTTCATCTCTGGTGGCGGGTATTCTGATGCATATATCGTCATGGCCCGCACAGGGACTGATGGGCCAAAAGGCATCAGCGCATTTGTCGTCAACGATGGTACCCGCGGCCTTTCATTCGGAGCGCTTGAGGACAAGATGGGCTGGCGCGCACAGCCTACGCGCGCAGTCCAAATGGATGGCTGCAAAGTGCCTGCCGAAAACATGTTGGGCCAAATAAACGCCGGTTTCAGCTATGCAATGACAGGTCTCGATGGTGGACGCTTGAACATCGCGGCCTGCTCTATCGGTGGCGCGCAGGCGGCACTGGATCAGACCCTTGCCTATATGGCGGACCGCAAAGCATTCGGCAAAACCATTGATCAATTCCAAGGGCTGCAGTTTCAATTGGCCGACATGGAAATTCAGCTACAATCAGCACGCACGTTCTTGCGGCAAGCGGCGTGGAAGCTGGACCAAAACCGGCCTGACGCCACAAAGTTCTGTGCGATGGCAAAGAAACTGTGTACTGAAACGGGCAGTAAAGTCGCTGATCAATGCCTGCAGCTACACGGCGGTTATGGCTACCTTGCGGATTATGGGATCGAAAAGACTGTACGTGATCTGAGGGTGCATCAAATTCTTGAAGGCACCAACGAGATCATGCAGATGATCACCGCAAGACAAATGATCAAGGATGCGAACTCGTGCCGGAAGTGATCATCACAAAAGAAGGCTATGCGGGGCGGATCACGCTTAACCGCCCCAAGGCGCTTAATGCGCTTACGTGGGACATGTGCCTCGCGATCGAGGCTGCCTTGCAAGCATGGGAAACAGACGCAGATGTTGCCCTGGTGATAATCGAAGGTGCGGGCGACCGCGCGTTCTGCTCTGGCGGGGACATTGCGGAAATGTACGCCTCTGGCCTGCGCGGTGATTTTGATTATGGGCGGCGGTTTTGGCGCGATGAATACCGGCTGAACGCGAAAATCTATGCCTACGCCAAGCCAGTCGTGACGTTCTTGCACGGCTTCACAATGGGTGGCGGGGTTGGCGTGGGGTGCCATGCATCACACCGTATTGTATGCTCAAATAGCCAAATCGCCCTGCCAGAATGCACAATCGGTTTGGTGCCAGACGTTGGTGGATCGCTGCTGTTGGCGCGCGCACCCGGGCACTGCGGTGAATTTCTGGGGTTAAGCGGCGACCGGATGAACGCTGGAGACGCCATTTATGCAGGCTTTGCAGATACCTTTATACCGCATGATCAATGGGGTGCATTGAAACACGCATTGATCGCCTCCGGTGACGTCACAAGCATCAATGCAGTGGCCCATCCGCCCCCACAAAGCCGCCTCGCCGGATGGCGGGACAAGATCGACAGGTATTTTTCTGGCGAAACCCTTGCCGCGATTTATCAGGGCATGCCAACGGATCAAGGCCCAGCGGTTGCGCATGTTCTTCCAAAAATGGAGCGCAATGCACCGCTTGCCATGGCATGTGCGACAAAGATCATCCAACATGTCCGCAGTAATCCCACGATCGACACCGCCCTCAACCATGAATACCGGTTCACGTCGCGTTGCGTGGAACAAGGTGACTTTATCGAAGGTATTCGCGCGGCCATAGTAGACCGCGACAGGACGCCAAAATGGCAACATGAAAACTGGGCAGATGTACCAGCATCAGAAATCTTGCGCATGACAAGTCCGCTGGAACCAGACGCCCCGAATTGGAAGGAAAGCACATGAAGATTGGTTTTATCGGACTTGGAAACATGGGCGCGCCAATGGCTGCAAACCTTGCAAAAGAACATGATGTAATTGGCTTTGATCCGGTGGCACAACCCCAGGGCCTGAAACTTGCGCAAAGTGCGTCAGCCGCAGCAAAAGACGCAGACGTCGTGATCACTATGCTGCCAAATGGCGATATCTTGCGCAGCGTCGCGAAAGATATTTACCCGGCAATGAAACAAGGTGCCATCCACTTGGACTGTTCGACTGTGGATGTCGAAAGTGCGCGCGCTGTTGCAGCCCAAGCCTTAGCCGCAGGACTATCTGCGGTAGACGCGCCTGTGTCTGGCGGAATTGGCGGGGCTACGCACGGGACGCTGACTTTCATGGCAGGTGGCCCTGTAACGACGTTTGCGACCGTGATGCCTTTGTTTGATATCATGGGGCAAAAAGCTGTGCATTGCGGCGATGCAGGCAACGGTCAGGCGGCCAAGATCTGTAACAATATGATCGTCGGCGTCACGATGATTGCAACCTGTGAAGCGTTCGTCTTAGCGGACAAACTGGGACTGGACCGTCAAGCGATGTTCGATGTCGTCAGCACCTCGTCGGGTTATTCGTGGACGATGAACGCGTACTGTCCGGCCCCCGGCATCGGCCCGCATAGCCCTGCTGACAATGGGTATCAGCCCGGTTTTGCGTCAGAATTAATGCTCAAGGATCTGAACTTATCGCAAATGGCAGCAATCGCTGCTGACGCGGACACACCCATGGGACAAGCGGCCACTGCACTTTATCGCCAGTTTGTCGAAGACGAAGACGGACGCGGCAAGGACTTCTCGGCAATGCTACCACGGTTTGAAAGCAGACGGCGCAGCTAGGGTGCCGTGCCTTCCTATCATCTTGCTCTGAAAACTCCCGCCGGAGGCATCGTTAAAATCCTTGGATTTTGACGACTTATTCTGCTGCAACCTTATGTGCCGCCAACATTTGCTTGAGATAGCGACCGGTATGGCTTTCTAAGACTTCGGCAACCTTTTCCGGCGTGCCTTTGGCCACAATTCGACCACCGCCATCACCACCTTCGGGACCTATGTCTATGATGTAGTCGGCGGTTTTCACCACATCTAGGTTGTGCTCAATCACAATCACAGAGTTTCCCTGATCGACCAGTTCATGCAACACTTCCAACAGCTTACGCACATCTTCAAAATGCAAACCCGTGGTTGGTTCGTCCAGAATATAAAGCGTGCGACCCGTTGACCGCCGCGCCAGTTCCTTGGACAGCTTGACGCGCTGTGCCTCACCACCTGACAGCGTTGTCGCCTGCTGCCCAACCTTGATATACCCAAGACCCACACGCATCAGCGCGTCCATTTTTTCGCGGATCGATGGCACTGCGGTAAAGAAACCTTGCGCATCTTCAACTGTCATATCGAGAACATCCGCGATCGATTTGCCCTTGAACTTGATCTCCAAGGTTTCGCGATTGTACCGCGCGCCTTTGCAAGTTTCGCAGGTCACATAAACATCCGGCAAAAAGTGCATTTCGATTTTTATAACGCCGTCGCCCTGACAGGCCTCGCAACGCCCACCTTTGACGTTAAAACTGAAACGGCCGGGCTTATAGCCGCGCGCTTTGGATTCCGGCATGCCCGCAAACCAGTCACGGATCGGGGTAAACGCACCGGTATAGGTTGCGGGGTTCGATCGCGGTGTGCGCCCGATCGGGCGTTGGTCAATGTCGATCACCTTGTCCAGATGCTCGAACCCTTTGATTGTTTCGCATGGCGCTGGCGTTTGCCGCGCACCATTCAACTTCATCGACGCGTTCTTGAACAACGTTTCAATCGTCAAAGTGGATTTACCGCCACCCGAGACACCTGTCACACAAACAAATTGCCCCAACGGAAAATCAACCGTGACGTTCTGCAAATTGTTACCTGTCGCCTTTACCACGGTCAGCTTTTTGCCTTTGCCCTTGCGGCGATTGGCAGGCACTTCGATCTGGCGCGCTCCGGTCAGATACTGACCGGTAATCGATGCTTTGTTGTCCATAATTTCTTGCGGAGTGCCTTCGGCCACGACTTGTCCGCCATGCACACCAGCACCAGGACCAATGTCAAAGACGTAGTCGGCTTCGCGGATCGCTTCCTCATCGTGTTCTACGACAATCACCGTATTGCCTTGATCACGCAGGTTTTTTAGCGTTGTCAGCAAGCGGTCATTGTCGCGCTGATGCAAACCAATCGACGGTTCGTCCAGTACATAAAGCACACCTTGCAAGCCTGATCCGATCTGGCTGGCCAGTCTAATCCTTTGGCTTTCACCACCCGACAACGTGCCGGAATTACGGGACAAGGTCAGATATTCTAATCCTACGTTATTCAAGAACCCAACCCGTTCGCGGATCTCCTTAAGGATAGCCGCTGCGATTTCATTCTTTTGCTTGCTCAGGGCGTTAGGTACCTCGGTGCACCAATCATAGGCCTCTTTGATGGACATCTGGACCACCTGACCCACATGCAAATCACCGATTCTTACTGCCAGCGCCTCTTCGCGCAAGCGGTAGCCGTTGCAAGTGGCGCAATGGCGATTGTTCTGAAAGTTCTCGAATTCTTCACGAATCCAGTTGCTGTCTGTCTCGCGGTAACGGCGTTCCATGTTCGGAATCACACCTTCAAACGCGCGCTCCACCTGATAGACACGGCCGCCTTCATCATAGCGGAACTTGATCTCTTCTTTGCCAGAACCGCGCAGGAACACCTCTTGCACCTTGGGATCCAGATCTTTCCAGCGCGCATTCTTGTTAAAGCCATAGTGCTTTGCGATCGCTTCGATCGTTTGCAAGAAATACGGGCTTTTGCCTTTGCGCCATGGGGCCAAGGCACCATCGGCGATCTTCAAAGTCACATCAGGTACGACCAATTGTTCGTCAAAGAACAGCTCGACCCCAAGACCATCACAAGACGGGCAAGCGCCGAACGGTGCGTTAAACGAAAATAAGCGTGGCTCGATCTCGGGGATCGTAAATCCAGACACGGGGCACGCGAATTTTTCTGAAAATGTTATCCGCTCAGGGTCGCCCTCGGTCGGGGCCGTTTCAAGCACGGTAATGCCGTCCGCCAAATCCAGTGCGGTGCGAAAGCTGTCTGCTAGGCGTGTTTCCAGACCTTCGCGCACGACAATCCGGTCCACCACAACGTCGATATCATGGCGAAACTTCTTATCCAGCGTGGGCGGCTCATCAAGTTCGTAGAATTCCCCATCAACTTTCACGCGTTGGAAACCTTGCTTGCGCAGTTCCAGAAATTCTTTGCGGTATTCGCCTTTGCGGTCCCTCACGATCGGGGCCAGCAGATAGCCGCGCGTGCCCTCTTCCAGCGCCATAACACGGTCAACCATATCTTGAACTTGCTGCGCTTCGATCGGCAGACCCGTCGTCGGGCTGTATGGCGTGCCAGCGCGGGCGAACAGCAGGCGCAGATAATCGTAGATTTCAGTGATCGTGCCAACAGTTGAGCGCGGGTTCTTGGAGGTCGTCTTTTGCTCAATCGAAATCGCGGGCGACAGGCCGGAAATGTGATCCACATCCGGTTTTTCCATCATGTCGAGGAATTGCCGCGCATAAGCCGAAAGCGATTCGACATAGCGCCGCTGCCCTTCGGCATAGATCGTATCAAAGGCCAGCGATGACTTGCCCGACCCCGAAAGTCCGGTAATCACAACCAGCTGATCGCGCGGAATATCAACATCAATGTTTTTGAGGTTGTGTTCGCGCGCGCCGCGTACTTCGATAAATTTCAGCTCAGCCATGACATTTCCTTTGGTCCGAAACAGGACATAAACCACCGCGCCAGATGGTCCAATGCGTTCATAGAACATTAACGGAACATTTGGAAATAAATTTCACCGATGCTCAAAATAGCAAAAGGCCCGCCATTTGAAGGCGGGCCTTTTCAAAAAGTATGGTGGATTTCAATCCCCCTTACATGTGGATTACGCGGTCATATGCATCGAGCACGCTTTCATGCATCATTTCCGACAATGTCGGGTGTGGGAAGACGGTGTTCATCAGGTCTTCTTCGGTGGTCTCTAGCTGGCGGCCAACGACATAGCCTTGGATCAATTCAGTGACTTCCGCGCCGATCATATGTGCGCCCAACAGCTCGCCTGTTTTGGCGTCAAAGATCGTCTTGACCATGCCTTCAGCTTCGCCCAATGCAATCGCCTTGCCGTTGCCAATAAAGGGGAAACGGCCCACTTTAATGTCATAGCCCAGCTCTTTTGCTTTTGCTTCGGTATACCCGACAGAGGCCACTTGAGGGTGGCAATATGTGCAGCCTGCAATGCTTTCGGGCTTAACTGGGTGTGCATGCTTGCCTGCGATCAGGTCAGCGACCATCACACCTTCATGGCTGGCTTTGTGCGCAAGCCAAGGCGCGCCGGCGATATCACCGATGGCATAAAGACCCTCAACACCCGTGCGGCAGAATTCATCCGTTACAACGTGTGTGCGGTCAATTTTAACGCCCAGTTCTTCAAGACCCAGACCTTCGACGTTGCCCACAATACCGACAGCTGAAATGACAGTATCAAATTCCATCTTTTCAGTTTTGCCGCCCGTTTCGATATGCGCCGTGACTTTGCCTTTGCCGCGATCCAACTGCTTGACCATAGATTTCTCCATGATCTTCATGCCTTGCTTCACGAACTGCTTTTTCGCAAAGGCTGAGATTTCAGCGTCTTCAACAGGCAGCACGCGGTCCATGACTTCGACAACCGTCGTTTCAGCACCGAGCGTGTTGTAGAAGCTCGCAAATTCAATTCCGATCGCACCAGAGCCGATTACCAACAACTTCTTTGGCATCTTCTTAGGCTCAAGCGCATGACGGTAAGTCCAAACCAGATCGCCGTCAGCCTCAAGTCCGGGCAATTCACGGGCACGCGCGCCGGTCGCCAGAACGATGTTTTTTGCTGTCAGCTCGTCCGTGCCTTTATCGCCCTTGACCGCAACCTTGCCTTTGGCAGGGATGGTCGCATTGCCCATAAAGACTGTGATTTTGTTCTTTTTCATCAGATGGCCAATGCCGCCCGACAATTGCCCCGCAACGCCGCGGCTGCGTTTGACGACCGCGTCCAGATCATAATCGATGCCTGTCGCTTTCAGGCCAAACTCTTTGGCGCGGTGCATCAGGTGGAACACTTCAGACGATCGCAGCATTGCTTTGGTCGGAATACAACCCCAGTTAAGGCAAATCCCACCGAGGTTTTCACGTTCGACAATGGCCACTTTCATGCCCAGCTGCGCACCACGGATCGCGGCGACATAGCCGCCCGGTCCTGCACCAATTACAATCAAGTCAAAGTTTTGCGCAGCCATACACAGGCCCTCCAGTTCCAAATATAGTTGAACACTAAACTACTTTTTGGGTGATCTCTAGTGACCTTAGGTCATATCAGCTACCCTATAGGCTCAATGGCCTCATTTTGATGCTGTCTGCTGCGCACGAATTGCCGCACCATATCCACCCGCATCCAAAAACACCTGTTCCGAAGCCGTGGTTTTGCGACCCAATGCGGCATTGCGATAAGGAAAGCGCCCAAAATCACGAATAACGGCGCGATGCGCGCAAGCGTGATCTTGATTGGATATACCGGTTTCAGGCATGCGTGAATGAATCAAACGCACAGCCCGATCCTGATCGCAAAGATTTTCCGCATGCATCAAAGGCAAATAGAAAAACTGGCGCGCAGGTTCGTCTATTTTCATGTCCCAGTTCCGCTCAATCGCCATTTTTGAGGCGGCGCGCGCGAGGTGATCTGTCGCGAACGCATCACCGCTATCGCGGAACATATTGCGCGGAAATTGGTCTGTCAAAATGATGTAGGCCAGCGTGCCGGTCGGATAAGTCAACCATAACCCCAAGGACCCTTCAGTGGCCTCTCGCCAAACCTCCAAAAATCGATCACGAATTTTCGCATCTAATGTAGGATCAGACCGATACCAATCTGAAGGTTCACATTCGTCCAGCCAAAAAGCCAAGACATCTTCGGGGGTTGCCACTGCACCGCTCCTTGGTGGTTTATAACTCTGTTACAATTCGAAACAGACTAAGGACCTCCTGACAAGGGTTTAGTGACATGCAAAGGTCACAACATCTTGCGCAATGACATCTGCCGTGACCCAAACACCACGGGTTACGGCTTGATCTCTTCTTCTTCGCCAGCCTCGATATAGACCTCTTGGGCTAACTCCGCGGCTACCGGCGTCGATGCAGCAGAGACTGGCGCATATGGAACCTGATCTTCGACTTCTAGATCGGTCCGGCTGCGCTGTGTCATCCGGTAAAGACCATAAGCCCCGACCCCAAACATCAATATCCCGGTGAATAGCCAAAACCCGTTGTTGCCAATCGTGTCCATCATGAAACCAACGGTCAACGGACCTGCAATCGCGCCGATGCCGTTAATAAACAATAATCCACCAGACGCAGACGCCATGTCATCGCTTTCGAGATAGTCGTTGGCATAGGCAATCAGCAACGCATAAAGCGGGTTAGACGTTCCGCCGACGATTGCGCCGCTGACAAGGATCAGCGCGTAAGAGCCAGGTAACAAGAATGCGATCATTGACCCGGCAGCGCCTATCATTGCCAGCCAGATGATCAACACCCGTCGGTCCATACGGTCGGACATCCACCCAATAGGGTACTGCAGAACCAAGGCCGAAACGTAGATGGCGGAAACGAATAGTGAAACTTCGCTGACGGTCAGTCCCACACGACTAGCATAAACAGCCGACATGCCGAACTGTGCCGCGAAAACACCGCCCAGCATAAACATCCCAAAGCAAGCGAGTGGCGATGCTTCGATCAGGCTTATGATCTTCATCGGCTTTGTCGTCTCGAAAGCGGGCATTGGCCGCACGGACAAAAGCACCGGCGCAAAAGCCAAAGACACCAGCACAGACGGCACAATAAACAAGACGTACCCGGAGATATCACCTTGCGTGACGATCCACTGCGCAAAGACGATACCTGCCATTTGCACAATCATATAAAGTGAAAGCGACTTGCCACGGTTTTCATTGCTGGATGCATCGTTCAACCAGCTTTCGGCGGTGATATAGACGCCACAAAAACAAAACCCGATAATCACACGACCTATGGCCCAGGCCCAAGGATCGACTAATACCGGATAGGTAATCAAAACAGCAGAGATCATCGACCCCAAAGCCGCGAACACGCGCACATGCCCGACCCTGCGGATCAATTCCGGTGTAAAACGCGAGCTGAACAAAAAGCCCAAGAAATAGGCCGACATGACAATGGAAAGCGCAAAAGTACTAAACCCTTCCGCCTCGCCGCGCAGGCCAAGCAACGTGCCTTGCAGGCCGTTGCCAACCATCAGCATGAACATGCCTACAAACAAGGCCCATGAGCCTGTAAAAACTTGAAGCATTTTGCGCGACCTTTCGCTTTGATAGACTCGCCCTATCACATGTTATTGGCCAATTGCATCAGACATAAGCGACGCCGTCGCGCACTTTCCCGCCTCAATCGTCCGGCAACAGAAGCGAGCTGTCACCATACGAGAAGAAACGGTATTTTTCCGCTATCGCGTGGTCATAAATCGTGCGGATTTCTTCCGTTCCCATTAGCGCAGAGACAAGCATCATCAGCGTTGATTTGGGCAGATGGAAATTCGTCATCAATCCATCTGCCATCTGAAATTCGAACCCCGGCATAATAAAAATATCCGTTGGCCCTGTCCAAGGCTGAATTTGTCCGTCCTTGGCCGCACTTTCAATCAAACGCAGTGCCGTTGTGCCAACAGGAATGACCCTGCCGCCCGCGGCTTTGGTCGCATTCATCTCGGCCGCGGCCTTTGCTGTGACTTCGCCCCATTCAGAATGCATCTTGTGGTCGCGCACATCATCGACTTTGACCGGCAGGAACGTGCCTGCCCCCACATGCAAAGTCACATGGGTAAATTCCACGCCGCGCGCCGCTAGCGCCTCAAGAAGTGGCCCATCAAAGTGTAGCGACGCCGTAGGTGCCGCAACCGCACCTGCATTGCGCGCCCAGTAGGTCTGATAATCGTCTTTGTCAGCATCGTCTGCAGGACGCTTTGCTGCGATGTAGGGGGGCAATGGCATCGCACCTACTTGGGCCAAGGCCGCATCAAAATCATCGCCTTTAAGGTTGAACTGCAAGAAACCCTGCCCGTCTGCGCGGCCAACGACTTGGGCGGCCAGATCGTCGGAAAAGATAACCTCCTCACCGTCGCGGACCTTTTTAAGTGGTTTGATCAGCGCGGACCACGCACCATCTGCGCGGGGTTCCAGCAACGTGACTTCAATGCGCGCCGATGTCTCGCCTGCCTCACCAGAGCGGTGACGCACGCCTGACAGACGCGCGGGAATGACTTTGGTGTCATTCAAGATCAGCCGATCACCCGGTTGCAGTATCTCGGGCAATTCATGCACGATCCGGTCCGCAATGTTCTGCCCTTGCGCCAACAGCAGCCGCGCAGATGACCGGGGCCGTGCGGGCCGCGTTGCTATCAGGCTTTCAGGAAGGTCAAAATCAAACTGGCTTAGTTTCATTGGGAAATATCCGGTGCAGGTCTGCGAAAAATCTCTCGGAACATGCCAGGTGTGAGAGCCGACAGCGGATTCACACTGACTTGCGGCGCGTCCGAGGTCCCGCGAATGTTAAAGTTAAAACCAATCAAACCTTCGCCCCTTCGGGTTAAAAAAGACCCAATGCTATTGACCAAAAAGAACGGCGAGACGACGCCTTGCAGATCGATTTCTTTGCTCGCCAGCGTGTAGATCCCATCGACCGAAATGCCAAGGCCCGGACCAACAGCGCTTGCTTCTGATACGATCACGCGCGTTGGTGTCAGACGGAACTTTGCATCGACTTCCTCAAATGCAAGCCCTTGACCGTCCATTTGCTGCAACAGCCCGACAACGCTGATCGCGTCCAATAATGCCGCAATCGTTGGCGCGTCGCGGACCCGCACTGACCGTACTTGCAAAGTGCCGTCGAACACACCAGCTTCACCGACCGGAAGCAGCGATAGGTCCAGCGCGCCCCCAATCGCATTACGCATGAAACCAGCGGCACTTAGTACCGCACCGGCATTGTCACTGCGCAAGCGCACAGCGGTGCGTCCGTTGCGTGGGGCAATAGTGCCGGCAACGGGCGCCGCTCCGTTTAACTGCCCCTGAAACTCGCCCCGCAGACCGCCATCACCCCGAAAATCACCCCGGAAATTTGAAAGCGAAATGCCGTCGCTGATTTGCAATTGGTCAAGGCCAATCGTCAAAGGCCCGCCGCCACCACTGCCGCCGCCGAACTGCGCACCACGCAAGTCAAGCGAACCGCCCGAAATCTCGACGCCAACAGGGGCACCTGCGCCGCGCCCACGCAGCGTGACCGGCGCATCCAACCAATTACCCACTTGGACCCGCGCAAAACGTGCGGCCTGCAATTGTCCCGTTTCGGTCAAATCAATGCGCCCCGAGGCCTGAAAGCCCGCGCCGCCGATCTCGAGCCTGTCGATTGTGGCAACAGGTCCCAAAGCCCCCTCAACCCGCAAGTTTCCAGTGGCTTGCGCAGGTTTCGTCCATCCCACCGCAGGAATAGCCACCCTGACACCCTGCAAATCAGAAGTTAGCGAAAAAGCAGGTGGCGTGTTGTCCTGAAGCGATACCGCAAGTTCACCAGTTCCGCGCCCATCGATTGTGCCAGGCGGCAAAGCAATTCCGAATTCATCAAGGAAATCCTGCGACAATCCAACTTGCGCCAGAACCCTGCTGCCGGGCTGGTCAGGGTCGCCAAACCGGCGGTCCCATACACCAATGGCACCGATTGCCCCGACCTGCACGGATCCCGCAATGTTCAGACCTGCTTTGCTTGCCGTGACCCGCAATTCCGGTGCCGCAAACTGTCGGCCCGGCAAAAGCGTTTCGCTGCGCACGTTGCGCAACTGTGACGTCATTGAAAACAAAACATCGTCTGGATCAGGGCGCGGCATCAGCGGCCACGTGATGCGTCCTTGTGTCAACGCAAGCCCATCCGCGATCGTGACCGGCAAATTCGCTTTGTCCATATATTCAAATGGGGGCTGGTTCAAAACCGACAAAGCTGCGGTCAACGTACTGTCGATACGTAAATCCAAATTCGCAGGTGACGGGTTCAATCGCAAATTCTCAATAGCAAAGTTTGTCCCCGCAAGGTCCAGTGGGCCACCTTGGGGCGCGAGCACGACACCTTCATCAAGACTAACGGCAAACCGGTTATCCACAATACTCGCCACACCAACAGCGCCATTGATTGGGGGAATATTGCGCAAGAATTTTATGTCATTGCCGGCAAATTCAAACCCCAGCGCGAACTCGGCCGCACGCTCTGGGCGTAGCCGCAGACCGGTGACCAAATTGCGCAGCTGGCCGTTTGTCATGTTCGTAGCAAACCAGTTCCGCGATCTGGGCTTCATCGGAATGGGCCAAAACGCAACAAAGCGTTCTGGCGTAATCTGATCGATCTGCGCATCCAATGCGATGTCCCACCCCGCATCAGTGGCAGCGATCGCACCCGACGCCGTCATACGACTGTTTCCATCAAGCAAGACTGTTTGGCCTATTTCAATGCGGAACGGATCAAATCTTGCCCGCAAGTCAATTGTGACGAGCGATACCTCCGGTGGCGTTTCAAAGAACCCGGGCGGGTTGATCGCCACATCTTGAAACTGCAACTGTGCGAGAATCGCCCCCGGCAAACCATCTCTAAAATCGCGCAGATAAGCGTCACCATTGGCGGCAAAACGTCCCCATTCCGTTTGCACATCCATCTGTGTGAACGAGATCAAATCGCGTGTCGGGTTGTAGGTGAAATAAGCGCGTGCAGCATCAAACCGCACAGGCGTCGCACCCGCATTGGGTTGAAAGGCCCCTTGTCCAAGGTTTAAAGTCGCATTCAACGGCCCCAAAGCACCCGCTTCGTCCAATGATGTGCGCAGGGATGCTTTGATCGGTGCATCAATATCGCGCAGCCAACTCAACCCCGGCGATTGCGATGCTATGTCAGTGGCAACCGCGTTTGTCAGGTTCAGGCCAATTTGCGCTGCGCGGCTACCGCGCGGGCTAAGGTAGGACAACTGCACAGTTGTAACCTCTGAACGACCCGACAACAGCGAAAAGTCACCTCTGATCTCTGTTTGCCCTCCGCGCAAATCAAGGACGGCAGTGCCGCCGTCCACGATCCAACTGCGCCGCGCACGGGCATCATCAAAATTAATGATCATCCCTTCCGCCTGTACGACCTCGAGCGCTTCTAACGCTGGCGTCTCAAACAGTTGATCGAACTGATCTAGCAATTCAGGCAAAGTCCGCGCCTGCGCATGATTGACGCCCCCACCAGTAAAGGCAAAAGACACATCACCATTTGCGGCGCGCCGCAGGTTCAGCTGCGCCCCGATCAAGCGGACTTCTTGCATCAAGACATCTTGCTGCAAGATTAGGCCCCGCGGCGACATCAGTCCTTCTACAACGGGTACGCGCGAAATCGTGGTGCCGTCCGCATCGATCAAACGCGTATCGACCAGACGCACCAAGGGATGTAGATCGCGCCCGATCCGCACTGTAATCGCACCAAAATCAAGTGTCGCGCCTTCTAGTAAATCACCTACGCGGGCCTCGATCCGGTCTTTGATCCATGTCGGCGCTGTAATTTCACGGTCAACCATCATCACTGCGGCTGCGGCGGCGAAAACAACCGGAAACAAGCAAACAACAAACGCAGCGCGCAGCCAGAACACCCAACGACGCAAACGCGGTGCAGGTGTCGGCGATTGCTCTGGAACTTGTGTTTCGTTGGTTTCGGTCATCAACTCATCGATCTGATGGGAATTTGTGGCCATCCCCTTTATCTTCGCTTGTCACGGACTAAAACAAAATCACGAAAACGCGCTAACCATAGGACATCTCATGACCCACCCCGTTGCCAACGACATAGCCCCCGCCGTCAGCCTGCCACGCGATGGCGGAGAGATAGTCAATCTTTCGGACTTTGCGGGCAAAAAGGTTGTGCTTTATTTCTACCCCAAAGACGACACCCCGGGCTGCACAAAAGAAGCGATCGGCTTTACCGACATGGCCGCAGAATTCAGCGCCGCAGAAACTGTGATCTTGGGCGTCTCAAAGGATAGCGTCAAAAAGCATGACAAATTTGTTGCCAAACATGATCTGAAAATCGCCCTGTTGTCTGACGAAAACGGTGATGTATGCGAACGCTATGGCACTTGGGTCGAAAAAAGCATGTATGGAAAAACCTATATGGGCATTGAACGCGCCACCTATTTGATCGGCCCTGACGGCAAGATCGCGCAGGTCTGGCGCAAGGTCCGCGTTCCCGGTCATGTCGAGGCTGTGTTGGAAGCGGCGCGCGCGCTGTGACTTTAACCGAAATGGCAGTCGCTGTGCTAACCACTGCGGATGGCCGCGCTAAAACAGCGCTTTCACGCGAATACGCCGCCCATTGGCAAGCTACCCGCGCAGCTGGCATTGCACCCGAGATCGGCGATGCCAAGCCTCCGTTGACCCCCGCGCGGCCCGAAAAGCCGGAACTGCTAGACCCGCGTGATGTCCCTCGCCGCAAACCGGGATCTGAGGCAGGCCAGATTGCACTGCTTCACGCTGTCGCCCATATTGAATTAAACGCGGTAGATCTGCATTGGGACATCATTGCGCGGTTTGCAAAGACGCCCATGCCCATTGGGTACTATGACGATTGGGTTAAATCTGCCGACGAAGAATCAAAGCATTTCAACCTGATGTGTGACTGCCTTGAAGCAATGGGTAGCCACTATGGCGCACTTCCTGCACATGACGGCATGTGGCGCGCAGCAGAAGATACCGCCGATGATTTGATGGGGCGACTGGCCGTGGTCCCGATGGTGCTTGAAGCACGCGGGCTGGATGTCACGCCTGGTATGATCAAGATCTTCAAGCAAGCAAAGCTTGCGCAAGCCGTGGATGCGCTAGAGGTGATTTATGCCGAAGAAGTCCATCATGTGGCTTACGGATCAAAGTGGTTCCACTTTTTATGCGGTCGGCATGATCTTGACCCGACCGGTGTTTTTCACGACTTGGTGCGCAAATATTTTCACGGAAACCTCAAACCGCCTTTCAACGAAGAAAAACGTGCCGAGGCAGGTATTCCTCCGGATTTTTATTGGCCACTTGCTGAGGCAACTCCGGCAAAGCAAAAATGACATAAACACTGGGCGAAACCTCGCGCAGCCCCCAATGAGAACGGGATTTTTCCGCTTGAGTGGCGCAAAAATCTTGCAGCACCACGCAGAGGCGCTTAAACGGTTACAGGATAATTCCGGCCATTACTTTGGCTGCCTACAACAAGTCAGGACAGGTCGCTTTTGAGATCACGTTTAACAACACGCGTTCATGCCCTGCTGGAACGGCTGTTTCCAGAGCGGCGACTGTTCTTACGGTCCGATACCGAAACCCGCTTTATCCGTCTGACATCCGAGACGCAGCTTGTTGCTTGGACAGGCGGAACGCTCGTCTTAGGATGGACGATTATCGCGACGGCGATTTTGTTGATGGACAGTATTGGAGCGGGAAACTTCCGCGCCCAAGCCCAACGCGATCAAATGACCTATGAGCAACGCCTGAACGCACTTTCATACGAGCGTGACGCCCGTGCAATGGAAGCCGTTGCCGCACACGAGCGGTTTAATTCGGCCTTGGCCCAGATTTCGATTATGCAATCAGAACTGCTTGCAACCGAAGAAAAACGCCGCGAACTGGAACGCGGAATGGAGGTCGTACAAGCGACATTGCGCACTACGATGCGCGCGCGCGAAGAGGCCCGCGATCAGGTTGCAGCCCTTACCGAAAACACCGATGGCGAAACTGTCGCCACGCTCAGCGATGATGCGGCCAGCACCGTCGACTTGCTGGCTTCTGCGCTTGCAGACACCGCGTCAGAGCGTGACCAGATCGCCGATGATGCCGAGTTTGCAATTGGGCAGGCCCAAGATTTGCAGCTTGAACTGCGTCTGCTGCAAGACCGCAACGACCAGATTTTTCGCCAACTTGAAGAAGCAATGCTGGTGTCGGTTGAACCTTTGGACCAAATGTTCCGTGCTGCAGGCATGAACCCTGATACCTTGATCAACCAAGTGCGCCGTGGGTATTCCGGTACCGGTGGTCCCCTGACACCTATTCAGTTTTCGACCCGCGGTGGCGATCCTGATCCGGACGCGCTGCGCGCGAACGGTATTCTGACATCTATGGACCGGATCAATCTCTACCGTATTGCCGCCGAAAAGGCGCCGTTCTCTATTCCGGTCAAAGCAAACTTTCGCTTCACATCCGGATTTGGCCCACGTTGGGGGCGCTTGCATGCTGGCACTGACTTTGCAGGGCCAATTGGCACCCCGATTTACGCGACCGCTGACGGTGTCGTCACCGATGCGGGTTGGTCATCGGGATATGGCAGATTGATAAAGATAAGACATGAATTTGGTATCGAGACCCGTTACGCGCATCTTAATTCTATGGATGTACGTGTCGGTCAAAGGGTCTCGCGTGGCGATCGCATTGGTGCTATGGGTAATTCTGGACGTTCGACCGGACCCCACCTTCACTACGAGGTCCGTGTAAACGGCAACCCCGTCAACCCCATGACTTATATAAGAGCTGGACAAGATGTTTTCTAAATCCAAAATTAATGAGCCCGGACCAAAAGGGTCCGATTCCGACACGTCTAAAGGCACCGATGCAGCCAAGCCTGCTGGTTCTGATTTCAAGGCATCTGCCCCAAAGGCAAAGCCGCCTGCATCAATATTGTCCTCTGATCTTTTGATCACTGGCAATCTTAAGACGACCGGTGACATTCAGGTCGAAGGCCAAGTCGAAGGCGACATTCGTGCGCATCTATTGACCGTCGGCGAAGGTGCCACTGTCAAAGGCGAAGTTGTCGCTGACGATGTTGTTGTCAATGGTCGCGTTGTTGGCCGTGTACGTGGCCTAAAGGTTCGCCTGACATCCACAGCACGCGTTGAGGGTGACATCATTCACAAGACCATCGCGATTGAATCCGGCGCCCATTTCGAAGGTTCCGTGCAGCGCCAAGACGACCCACTGGCGACAGGCGCAAAGAAGATGCCGACAACTGCGGCACCTGAAGCCAAGTCCTAAGGGGCGTTACATTGCGACATGCAGGGCGCCCACGGGCGCCCTTTTGCGTTTAGGCCAACGCGCGCCGGTACAGGTGCCACGTCGCGTGGCCCAACACCGGCAGAACGACCATCAAGCCTAAAAACCATGGCAGCAGCGCCAACAATGACAGCACCGCGATCAAAGATGCCCAGACCAGCATTACGGCCAGGTTGGCGCGCACAACCTTCATGCTGGTCAACATCGCTGTGACGAAATCAACCTCGCGGTCCAGCACCAATGGCAGACTAACGACCGTCAGAGAAAACAACAGAAACGCCAGCACAGCACCAACACCCAATTCGACGCCAATCATCATCAAGCCATTGAGCGTAAAGAAAACATCCAGGCTTTGCGAAACATTCGTCATGGTTGATAGCCCCATAAACAGTGCAAAAATCATATGCGCCAAGAACGTCCAGAACAAAAAGTAGATCACGATTATGGCACCCAGCCACGGCAATTGCCGTGTCCGTTCGTTCCACACAATTCCCAGAACACCGCGCCATTCCAACGGCTCTTTTGTTTCCATGCGGCGGCTCACTTCGTACAAGCCTGCGGCTGCAAAGGGTGCGAACAAAGGAAAACCAAGTGACGTCGCCAAAGTCCAGCTGACATGCCCTGCCCCGACCCAAAGCATCACAAAGCCGCCGACCACATAGACCGCACTAAAGAACAGGCCGAACTGCGGTGCACGCCGGAAATCGCACACACCAGCCCTAAGGCTCGCGCTGATATCGGTCATGGTGATCTGTTGAACAACGGGCTGCTCGATACCGCCGCTGAGTGGTTCGGTTCTTGACATAGCGTCCTCCTTACTGCCTATCATCGCCTCAAGACGGCGCAATTGGCAAGCATGGGATGGCGTGCCTACTCCGCGTTCGCCTCAGCGCGGCTTTTGCCGGATACAGCCATAGCAAGTGTTGCAGCCATCAAGCCGTCCAAGTCGCCATCCAAGACACCCTTGGTATCGGACGTCTCGAAATTTGTGCGCAAGTCTTTGACCATCTGATATGGCTGCAAAACATAAGACCGGATCTGGTTGCCCCAGCCCGCGTCGCCTGCGTTTTCATGTGCTTCGTTCACCAGCGCAGACCGCTTATCCAGCTCGATCTGATACAACCGCGATTTCAGCGCCTTCATCGCGATATCACGGTTCTGGTGCTGCGATTTTTCAGAACTCGTCACAACGATCCCTGTTGGCGCATGGGTAATTCGGACAGCCGAATCAGTCGTGTTCACGTGCTGTCCACCAGCACCCGAAGACCTGTACGTGTCGATGCGGATATCTGACGGGTTCACTTCGATTTCGATATCATCATCAACCACCGGATAGACCTTGATGGACGTGAATGATGTGTGGCGCTTGGCGGCACTATCAAAAGGCGAAATCCGCACTAGGCGATGCACACCGCTTTCAGACTTGAGCCATCCGTATGCGTTATGCCCACTAATCTTGTACGACGCCGATTTGATACCTGCCTCATCGCCGGACTGTTCGGCCTGTAGTTCGACTTTGTAGCCCTTCTTTTCGGCCCAGCGGACATACATCCGCGCCAACATATTGGCCCAATCACAGCTTTCGGTGCCACCTGCCCCTGCGTTAATTTCAAGGAAAGTGTCATTGGCGTCCGCCTCGCCATCCAGCAAAGCTTCAAGTTCTTTTTGGGCAGCTTTTTTGGCCAACGCCGTCAAGGCTGTTTCGGCCTCAGCGACGATTTCTGCATCGTCTTCCATTTCGCCCAACTCGATCAATTCGATATGATCGCTGAGCTCTTGTTTGATACCTTCGTATGTGGCCAGCGCATCGACCAGCATCTGACGGTCGCGCATTAGTTTTTGCGCCGCTTCTGGATCATCCCACAGGGTCGGGTCTTCGACGCGGGCGTTAAATTCTTCTAGCCGGTGCGGCGCGGTTTCATAATCCAAGCGCTGCGCCAAAAGTGCCAACGATTTTTCAACCGCCTCAATCGTGTTTTGGATTTCCGCGCGCATAGGACACCTTTGGTCAAAGCATAAATATCGTGTGGATTGGTCTTACAGCGGGTATCACCCCGCGACAAGCGGATGGTCAGTAAAGCCCACCCGAAGACAATGTCCCGAATGTTGCGCGTTCGCCAACCGTCGCCGTTTCACCTGTCGATGTCGTGACCTGCCGCTGTTGGTTTGGCACATTATCGAACAGTGGCAAATCGGCGGACATTGCAAAGCCCCCATCGAACATGATCCCGAACAATGGTTCCTCTCCCGAACGGAAACATTCACGCACCACGTTTTCACCGGTCGCATCATCAGGCAGTCGACCACCACTGAAACGGTCGATATTGATGAACTGACATCCAGCAGGGACACGGAACGGACCAGAACCGTATTTTTCAATCGCTTCGGTCATGAAGTTTGTGAATACTGGCCCACAAAAGCCGCCACCAGACGCCCCCCGGCCAAGCGAGCGTGGATTGTCGTAGCCAATGTAACAGCCCGCGACGATGTTTGATGAAAAGCCGATAAACCAGACGTCCTTGGCATCATTCGTCGTACCCGTCTTGCCTGCAATCGGTACTGACAGGTTTACTGTTCTGCTCGCCGTGCCGCGTTCCACAACGCCGCGCATCATCGAGGTCAGTTGATAGGCTGTAATCTCGTTCATAACACGGTCGCGGTTGGATTGAATTTGCGGTGCCTCACCAGCAGGTAGGTTCGCCTGATCGCAATCAAGGCAAGTGCGCTGATCATGGCGGTAAACGGTGTTACCATAGCGGTCTTGGACGCGGTCAACCAACGTTGGCTCAACCCGCTCGCCACCGTTGGCAAACATCGCGTAAGCGGCGACCATCTTGAACAATGTTGTCTCGTTTGATCCCAGCGAGGCCGACAAGACGGGGTTCATCCGGTCATAAACACCAAAGCGTTCCGCATAGCGCGCAACCGTTCCAATTCCGATCTCTTGGGCCAAGCGGATCGTCATCAGGTTCCGCGATTGCTCGATTCCGGTGCGCATCGGCGTTGGGCCGTAGAACTGATTAGACGAGTTGCGCGGGCGCCATGTGCCTTGCGGCGTGTTGATCGTGATCGGTGCGTCCACAATGATCGTCGCAGGCGAATACCCGCTATCAAGGGCCGCTGCATAGACGAAAGGCTTGAACGATGACCCCGGCTGACGCTGCGCTTGGGTGGCACGGTTAAAGACCGAATGCTGATAGCTAAAGCCTCCCTGCATCGCGATCACGCGGCCCGTGTTGACGTCCATCGCCATAAAGCCGCCCTGCACCTCGGGAACTTGGCGCAACGACCAACGCACGAAATCACCGTCATCATTTATCAGGCGGCGCACATGCACCACATCACCAACCGTGAAGTTGTCAAAGAAATCGCCGACCAGCCAACGAATGTCTTCGCGCGGAACAACGAATGGTTCGGCCGCGTCTTCGACAACATTTTCGATACCAATTGTCAGGGTATTTTCGGCGACATCCAAGATCACAGATGGATACCATGTCCCGTCAAGTTCTACGTCGCGCGGCAGGTTCAAACCCGCCAAAGCAGCACGCCATAATTCTTCGTCAGCCAATGCCTTTGCCGGGATCACTTCGCCAGTGCCGCGCCAGACGCCCGCCTCGCGGTCATACAGTTCCAGCGCTTGCTGCAAAGACTGCGCTGCGGTGATCTGTAGCTCAGGATCAACAGTCGCGCGGATCGAAAGACCGCCCGAAAAGAACTCTTCTTCGCCAAAGTTCTGGCTTAGCTGGCGACGAATTTCGTCGGTAAAATAATCACGCTCGGGCAGACTTTCGCGGAAATCTTGATAGTCGCCGCCTTGCACAGACAAAAGTGGTGAATTGCGGTCCCTGTCATATGTCTGTTGATCGATATAGCCGTTCTCGAACATCTCGCGCAGGGTGTTGTTGCGCCAAAACACAGCTATTTCGCGGTCGCGGACCGGATGGCGGTTGCTGGGTGATTTTGGCAATGACGCAAGATATGCAGCCTCGCCTGCTGTCAGCTCGGTCAGCGGTTTGTTGAAATAGGTCAGCGCGGCTGCAGTGACACCAAAGCTGTTCTGGCCTAGAAAAATCTCGTTCAGGTACAGCTCTAGAATACGCTCTTTTGGCATCGCGCCTTCGATACGTACTGACAGGATCAATTCTTTGATCTTGCGCTCAACCGAACGGGAACCATCCAGCAAGAAGTTCTTCATCACCTGCTGGGTAATCGTGGACGCACCGCGCACATTTTCACCACGCGAGGCGACAGCATCATAAGCCGCCGAAGCGATACCCATCGCATCAAAGCCCGAATGTTCGTAGAAATTCTTGTCTTCGGCAGAAATAAAGGCCTGCTTTACAAGATCAGGGATTTCCTCGGCCGGCGTAAACAAACGCCGCTCGACTGCGAATTCATCGATAATCCGCCCCTCTGCAGAATAAATCCGGCTGATCGTCTTGGGCGTGTACTGTGACAGAGTTTCATAGCTCGGCAGATCGCGGCCATACAAATACAGCACACCACCAAGGCCAATCGCCCCCATGACCAAACCGAGGGTGAGCAGGGTAAAAAGCCCGCCAAAGAATGAAAGAATAAAACGAAACACGGCGGGGCACACTCAGTCTAAATTGTTTGGACCAACTATACGCGGCTGCAACCCAATGGTCAAAAGGCCAAATGCGACGCCAAGCGGTGCGACGCGCATAAATCGATCACAATCACCTGACCTTTTTTGCGCATCGTTACCGTGCCAGCAGATTTACGGTTTCGACAATGGCCCGCGCAATCCTTGCACGCCCTTCTGGGCTTGCCAGAATCGCACGATCTTGGGCATTGGACAGAAATCCTGCCTCGATCAAGACACTTGGGAAATCTGCGGCTGTCAGCACGGCAAATTGCCCTTCACGGCGCGGGCGCGAATTCATTCGTACCCCTTCGCGGGTCATCGCACCCACCAGCGCGTCGGCAAAGCGACGCCCTTCGGGGCCTGTCTGTGCACGCGCCAAATCCATCAAAGCGGTTGCAACGCGGTCTTCGGCTGCGATCAAGTCCACACCTGCCAACATATCGCCCCGCTCGTGACGTTCTACAATGCGCCTGCCTGCGTCCTCGCCACCGTCACGCGACAACGTATAGACGGACGCACCATGGGCTTCGTCCTCTTCAAGCGCATCAGCATGCAGAGAGATAAACAAATCAGCGCCCACTTGACGCGCAATCGTAAGTCGCGACGAAAGCGGCACAAATGTATCGCCTTTGCGGGCTAGCACTGCGCGCAGGCCTTCGGTCGCGTTCACCTTGAGGGCCAGTTCTTCGGCCATGATCAGCATGAGATCGGCCTCTTTGATGCCGCCTTGGTTAGCCCCGGGATCGATGCCGCCATGGCCGGGGTCGATCACAACAACGAAATCACCACTTTGCGCAATTTGTGCGGCGACAACAGGATCAAATGTCATTGCCGCATCCCACCCGGGATCAGGCGGCGCGCCTGCATTCTCGGCGAACTCTGCCGCGTTGGCTTGTGCGAGGACGATGGTCAGGTCGGCACCTGTGTCAGATTTGACCATGCCTGCCTCGGTGATGATCAAGGGCTCCGCCAAATCAACGACCATCCGTGACCACCCAGGGCGTAAGGGGCCAAAGCGGACAGCGGATGCGCGGTTGCCTGATCTGATGGCCTGTGCTGACAAGCCCGCGAACGAGAGATCTTGGAAATCCACAACCAACCTGCGCGGCGCATCAAGTGTGAAGGCGCGGTAGGGCGTAATTTCGCTCAAGCCCAGTGACACTTCTAGTGTCCACCAGCCGTCCTTTACGGATGCGCGGTCAGGGTCAATTGTGACTTGGGCCATAGCCGCGTTCGCTAACAAAATAAATGCAACCAGCCAACGGATCATGCGCCGCGACCTTGTATGAACAGCTTTAACCGCTTCAATCCTTCGACAATATCTTCGGTGGCCCTTGCATACGAAAAGCGCAGCCAATGATGGCCGCGTGCGGCATCAAAATCCAAGCCAGGCGTGACCGCTACTCCTGCGGTTTCCAATATCTGCGCAGCAAAGCTAAGCGCATCATCCGTGTAATCTGAGACGTCGACGTAAATATAGAATGCGCCGTCAGGTGGGGCGAATTTGGCCAATCCTGCGTCCTTGAGCCCTGCAATCATCAAATCACGGTTGGCTGCATAAACGGCACGGTTCTGGTCAAGTTCAGGCGCGCAATCCATAGCATAAAGGGCCAGTTTCTGGGCAGCATGCGGTGCGCAGATAAACATGTTTTGCGCCAGACGCTCTACCCTGCGGACGTGATCTTCGGGGACGATCATCCAGCCGACGCGCCAACCAGTCATCGAGAAATACTTGGAAAACGAATTCACTACATAGACGTCATCTGTGACTTGCAATGCGGTGACGGGTGGCACGTCATAGTCGATCCCGTGATAAATCTCGTCAGAGATGAACGCTGCCCCTTGGCGTTGGCAAGCCACTGACAACGCGCGCAGGGCATCTGCATCAAGCATCGTGCCTGTGGGGTTTGCAGGCGAAGCCACGATCAATCCGTCAAGATTATGTGCCGCCACATCTGCCGGCACCGGCTGAAACCGCTGTTCAAGCGTGGTTTGAATATCAATAGGCGCAAGACCCACCGCCTTTAGGATCTGGCGATAAGACGGATAGCAAGGCGTGCCCAGCCCGACCCGCGCGTCATTATCAAAAAGCGCTGAAAACGCGAGCAGGAACGCGCCAGACGCGCCACTGGTGATCACGACGCGCGCAGGATCGATTTCAACTGAGTACCAATCGGCGTAGTGCTTTGCGATACGCGCGCGCAGTTCAGGTAGGCCCAGACCAACAGTATAGCCCAATGGATCAGCCATATCAGCGATCAGTTTGGTCTTTGCAGCCTCTGGCGCACCGGTGCCGGGTTGACCGACTTCCATGTGGATGATGTGCCGTCCTGCGGCTTCGGCTTTGCGGGCCGCTTCCATTACATCCATGACGATAAAGGGATCGACGTCGCCTCTGGTTGAATGTCGCATGCTATGCCTTGCCTAGCCTTTCTTATGTGTCCCGAGCCTTGACGGTTGATGTCAATAAACTGGGCAGTATGGACGCCGTCCCGAAGCGTACTAAGCTCTCTTTCATAACACCTCAACCGGAGAACAAAACCTATGCCATCACGTCGTACCTTCCTCACTGGCGCTGCCGCAATGGGCGGCATCACCCTTTTGCCATATAATGCCATAGCAGGCGGTCATGGCGCCGATAGCTTTGCGTCAAACAGCGGCGAAATCATCATCACGCCAAAAAGCCACGCATCTTTTGTAATGCAGACGCCTGCAGGCACAATGTATGTTGATCCAGTCGGCGATCCGGAAATCTATGCGGATATGCCAGCCCCAGACATGATCGTTATCACACACGAGCACGGCGACCACTACAATGCCGAAACGCTGGCCGCGATTATGGGCGACAACACCACAATGATCACTAACCCCGCAGTATTCGAGATGCTGCCCGATGACATGAAAGCCCGCGCATCTTCGATCGCCAATGGCGAAAGCATGACGGCAGGCGATGTGAGCATTGACGCGATCCCTGCCTACAACACAACCGAAGAGCGTTTGAACTTTCACCCACAAGGCCGCGACAATGGCTACGTGATAACTGTGGACGGGCTGCGGGTTTATGTCTCTGGCGATACCGAAGATACGCCCGAGATGCGTGCGCTTGAAAACATCGATATTGCGTTTGTTTGCATGAACTTGCCGTTCACAATGGATGCTGAAGCTGCGGCATCTGCGGTCACCGAATTTGCGCCAACATACGTCTATCCATACCACTACCGTGGGCGTGACAATGGCACGCAAGACCCTGCAGCATTCGCAGAAATGCTGGCAGACGGGATCGAGACCAAGTTTGGTCCTTGGTACGGCTAAGCAAGTAACGGGTAAGGTGGATCTTGATCCACCTTACTTTTCTTCGGCGGCAGTCGCCGCATCAATCTCTGCAGCCTTCTTTTCGACCTGCGCCACGATATGTTCGACCATATCTTCGTTCGATTGCTTGTGGCTTTGCTTACCGCCCAGATAGACCATACCCGATCCGGCGCCGCCCCCTGTCCAACCGACATCGGTCATCAACGCTTCGCCCGGACCATTCACAACACAGCCGATAATGGACAGCGACATTGGCGTTTTGATATGCTCCAAACGCCGCTCCAAGGCCTCAACCGTTTTGATCACATCAAAACCCTGACGCGCGCATGACGGGCACGAAATGATGTTCACACCGCGGTGGCGCAATCCGAGGGATTTGAGGATCTCGAACCCCATCTTCACTTCTTCGACGGGATCAGCTGACAGCGACACGCGGATTGTATCGCCAATCCCCATCCACAGTAGGTTCCCCATGCCAATGGCAGATTTAACAGTGCCGCTGATTAAACCGCCTGCTTCGGTAATCCCCAAGTGGATTGGCGCATCTGTGGCCTCTGCTAGCTGTTGATAAGCGGCAGCAGCCATAAACACATCAGACGCCTTGCAAGAGATTTTGAACTCGTGAAAATCATTATCTTGCAGTATTTTGATATGATCCAAGCCGCTTTCGACCATGGCATCGGGGCAAGGTTCCGCGTATTTTTCAAGCAGATGCTTTTCCAAAGACCCCGCGTTCACACCAATGCGGATCGAGCAATTATTGTCGCGTGCCGCTTTGATCACCTCTTTAACGCGGGCCTCGTCGCCGATGTTGCCTGGATTGATCCGCAGACAAGCCGCGCCAGCCTCTGCCGCTTCAATTCCACGCTTATAATGGAAATGAATGTCGGCCACGATCGGGACAGATACTTCTGGGACGATGAACTTGAGTGCCGCGCTTGATGCTTCGTCCGGAACCGAAATACGCACGATATCAGCACCCGCATCAGCTGCTGCTTGCACTTGCGCGATTGTCCCTTTGATATCCGTGGTCAGCGTGTTCGTCATCGTTTGAACAGAGATCGGGGCATCACCGCCAACAGGCACGTTGCCAACCATAATCTGACGGGATTTCCGGCGATAAATATTGCGCCAAGGACGGATATGGTTCAACGACATTTGGGTCAGCCTTCAAGTGCGGATCAATTGTCTACAACTTAAGGATCAAAACGACGGGCAGCAAGCGGTTGCGCCTGCGCCTATTCGTCCACCACCACTTGGGCGACGTTTACGATTTCAGCCAGGTCATTATCAGCGCTTAGATCGGCAACGGCGTAAACTTCGGTCAAACTGGCGGTTGTTAGTTCGACATTCGACGTCACAACGCCGGCTGGACCAACTGGTCCGTAGTGCACGCCGTTCACTGCGAAATACATCGCACCGCTTTCGCCGACGCGTAAACGCGCTGGGTCTTCGGTAGCTGGAACAACAAAGTTCTGGCCGGGTGCCATAACGCCCTCAAAAATTATCGTCCCGTCTGCAGATTGCACGCGCACCCACGCAGGACGTACCGCAACCAACTGCAGTTCTGGCACGGGCGGCTCGACCACCTGAATGGCGGATGGCAGCGGGGTATCAAGATCGGCGGCCGCTAAAACGGGCGACTGGGGCATCACAGCATTCGGAATCAACGATCCAATACTGCCCGGGCTAAGCGTCGAAATTGGCGCGTCGCGCGCGATCAAAACAGGCACATCAAGCGCTTGCGGACGGTAAAGCCGGTTTAGCGCCTCGGTGGATGGCGCTTGAAAATCAGCAAGCGTCTCGCTGATTTGAAGGGAGTTGTTCGCGCCCGCCAGCGGATCAAGATCAGAAACGACAACGGGTGTTTGCTCGACCGGAGCGAACTGCACTTTCTGCACTTCTTGCAGCACCGTCCAACCACCATAGCCAAGGCCACTGATCAAAGCGACCAATACCATGACTGATCCGATTGCTCGCGGCTCAATCCCCGAAAAAACGGCATCGCCGGCGGGGATAAATGGTGTGGCTGAAGCGGAAAAAATGTCTTTGCCCAAAGCGGCAGCGCCAGGATCGTAGGACTTGCCTTTGAGCGATGACGCCTTGGCGGACATGCCGTGGGCGGTTTCAAAACCGCTTTCATCACAGAACGTGTCAAAGGCCTGATCGGGGTCCATGTTCAGATAGCGCGCGTAAGACCGTACATAGCCTGCAATAAACCCAGGCGTATCAAAAGCAGAAGGATCAGCGTTTTCAATCGCTGCAATATACGCGGCTTTGATCTTTAGCTCGCGCTGCACATCCAACAGGCTTTTGCCCATTGTAGCGCGCTCGCCACGCATCAAATCGCCGAGTCGCAAATCGTAGGCGTCAAAACCCTTGGTTTTCACGTCCTTCGATGCGCCAGTACGCTTGAAGGTCTTCCCGATCATCGACTGTCCCGTCGCTTAATGCCCCTAGACACTCGACCTATTTCGAATCGGAAATGGACAAGTGCCTGAAAAATCCTAACATGCCGGTGCAAGTTATGCACAGGCTGAAAAGGCCTAGCCAGCCAGTTCAGCGCGATTCAGCGCACAATGCGACCACAATCCGTCCAAAGCGCCCACCAATGCATCCATTTCACGCGGGCCATGCACAGGCGATGGGGTAAACCGCAAACGCTCTGTTCCGCGCGGAACTGTCGGGAAATTGATCGGCTGCACGTAAATCCCGTACTCGGACAACAACATGTCCGATAGTTTTTTCGTATGCACAGGGTCGCCGACAATCAAAGGAACGATGTGGCTGCCGTGATCAATGATCGGCAAGCCCATGCCCTTCAGACGCAGCTTCAAAATCTTCGCTTGGGTCTGATGGCGTTCGCGGGCTGCCTGATCCGTTTTCAGATGCGCAACTGATGCTGCAGCACCTGCAGCCACAGCAGGTGGCAAGGATGTCGTAAAGATAAATCCGGGCGCATAGGACCGGATCGCGTCACACATTTTGGCAGAGGCTGCGATATACCCGCCCATAACACCGTATGCTTTCGCCAATGTGCCATTGATAATATCGATGCGGCCCATCAGGCCGTCACGCTCTGCCACGCCAGCCCCGCGTGGTCCATACATGCCAACAGCGTGCACTTCGTCGATATATGTCAGCGCGCGAAACTCGTCAGCCAAATCACACAAGGCTTTGACCGGGCCAAAATCGCCGTCCATCGAATAGATGGATTCGAATGCAATAACCTTGGGTACTGACGGATCATCGGCCTCTAGAAGTTCACGCAGGTGCGCGACGTCATTGTGGCGGAAAATCCGTTTTGCCCCGCCATTGCGACGTACGCCTTCGATCATAGACGCGTGGTTCAACTCATCAGAATAGATGATCAGGCCTGGGAATAATTTTGGTAGCGTGCTGAGTGTCGCATCATTTGCAATATACGCAGAGGTAAAAAGCAGCGCCGCTTCTTTACGGTGCAGGTCGGCCAATTCAGCCTCAAGGCGCTTATGATAAACAGTCGTGCCCGAGATATTGCGCGTGCCGCCCGACCCAGCGCCCGTTGCATCAATCGCCTCGTGCATTGCCGCCAGAACAGCAGGATGTTGCCCCATGCCAAGATAGTCATTGCCGCACCAAACCGTCACTGGCGCCTCTGAACCGTCTTCTTTACGCCACGTCGCATGGGGAAACTGCCCGCGCTTACGCTCGATATCGATGAAGGTCCGGTAACGGCCTTCTTCGTGCAAACGGTTAATCGCAGTGTCCAATTGGGCGTTGTAATCCACGGGTTACGTCCTTTTTCTTTCGCAACAAAAGCTACAAACTGCGCAACTTTTGAATCGTTCTAAGCCTCATATAGGGCGGTTTGCCGTCCGACAAGACGTTACAAAGTGTCGCCCCCATTCACGGGTATTGATGCGGGTTTGCGGCAAAGGGTTCATTGATTTGCATCAAATGCCTAAAAATTCGTAGTCGGCACGCTCACTGTATGTAAAGATAACGATCTAAGGTTGGAGATTTTGACGACAGTTTCAGTTTCATTCG
>NZ_JAFMHR010000128.1 GCF_017854415.1 Yoonia sp. | reverse complement strand
ATACGCCGTCAAGATTGGTGGTCATCATTTTGCGCCATTGGGCGAGCGTTGTTTTCTCGAAGGGTCCGCCTTCGGCGATCCCCGCATTGGCGACACAAATCTGAATTGGACCGCGGTCTGATGCGGCCTTTGCGATACCGTCTCGCACCGATGCCTCATCATCCACATCCATGACAAGCGTATGCAGGCGCGAATGTGTGCTGGCGATCTGTGCCAGCTTGTCTGCGCGGCGCCCTGTAATTGTGACCTCGGCACCTGCTTGCGCCAATGCGACTGCGATCCCTGCGCCAATACCTGTGCCACCACCCGTTACCAGCGCGTGCTTGCCTGCGTGTTCCATAATGATCCTTTCGTTCGCCTTTATGCTAACGGGCGGACAGGCATGGACAAGGGCAAAGCGGTAGGTCTAAACCAATGACATGAAATGGATTGATATACCCCCTGTTTGGCTTTTGCTTGCTGTCGTGATCACGTGGTGGATAGGGCAGTTGCAACCCGCATCGTTTGCGATTGGTGGACCTGTCACGTCGCTTTTTGGCGGTTTGTTAGTCGGGGGCGGGATTGTGTTGATTTTGCTTGCTGCGTCAGAGTTCCGTCGCCGCAAAACGACAATCATTCCGCATATGGAAGCCAATAACCTGATCACCACCGGCATCTTCAAACGCAGCCGCAACCCGATCTATCTGGGCGACGCGCTGATCCTTGCCGGTCTAACCCTGCGCTGGGAGGCACCGATTGCTTTGCTGCTGGTGCCGTTGTTTATGGGAACCATCACGCAACGCTTTATCGTACCCGAGGAAAACCGTCTCCGCGTGAAATTTCGCGCCGATTTTGCGCGCTATTGCCAAAACACGCGCCGTTGGGTGTGACTGTTAGCGTATGACATGAAGTGTCATAGCGGCCATTCCCTTGTGAAATATTATTGCGCCCTATAATGCTTTGACAATGCGTTAAGAAATATGGGGGACATTCCGTGAAAATCGGTACACCAAAAGAAATATTTGAAGGCGAAAACAGGGTTGCGATGACTCCGGCCTCCGCAAAAGATTTGCAAAAGCTGGGTTATGAATGCGTGATCGAAACGGGTGCCGGTGCGGCAGCTGGGTTCAATGACAAAACCTACAAGGATGCAGGCGTTGAAGTGGTGAAAACCGCAGCGGCGCTGTTCAAAACGGCTGATGTCGTGGCCAAAGTGCGTCCGCCCGAGGATGTCGAGATCAAGCGCTTGCGCGAAGGGCAGACACTGATTTCTTTCTTCTACCCCGCGCAGAACAAGGAATTAATGGAGGCCGCCAACGCCAAAGGCGCCACCGTGATTGCGATGGATATGGTGCCACGCATCAGCCGCGCACAGAAAATGGACGCACTGTCGTCGATGGCAAATATTGCAGGCTACCGGTCTGTGATCGAAGCAGGTAACAACTTTGGCCGCTTTTTTACTGGTCAGGTGACAGCCGCCGGTAAGGTCCCGCCTGCCAAGGTGCTTGTTGTCGGAGCTGGTGTTGCGGGTCTTGCCGCAATTGGTACGGCAACGTCGCTTGGCGCGATTACCTATGCGTTCGATGTGCGCCCTGAAGTGGCTGAGCAGGTCGAATCGATGGGCGCGCAGTTCGTGTTCCTTGATTTTGACGAAGAACAGCAAGATGGTTCGGCGACAGGCGGCTACGCTCCAGTGTCGTCACCAGAATTTGCAGCTGCCCAGCTTGCCAAGTTCCGCGAAATTGCACCTGACATCGATATTGTCATCACGACAGCGTTGATCCCTGGCCGTGACGCACCAGAGCTTTGGACCAAAGACATGGTCGACGCGATGAAACCCGGTTCTGTCATCATCGATTTGGCCGCAGAGCGGGGCGGCAACTGTAAGCTGACCGTCAAAGACGAAAAGATTGTCACCGACAACGGTGTCACAATCATCGGCTATACCGACTTCCCAAGCCGAATGGCGGCGCAAGCATCCACGCTTTATTCCACAAACATCCGTCACATGATGGCCGACCTGACACCTGAAAAGGATGGGACGCCAAACCACAACATGGAAGACGACGTGATCCGTGGCGCGACTGCGACGCACAAAGGCGAGATTACATTCCCGCCGCCGCCGCCAAAGGTTGCTGCGATTGCGGCAGCTCCAAAAAAGGCAGCGCCTAGGGAACTGACACCCGAAGAAAAACGCGCCGCTGAAACGGCCGCGTTCAAGGCGCAAACACGCAACCAAGTCACTTTGCTGACTGTGGGTGCTGTGTTGTTGTTGGGCGTCGGACTGGTCGCACCAGCCAGCTTTATGCAGCACTTTATCGTGTTTGTGTTGTCGGTGTTCATCGGCTTTCAGGTCATTTGGGGCGTGGCGCATAGTTTGCACACACCACTTATGGCGATCACCAATGCAATTTCTTCGATCATCATCTTGGGCGCGCTGACGCAGATCGGATCAAGTTCGTCCTTGGTCGTGATCATTGCCGCCCTTGCGGTCTTTATGACCGGCATTAACATTTTCGGCGGCTTTCTTGTGACACGGCGCATGCTCGCCATGTTCCAGAAATCCTAAAGGGGTAGTAGAACAATGGAATTTGGTTTCACAACAGCGGCTTATGTCGTTTCAGCAGTTCTTATTATCCTTAGCTTGGGCGGTTTGTCCGGCCAAGAAAGCGCAAAGCGTGCGGTTTGGTACGGCATCGTCGGCATGGCCTTGGCTATTGCCGCGACACTGGTCGGACCGGGGTCGGGGTTCTGGCTGCTTTCACTCGTCTTGATCGCCGGTGGCGGTGCAATCGGGTATCAGCTGGCCACAAAAGTCCAGATGACCCAGATGCCAGAGCTTGTGGCGGCGATGCATTCGCTTGTCGGTCTGGCAGCGGTGTTTGTGGGCTTTATCGCGCATCTGGAACTCAACCGTGTGTTGGGCATGGATGCCGCAGGCAAAGACGCGCTTGAGGGCTTCGCGGCACTTCTTGCCAAGAAAGAAGCAGTCGAGATCAACATCCTGCGGGTCGAGCTATTTTTGGGTATCTTCATCGGTGCTATTACGTTCACAGGCTCTGTTATTGCTTACGGCAAGCTGGCAGGCAAAGTAGACAGCTCTGCGACAAAGCTACCGGGTGGTCATTTACTGAACGCTTCTGCGGCTGCGATTTCGCTGCTGTGCTTGGTTTGGTACTTTAATACCGGTGGTTTCTTGCCGTTGTTCTTTATGACGCTGGCGGCGCTGTTTATCGGCTATCACCTGATCATGGGCATCGGCGGCGCGGATATGCCTGTCGTCGTGTCGATGTTGAACAGCTATTCCGGTTGGGCTGCAGCGGCGATTGGTTTCAGCCTCGGCAATGATCTGTTGATTGTTGTTGGCGCGCTTGTCGGCTCGTCCGGTGCGATCTTGTCGTACATCATGTGCAAGGCGATGAACCGGTCGTTTGTCAGCGTGATCTTGGGCGGCTTTGGCGGCCCTGCGGGCGAACAAATGGCGGTTGAGGGCGAACAGATCGCCATTGACGCAGATGGCGTTGCGACGGCCCTGAACGAGGCGGACAGCGTCATCATCATCCCGGGCTACGGCATGGCTGTGGCGCAAGCCCAGCAGGCTGTGTCCGAACTGGTGCGCAAGCTGCGTGCGCAAGGCAAGACCGTGCGTTTCGCGATCCACCCAGTTGCGGGGCGTTTGCCCGGCCACATGAACGTGCTGCTGGCCGAAGCCAAAGTGCCTTATGACATCGTGATGGAGATGGACGAGATCAACGACGACTTCCCGACAACGGACGTCGCGATTGTGATCGGCTCTAACGACATCGTGAACCCTGCGGCACAAGATGATCCGAACAGCCCGATTGCGGGTATGCCGGTTCTTGAGTGTTGGAAGGCCAAGCAGGTATTCGTGTCCAAGCGCGGGCAGGGTACTGGCTATTCCGGCATCGAGAACCCACTGTTCTTTAAAGAGAACACACGGATGTTCTACGGTGACGCGAAAAAGTCACTGGACGAGTTGCTGCCAAAGATCGACTGACCATCTGGCGAGCGTTGCGATATAGAAAAGCCCCGTTGCATGATGCAACGGGGCTTTTTTGCGGCCTCAATTTGGTTGGCATAGGCAAGGCACTCTAGTTCTGACCATTGCACGGTCGCGCGCGAAACCCGCGTTACCCGTCGCGGCCGGGTTCGGTCGGATCGCTTGAGAACAGCGCGACCTTGTTGCCTTGCGGGTCGCGCAGGTAGCCCACATAGAAATGGGGTCCATACGACGCGCGAAAGCCCGGTTGGCCTTCGTCAACGCCGCCTGCGGCAAGTGCTGCTGCGTGAAGGTCACGTACCTGCTTTTGATTGCGCGCCTCGAAAGCGACCATCGTGCCGTTTCCTGCCGCGGCGGGATGTCCATCGAAGGTTGGTTTGACATAAAAATCCGGCGGAATAATTGACTGACCTGATTGGACGGGCAACGCATAACTCAGGCCTTCGGGGCCTTCTTCGAGTGCGTAGTTAAGGGCTGGCAAGAACGCTGTGTAAAACTGCTTAGCGCGTGCGATATCATCAGCACCGACGGTGACATATGCAATCATGCGTGAAGGTCCTTTCTAGGAATTTTATCATGCGCCGTGTTTGTCGGTGAATGGTAGCGCAACACATAATGAGGCTCAATCACGGCGCGGGGTCGGTGCGCTGGCCTTAACTTTTGTCCAAAGAAAACGCTTTTGAAGGCCCCTTATGAGGGAAACGACGCAGGCTCGTGAAAGCCTGCGTCGTTCATAATGTTGCGGTTGATTGACGCTACAATCCGCGAATGCGCGGGTCCAAGGCATCCCGCAAACCGTCACCGATATAGTTCACGGCCAATACGGTCAGCGAAATCGCCAATCCGGGCCACAGGACCCGCTCGGGAAATGCTGTCATGCGGTCAACGCTATCGAACAGGATCTTGCCCCATGTCGGAAAGTCGGATGGAAAGCCAAGGCCAAGGAAGGACAAAGCGCTTTCGGTAATGATCGCTGTTGCCAGCCCCAAGGTTGCGGATACCATGATAGGGGACAGCACATTGGGCAGGATGTGGCGCGTGATCATCCGGCGCGGTGGGGTGCCGATTGAACGGGCGGCCAGCACGAATTCACGTTCTTTGAGCGCCATCACATCGCCGCGCACGATCCGTGCGGTTTGCATCCATGAAGTGATGCCGATGCCGGCCACGATCAGGATAAATATCCCCGTTTCGGGTCCGAAGGCTGCGCGCAGCGGATCACGAAACAGCAGCATCATCACCAACAACAGTGGAAGGATTGGCAAGGACAGGACCAGATCGGTAAAGCGCATCAGCGCCCAATCCAGCCGCTTGAAGTAGCCAGAGATCACGCCGACAAATGTGCCGATCAGGATCGCCAAAATCATCGCGGTCCAGCCGACCGCCAAGCTGATCCGCCCGCCTTGCATAATATTGGACATGATATCGCGGCCCAAATGGTCAGTGCCCATCGGGCGCGCCCAGCTGGTCTTGGCTTCGCCGTCCCAGATCGCCACATAAATTGGGCGCACGTCTTTGTTGCGGATGTCCAGCTTGCCGGGGTCAACGTCCCAAAGCCATGGGCCGATGGCACAGAACAGCGTGATGAACGCTAGAAAAATCAAACCAGCCATCGCACCTTTGTGCGACCGGAATTGGTCCCAGACATCCCACCATTGATTGTGGGTTTTCTCGACAGGCTCTGGCGTATCGGAGGGCATGGACAGATCAGTCATAACGGATCCTCGGGTCAAGCACGCCGTATAGAATATCGGCAATCAGGTTCATCAAAACGATCAGAACCGCCAGCAGGAATGTAATGGTCATGACCATCGGAATGTCAGAGCCTTGCAGCGCGATGATCAGCAACTGCCCAAGGCCGTTCACTTTGAAGACTTGTTCGGTGATGATCGCCCCGCCAAAGATCGACGGGATACCCAAAGCAATCACAGTCACAACAGGGATCATCGAGTTGCGCAGCACATGGCGCATGACGACGACGCTTTCGGTCATACCCTTGGCGCGGGCGGTGCGCACGTAGTCTTGACCCAAGTTATCCAGCATGGACGCCCGCATATACCGGCTGACCTGTGCGGTTGTCTGCAGCGCCAACACCATCACGGGCATAATCATCTGCTGCATCTGGAACTTGAAGGTGTCCCAATCGACGACTTCGTGGGTGGTGTCATAGATCGACGGCAACCAGCCCAGATTGACCGAGAAGATCACGATGACCAGCACACCCGAAAAGAACGGTGGAACCGAAAAGCCGATCATGCTGACGAATGTACCGGCTTGGTCAAAGACCGAATACTGTTTGTACGCGCTGATGATCCCAATCGGTAGGGCGATAGCAACGCCGACAACATAGGACATGCCAACCACCCAAAGTGTCTGCGGTATACGCTCTGCAATGGTGTCGAAAACGGGGCTGCGGGACTGAAAGCTGATGATGCGCTGTGCACCATCGGCAAAGTTGGTCCCGAACGCGCTATCAATCCAATACTGCGGTTCGACAATAAAGAATTGCTTGAGCCAAAGAGGGAAGCGGACCCACCAAGGTTCACCCAATCCCAATGCGAGACGCATTTTTTCTTTCACTTCGGGGGGGATCGTCAGCGGCATCTGCGACATCGGATCACCCGGTGCCAGTTCCAGCAGCATGAAAATCACAAAAGCGATGAAGATAAGCGTCGGGATCGACAGAAGTAATCTACGTATGGTGTAGGTCAGCATGTGCGACGCCTTTGTACATAGCTTTGGAAAAAAGAGAAGTAGGCCGAAGGGTTTCCCCCTCGGCCTAATGTCGAATTTAGCGGTTGTCGCCGGTACGGTACCAGTCAGCTACGTTCCACAGCTCACTGTCCCAAGTGTTCAGGATCACGCCACCAAGTGTGGTGGAATGTGCAGATACACGACCACGGTCAACCAGTGGTACGATGACATTGCTTTCCTTGGTCATCATATCATTGAGCATGATGCCAATACGACCGCGTTCCGCAAGATCGGCGGTCGCTGCCAGCTCTGCCCAAAGCGCATCATAGGCCGGATCACAGAACCGGTTAATGTTTTCGCCTTGCCACTGGGTGTCAGGTGATGGGATGTTTTCGCAAAGATACGCGCCCAAATAGGCTTGTGGATCTGTGCCGGGGAAGTTGTTCGCATACATTTCAACGTCTGCATAGAAACGCTGGAATGTGTCAGGCGAACCTGGATCACCACCAAAGAAGACGCCTGCATCGATGTTGCGCAGTTCGGTTTCAACACCGATTGCTTCCCACCACTCTTTGATCAGAGCTTGGAAGTCCTGACGCACAGCGTTGGTCGATGTTTGATAGAGAACAGACAGGCGGACGCCATCTGCGTTCACACGTACACCGTCGCCGCCCATCATAAAGCCTGCTTCGTCCAGCAGTGCATTCGCACGATCCATGTCTTGTGTCAGACATGCCGTGTTTTCGGACGCATAAAGTGCTGGTGCCGGAACAAGGTTACATGTCGCACGACCGGCCTGACCATAACCCACTTCGACCAGAAGATCGCGGTCGATAGAGATCGACAACGCTTCGCGCACGCGTGCATCGGACAAGAACGGGTGCGGTGCTGCAACCGTTGAGCGAACACCTTCGGGCTGCGATGCGGACGGATCGGTCAAGTTCATTTCAATACGCTCTACCAGCGTACCAAATGCGGACACAGGTACACCCATACCGCCTTCGGCCATTGATGCGATCACATCAGGTGCCAGTTGCATGTTCCAAGCATAGTCGAATTCGCCAGTTTCCATGACAGAACGGCCAGCAGCTGTAGCGTCGCCGCCACCCTTGAAGGTCACGGATGCAAATGCTGGTTTGTTCGGATCACGATAGTTCTCGTTTGCCTCGAACTGAACCACGTCGTTGACGCGGAAGTCTGTGACAACAAAAGGACCTGTGCCGATTGGCATAAAGTTGGCATCAGTACATTCTGGCGCACGTGGGCCAAGACAGTCAGCGAATTGCGCCGCTTGCAGAATTGGCGACTCGTGGCCAACAAATGCTTGGTATGGGTTTGGGGCTGGACCGGTGAAGTTCACCGTCACGGTTTTGTCGTCAACGATCTCTACGCTTTCGACGTTCGAGAACTTCGCGCCTTGCGCACAGCCGCCACCTTCAGCGGTGCAATACTCGTAGGTGAACTGTACATCGCGTGCTGTTACAGCAGAACCGTCAGACCACAAAACGTCAGGGTTAATTGACCACGTGATCGACGTGAGGTCAGCCGATACGCCACCATTGCCTACCGTCGGAATTTCGGTCGCAAGATAGGGGACCATCATGCCAGTTTCGTCGTAACGAGCGAGCGGTTCCAGAACCAGGCTGGCGGCCTCGATGTCTTTGGTACCACCTGACAGGAACGGGTTCATAATCGAGACGGCCTGCCAATAGATGATTTTGACTTCGCCATCGCGGCCACGCTCGCCTTCATG
>NZ_JAFMHR010000127.1 GCF_017854415.1 Yoonia sp. | reverse complement strand
GTCAGCGATCGCCCTCGCTGCAACCGTCATATTCTGGTTATGAGTCCTGAACCTAGGACTGGCGACAGATGATTGACGCCGAAATCAGTCGCGACACTTATGCGCAACAGACCCGAGGGCGCAGACTGCATGGACGTAACAAGTGCGTCCGCTTCGCCAGCGTCGTTCAGCACACGGCGCGCACGGTCATAGTATGCAAGGCCAATTTCGGTCGGGCTTACCCTGCGGGTGGTCCGGTTCAGTAAACGCGCCCCAAGGCGCGTTTCAAGCGCCGAGACATGTTTGGACACTGCAGATTTGGAAATGCCCATTTTTTTGGCGGCATCCGTAAACCCGCCTTGGTCGACAACAGTTGCGAAGGCCTCCATTTCTGTCAGACGATCCATACGTGATTCCGATCTCATCAAATACTATTCTTGAGTACCTTGACGATCAAATCAGGCAAGAATGGGACAAATGCCTGACAATAAGGGGGTATGAATCGGCTTTGGTGCCAATCTGGAAACAGCGAAACAGTAGAAATTGCTATAGGATTAAGGCGAATACCCCAATTACCGGCACTGCCTCAATACGTTGATTGACCTTACGTCACAAAGCGGCCGCGAGCCTTGTTCCTTGGTCGATAGCGCGTTTTGCATCAAGCTCTGATGCGACGTCTGCCCCGCCTATGACGTGCACACTGCGCCCTTTGGCAATCAAAGCATCGGCCAAACGGCGTTCTGGCAATTGCCCTGAACAAAGCACAATTGTGTCTACTTCGATCAAACGGGGATTTTCGCGCGCTTTGCCGTCACTGACGTGCAAGCCTGCTGCGTCGATCTTTTCATAGTTCACACCACCGACCATTTTAACGTTCTTCATTTGCAAACCAGCACGGTGAATCCAGCCCGTTGTTTTACCTAACCGCTTGCCGAGCTTTTCGGATTTACGTTGTAATAGTGTGACTTGCCGTGTCGGGGCGTCTGGTTGTGGGCCTTCGGGGCGCAGACCGCCGCGCGTTTGCGCAGGGTCGCCGACGCCCCATTCTTGCAGCCATTCGGCAAGGTTTTCAGTTGGGCTGTCGCCTGTGACAAGAAATTCGGCAACATCAAAACCAATGCCGCCAGCGCCGATAATGGCGACCTTTTCGCCGACCTTTGCTTTGGCGCGTAGCACGTCGATGTATGACAGTACGTTAGGGCCGTCTTGACCGGGGATCGCAGGGTCGCGCGGGGCGACGCCGGTTGCGATGATGATTTCGTCGAAGGGCGCAAGCGTATCGGGTGTTGCGGTTGTTTCTAACTGCAAGGTAATGCCAAGCTTTTGCACCATCGTACGGTAGTAGTCGACAAGGCCCCAGAATTCCTCTTTTCCGGGGACTTGTTTCGCCATGTTCAGTTGGCCGCCAATTTCGCTCGCTTTGTCGAATAGCGTGACAATGTGGCCGCGTTCGGCGGCGGTGATCGCGGCTGAAAGTCCCGCAGGGCCCGCGCCCACGACGGCGATTGTTTTGGGTGATGGTGTCGTTTCGACCGTCAGTTCTGTTTCATGGCATGCGCGTGGGTTCACGAGGCAGGACGATAGTTTGCCACTGAAGGTGTGATCAAGGCACGCTTGGTTGCATGCAATGCAGGGGGCGATTTGCGCGGCTTTCCCAGCGGCTGCTTTTGCCACGAAATCAGCATCGGCAAGGAACGGGCGCGCCATGCTGACCATGTCGGCGCAGCCATCGGCCAGCACGCTTTCGGCAACTTCGGGCATGTTGATGCGGTTGGATGTGATGATGGGGATCTGGACTTCGCCCATCAGCTTTTTGGTCACCCAAGTAAAGGCACGGCGTGGAACGGATGTCGCGATTGTGGGGATGCGGGCCTCGTGCCAACCGATGCCGGTGTTCAGGATCGTGGCACCTGCGGCCTCGACTGCTTTGGCAAGCTGAACGACCTCGTCCCAAGTGGATCCGTTGGGGATCAGATCAATCATGGACAGGCGGTAAATCACAATGAAATCGGGACCGACGGCGTCGCGGACGCGGCGCACGACCTCGACAGGAAAGCGCATGCGGTTTTCATATGACCCGCCCCAACGGTCGGTGCGTTTGTTGGTGTGCGTCACCAAGAACTGGTTAATGAAGTAACCCTCTGATCCCATCACTTCGACGCCATCATAGCCCGCTTGTTGCGCGCGGCTGGCAGCGGTGATGATGTCACTGATTTGCTTTTCGATCCCGTCCTCATCCAGTTCTTTTGGCGGAAACGGAGAGATCGGGGATTTGACCGCAGAAGGCGCGACGCATGCGGGTGAATAGGCGTAGCGACCAGCGTGCAGGATCTGCATGGCGATCTTGCCGCCTGCATCGTGGACGCGGTCGGTGACAATGCGGTGGTTGGTAATGTCGGCGTCATTGAACAGCCCTGCTGCGCCCGGAAAAACACCGCCCTCGGCGTTGGGGGCCATGCCGCCTGTGACCATCAAACCAACGTCACCGCGCGCGCGGGCCGCGTAGAATTCGGCCACGCGGTTCCAGTCCTTTGTTTCCTCTAGTCCGGTATGCATTGACCCCATCAGCACGCGGTTTTTCAGTGTCGTGAACCCCAGATCAAGGGGTGCCAATAGATTTGGGTAATGCGTCATTTTGTGCCTCCGGTTTGGACGGATCATGGCCAATGTCTTGTGTGGCGTCACCCCTAAACGCCGCGTCATCGTGCAATGTGCAGTGCAAATTTGACGCTGGTGTTAAGGATTGACGCAAAGCAGTTTTGGTTTCACGCTTATGCTGAAAAGGAGACCCGCTATGGAAGCCAGCTTTTCCCGTCGCGATTTGTTGACCCCCGCGCAACTGCGTAGCTTATCGGAACGATCTGATTTGCAAGGCGGTCTTCAAATGGCCAGCCATGTGGGGGCGATTGTCCTAGTGGGCATTTTGCATGCGCAGGCGATGGGGACAGGCTGGGTTTGGCTGACGGGGCTTGCTTTGGGTGTGTTGCTGAACTTTCTTTATGCAGCCCAGCACGAGTTAAGCCATGCGACGGTGTTCAAGACCCGAAAACTGAACGAAGTATTTGGCCGCATCATCGGCTTTGTCCAGATTTTCCCGCGTGATTTCGATCAGATCATGCATTTTGCACATCATCAATACACCCAAGATTGGGCGCGTGACGGCGAACTGGTGCGCGAACCCTACACCTTGCGCACCTATCTGATATGGATGAGTGGTATCACGTATTGGCGCAACCGCTTTTTCGGTGTGGTTCGCCGCGCGAGGGGCATTGTGATAGAGCCGTTCATCAGGGTCGAAGAAGAATCCCGCGTGATCCGTGAAAGCCGCCTGCATGTTTTGGGTTATGTGGTGATTGCCTTGCTTTCGGTGATGTTCACCTCTTGGGCGGCGCTGACGTTCTGGTTGTTGCCGATGCTGCTGACCAAGCCGATCCATCAGTTGCAGAATACGATCGAGCATCTGGGGCTAAGCCACGAGAACGACATCATGGAAAACACGCGGTCTACCCGCGCCAATGCGTTTCAACGCTGGCTTTGCTGGCAGATGCCATACCACACAGCACATCATACGTTTCCCGCAGTGCCGTTTTGGAAGCTGCGCGAACTGAACGAGAAGATCGAAAATAAAGCGGGTAAAGTACATCGCATGGGCTGGTTGGAATTTCAGCGCGAAGTGATAGGCAAACTAAAGGCCAAGGACGAAAGCCAATACCCGATGGACGAGGTCTGGGTGATCCCACGGTCGGGTGGACGGGTTACGCGGATGCCCGCCGAATGAGGCGGTTGCAGGTCTATACATCGCTTTGGGCGATGCAGCCGCATGATCAATCGGGGATAAAGCTGCCTTACGATCAGGTTTGCGAGTTGGTCGCGGGTGCTGGATTTGACGGAATGGCGATTGATCTGGGGGCCTCTGACGTGGCGGTCGCCCATCAGGTACGCCCGCATATGCAAGCCAACGGGCTGACGCCTTTGATCGTGGCCTTTCCCAAGACGATAGACAGCCTTGAGGATACGCTGCATATGGCGGCAGATTTTGGGGCGCCTTTTGTTGACGTTATCGGGCAGGTGATGCCTGTCGCACTGGATGACATGGTACCAGTGATTGAGGCATGGATGGTGATGGCTGACCGCATCGGTGTGCCTGTGCAGTTTGAAACGCACCGCAATTGTATCACCAACGACCTTTATACGACGCTGCAACTGCTGGACCGTATCCCAGAGATGCGGATTTGCGCGGATCTGTCGCACTATGTTGTGGATCGGGAGTTTTGGTATCCTTTGTCGGATCACGACATGGGCTTGATAAGCCGGATTCTACACCGCTCGGACAGTTTTCAGGGGCGGGTGGCATCGCGTCAACAGATACAGTTGCAGCTGGATTTTGCGCAGCATCAAAAATGGGTAGAGCTGTTCAAACGTTGGTGGCGCGAGGGTCTTTCTGATTGGCGCGCGCGCAACCCAGAGGGTGACTGCATTTTTGTATGCGAGCTGGGACCGCCGGAATATGCGATGACCGATGCGCAAGGCCGGGAGATGTCGGATCGCTGGGCCGAGGCGCAACTGATTATGGGCTGGGTGCGTGAAATGTGGGATGAATTGGGCGGTGATGGGTAAGCGAGGCCTTTGTGCGTTTGCATCCTGCAAGACACGACCGGAGACAGCATTGAACGGGTCGTGACCAATTGGCCGACTATAGCAGATTCAACGACATGCTTCGGCTACAACTGCTGGTTAAGCCCTAGGCTTTGGGACATGTAATTCAGGTCCCGATAAAGCTGCATGTTTTGTCTAAACGCTCTGGTTTGCAGACGCTGCGCCCAGATCGCTTTAATTTCGAACGTGGTTCGCCGTTTTTCTGGTCATATTGAAGCTCAGGTATGTTTTCAGACCTGATTGGGGATTACGACTATGTGTTTTGATTTGTTGCGGCGTTTTAGAAAAGCCCAAGACGGTACGGCAACGATCGAGTCATTGCTTTGGATGCCTATCTTTTTTTCTTTTTATTCATCTTGATTACCGACGTATCGTTTCTTTTTACGGAAAAGCGCAAACGCTGCGCATTATCCAAGACGGAAACCGGGCCTATTCGGTTAATCGTTTCGACACGGACGCAGAGGCGAGCGCGTACATCCAAGGGCAAATTCGGGTGTTTTCGCCACAAGCGACCGTCATTACGACTGTCATAAACGGCATCATCCAGACTAGTGCCACATTGCCCGCAAGCGATCTTATGGCCGTCGGAACAATCCCGAACTTTCTGAGTTCCGAAATATCCGTAACGTCCCAACAATTTATGGAGGATTGATCCATGACTTGCTCAGGATTCAAAAACACACGCACTTTCATCCAAACCTTCAAAGACGATGTCAGAGGCAGCATGACTGTTTTTGGACTGTTCTTCTTTTTGTTCTCGGGCATCTTGGGGGCAATCGCTCTAGATGTAACCTTCTTGTATGCTTCGCGCACACACCTGCAAGTTGCCGCTGATCAAGCTGCGCACGCGGCGCTTTATAATCTTACAGTCGTTGGAAAAGATGATGTGCAGTCCAAGCTTTCTGCAATTGAAATCGTTCAGGCGACGCTTCCTCTTGGAAAAAATGGCGTGACTATTACCCCGGACGACATTGAGTTTGGTGATTTTGACGATGCAACAGGGACTTTCTTGGCCGATGAAGACGGGGTCGGCGCCGTACGCGTCCAGACGTCGTTCTCTGACCTGAATGCGAACCCCGCATCGGCATATCTTTTCCGCCTGCTAGGATCTGATAGCTTTGAAATCTATACAAGTGCGACATTTGCGATTTATGCACCGGGTTGTTTGAATGAAGGTTTTGTCGCCAACGGCATTGTCGACATGCAAAACCACAACGTTTTCGGCGCAGGGTTCTGCATCCATTCAAATTCAGAGGTCCAACTTCAAACGAACAACGAGTTCAAACCCTGAGCGACTGTTTCGATGCCCGGCGGCAGAGCGACGGTCGTTGTGCCAGGAGACAAGGTCGATGATGTCGAGGGTTTGGCGGCCGCGCTTGCTGACGATCAACTTGATCTGTGGGTTCTGTCACGCATCGAGAACATGGCTTACCAGTACCAGAATCCAACCGGCACTGATTTTCCCAATCCGGGTGTTTCGGGCGATGAAATTGGGTGGCCGTCTTACATTACAAACAGAACCCCGCGGCACATGGGGATTGTCGGTGAGATCGATTCCGCTACGCTCACTCCCTGCGGTGTCTATTTTGTAAACTGCTCGAACGCAAACAAGGGCTTGACGATCAATAGTGGGAACGGCCCTTCGGCACAGGAACCCGTCGAAGTTGTTACAACGACTAGAAATGGTAAAGGGAACGGAAACGGAAAAGGCGGCTACAGCGGTGGCGGCACATCACCCCTGCCGGTTCTAAGCGAAGTTATCGTTATAACGCCGTGCCCTGTGACGTTTGGACAGGGAAGCAATGTGCAAAATGCGCGGATCATTTCATTGTCCGACAGTTCAAAGAGCTTCAGTGGATCTAGCGGAGTTTCACTCGGTTCGCTTGATGCTGATGGCTGTGAAGAAAACGGTGCGCAGTTGGTCACAATGCGCGATATGCACTTCGCTGCCAACTTTGCGGTCTACGGGTCTCAGATTTTTTCAATGGGGAATATCAAGTTTGCTGCCACCCCCGGTGCGCCAATAGACTTTAAGGGTATCCCTGTCGTTGCTGATGGAGAAATTGATATGACGTCACACGTCAGCGCACAGGCGGGTTGTAACCCTGGCGGTGCTGGTCGAGATATGCCCATAAGTTGGTGACGGCCTTCATCAGGCGGCGTTTTGAAGTTGCTTGATCCCGTCCTTGAACTCAACCCCCTGAATGACCTCGGGCAGACGGTTTGGCCCGGAGATCTTCCGCCACTTCTTCTTAGCTGACATCATCAATCTGAAGACCATGGCCAGGGCAGTCTTGCGGTTCAGGCATCCCCTGGTTTTTCGTGTCCGGTTGCGGACCGTGGCAAAGACACTCTCAATCGGGTTCGTGGTCCTGATGTGCTTCCAATGCTCGGCTGGGAATTCGTAGAAGGCCAGTAGTTCCGCGCGGTCTTTGACCAGTTTGGTGACGGCTTTCTCGTACTTCATACCATAGGTTTGCACGAAGAGATCGAAGGCCGCGTTGGCCTCCTTTTTGGTTTCAGCCATCCAGATATCCTGAAGATCAGATTTCGCCTTTTCGTGCAGCGCTTTTGGCATTGCGCCGGTGACATTGGCGGTCTTGTGAACCCAGCATCGTTGTTCGCGGGTCGTGGGGAAGACGTCCCGCAGCGCAGTCCAAAACCCAAGTGCCCCGTCGCCAATAGCGAGCTCCGGCGGCACCGCTAGACCTCGCTTCTTCAGCCCGTTCAGCAAGTCGCGCCAGCTGTCCGCGTTCTCCCGGAACCCGTCCATGATAGCCAGAACGTCCTTATCGCCGTATTCATCAGCGCCGATAATCACCAGCATACATTGACGATCGCCATCCAGACGCGGCGTGAAGTAGACCCCGTCCGCCCAGATGTAGACGTAGCGTTTGCCCGCGAGGTCGCGCTTGCGCCAGATCTCGTATTCTTCCCACCACGCAGCCTTCAGCCGTGTGATGGTCGATGAGGACAGCCCCTCGGCATCAGGGCCCAGAAGCGCCGCCAGCGCCTCGCTGAAGTCCCCCGTCGAGATGCCCTTCAAGTAAAGCCAGGGCAGCAGTTCTTCGACCGACTTCGCTTTGCGCAGATAGGGCGGAACCAACGCCGAGCGGTACTTGATCTTGCTGCCGTCCTCATTGGCCCCTCGGTCGCGAACGCGCGGTACCTGCACAGGAACCGTCCCGATACCGGTCATAACCTCGCGCTCTGGCAAGAACCCGTGGCGCACAAGGCGCTGGCGGCCTTCCTCGTCCAAAAGATGCGCGTGCTCTGCAATGAACGACGACACCTCAGCCTGGATGGCCGTGTGCAAAAGCGCCTTTGCGCCATTCTGGATCACTTCCGTCAGCGGATCCGGTGAAAATTCTGATGGCAGTTCGAATGGTACAACAGTAGATTTGGCCATGGTGGCATATCCTTTCTCTTTGAGAATGACGGCGCTTCGACACCGCCATGATATGCCGCCTACTTCAGACCATCACCAACTTTCGGGCATAACTCTGCTGGTCACGCGATAACTGCTAGCTACTTCCGTATGGTGCGCTAGCGCCTATCGGTGTTGCGCGCTGGGCAATCCTAGTCCGGCAAAAGTGGACATATCCAGTTGTTGCGGAATCCAGCATGGCCGGCCCACTTGCGGCATTTTCCTTTTGACATGAACACCCCCGCCACGTTGCCGTGACGGGGGTTAAAGTACGCCTGAGGAGGGCGGGTTCTTATGGCAGCAGAACCGCGTCAATCACGTGGATGACGCCGTTGGATGCGATGATGTCTGCGGTTGTGACGTTGATGTCTTCGACCTTCACGCCATTACGGCCGTCGATGTGCACGTCCGCACCATTAACCGTTGCAA
>NZ_JAFMHR010000126.1:1277-8494 GCF_017854415.1 Yoonia sp. | reverse complement strand
TGTTTGGCCGCCTCAAAGATTGGAGACGCATCTCAACGCGCTATGACAGGTGCCCAAAGGTATTCCTTTCGGCTATCGCACTCGCCGCAACCGTCATATTCTGGTTATGAGTCTGGAACCTAACACTATTAGAGGCGCTCTCCTTGGGCTATGGATGCCGCACAGACGTTGAAGTGTCTCGCGAAGTCTAGCCCATTTGGTTGAGCCGACAGCCTTCAGGCGGGAAACTGGAATGACATGGCAAGAAAAATGACAAAACCAAAGCTAGATCGCAAGACAGCATCGCCCCCAACCAAAAGCGCAAAGGTCAAAGTGGTATCAGACCATACAGGCGCAGTTCCCGTTGTCGGTCTTGGCGCTTCGGCAGGTGGCTTGCAGGCCTACAGTGCCTTTCTTGATGCAACCCCAGCTGACACCGGAGCGGCATTCGTTCTGGTCCATCATCTGGACCCCGACCACAAAAGCCTGATGGCCGACCTTCTGGGCAATCACACTGATATGCCCGTTGTACCCGCAGAGGACCAGCTCAGGGTGCAAGCCAATCATGTCTATGTCATTCCGCCGAACAAGTATCTGGAGATCCGTAACGGCGCGCTGTATCTGTCAGAACAGTCAGATCGTCGCGGTACACGCCTACCGATTGACAAGTTCTTGCGGTCTTTGGCCAGCGATCTGGGTCAAAACGCAGTGGCGGTCATCTTGTCAGGGACTGGCAGTGACGGATCGGCCGCCGTGCGCGAGATCAAGGAACAAAGCGGAATCGTATTGGTCCAGGAACCGACCGAGGCCACTCATGACGGGATGCCGCGCAGTGCAATCGCAACCGGTGCGGTAGATCATGTCGTGCCAGTCGCGGAAATGCCTGAGATCATCGTCAGATATTTTCGCCATCCTTTCATTCAGAGCCGCAAGCCTACAAAGGTATTGGGCGAGAATGCAAAGGCCTCGCTCAAGCAGATCATTGCCGTTCTGAAATCGCATTCGCCGATCAACTTCGATCTTTACAAGGAAGGCACGCTATTGCGGCGGATCGAGCGGCGCATGGCGCTGAAGCATATGGAAGATTCGAGCGATTACCTTGCGCTTTTGAAAGACTCCAACGAAGAGGCGCAGAACCTCTGCGCCGATTTGCTGATCAGCGTGACATCTTTTTTTCGCGACGAGGATGCCTACGAGCACCTGGAACAAACTGTGCTTGAGGGTTTGGTAAAATCGCATGATGCAACGCGTCCCGTGCGTATTTGGGTGCCGGGCTGTGCTACAGGCGAGGAAGCCTATTCGCTGGCGATGTTGGTAATCGAAAAAATCTCGGCGCTGCGTAAAAACGTCAAGTTGCAGATCTTTGCGTCCGATGTCGATGAACGCGCGCTGCAGATTGCGCGTATCGGCATATATCCCGATTCTATTGCTGAGAACGTCTCACCAGCCCGATTGAAGCGTTTCTTCATCAAGGAAGACCACAGCTATCGCGTGACGCCGGAATTGCGTGACACCGTTGTTTTTGCCAATCAGAATGTCCTGGCAGATGCACCGTTTTCCAAGCTGGACCTGATTTCGTGCCGCAATCTGATGATCTATCTGACTCCGGACGCGCAGGAACGGATCATTCGCATGTTCCACTTTGCGCTCAATGAAGGCGGCACATTGTTTCTGGGTATGTCCGAGACGACAGGCAATCATGACGCATTGTTTCAGCCGGTGTCAAAAAAGTACCGTATCTATCAACGCGTCGGCAGCGCGCGTGGTCGTGCGTTCGATTTCCCGATTGCGCAGCGCCCATTTGCCAATGCCGGCATCATCCCGACGCCCAACCAATTCCGTGCCCCAGCCAACAAGCTGGCTGAGATTAGCCAAACCGTTCTGATTGAAAAGTACGCCCCAGCGGCGGTTCTCATCAACGCCCGATCAGAAGCACTGTATTTCGAAGGCCCAACAGACCGGTATCTTCGTGTGCCCTCAGGCGAAACGAGCCGCGATCTGCTGGCCATGGCACGCCAAGGACTTCGTCCCCGGCTAAGCAGTGTCATTCGGGCAGCACGACAAGGGGAAGCAGAGGCAACAGAAACAGCCGTGATTTCGCGGGGGGGCGAAAAGTATGGTGTTACCATACAGGCCCACCCCGTCACGCTGGACAATACCCAATTGTTTTTGGTCACATTCATGGACGAACCAGCAGCACCCGTCACGACGGTGGTGAATGCGCCCGACGACGACGTGACCCGACAGCTGGAAAGGGAACTTGAAACGGCACGGGCCGATTTGCGGAGTATAATCAGCGATTATGAGCGCTCGACAGAGGAACTGAAGGCCGTCAATGAAGAAGCCATGTCGATGAACGAAGAGTTCCAGTCGACGAACGAAGAGCTTGAGACCTCAAAGGAAGAGCTGCAGTCACTGAACGAAGAACTGATCACGTTAAACACCCAGCTTCAGCAAAAGATCGACGAGGAACGCCGGATGTCGGATGACCTCAACAATCTGTTGTCAAGTTCGGGCATCGCAACGTTGTTTCTGGACACTGAATTCAAGATCATGCGCTTTACACCTGCCACGCGCGAGCTATTCAATCTGATCAGCAAAGATATCGGGCGGCCCTTCAGCGACATCACCGGCAAAGTCAAAGACCCTGATCTGCTGAAAGATGCGGAAGCCGTGCTTGAAACGCTCGTATTGGCAGAATGCGAAGTCGAAAGTGAAAGCGGGCGGTGGTTCATACGCCGCATTCTTCCTTACCGGACACAAAGTGGCAAAATTGACGGTATCGTTGTTACCTATGCGGAAATCTCTGATCTCAAGACGCTGCAAGAAAAGACCAGTGAAGCCCGCAAGTTTGCCGAAAATATCGTCGATACGGTGCGCGAGCCCTTGATCGTGCTGGACAGCAATTTTGATATTCTGTCGGTCAGCAAGTCCTTTCGCAGGGTTTTTGAGACAAGTAAGTCGGATCTTGTCGGAAAGAATGTCTTTTTGATCCAGAACGCGCAATGGGACGTTCCCGAACTTCGCGCATTGTTGGAGGCCTTGCTGCTACATGAGAAAACAGTGGAAGCTTTTGAACTGACGATGCAGTCAGGCCGCCGCGGTCAACGCGACATGGTGCTGAATGCGCGCAAGGTTGAAGACCACTCGAAAGAAAAGCAACTTATTCTACTGGCCTTGGAGGATGTCACCGAGCAGAAGAAAACACTACAAGCGGTCGCAGACCGCGAAGCACGGCTGAGCGCTATTCTGGATGCCGTCCCCGAAGCAATTATCACAATTGATCAGGATGGTATCATTGGCACCTTCAGTCCGGGTGCCCAACAGATATTGGGATACACTGCCGACGAGGTGATAGGCCAAAACGTCAATATGCTGATGCCTGAACCAGACCGCAGCCAACATGATGGCTATATGGAACACTACATCAAGACTGGCGAAAAACGGATTATCGGTGTTGGTCGAGAAATGGATGCAGCACACAAGGACGGTAGCCGCGTGCCGGTGCGTTTGACAGTGTCAGAACTGGAACTCGAAGGAGCGCGCCATTTCCTGGGTATACTACTCGATATGACGTCGGACAAGAAACGACAGGCCGAATTGCAGCGTGCCCAGAAAATGGAAGCGATTGGGCACCTAACCGGAGGTCTGGCGCATGACTTCAACAACCTGCTGACTGTGGTGATCGGCAATCTTGAATTACTGGAGGGGCGCACCGACGACGTCAGACTGCGAGAACTGATCAGTGAAGCACTGGAGGCGTCAAATCTAGGCGCAGCGCTTACCAACAAGCTGCTGTCTTTTTCGAGACGCCAGTCTCTTGCACCGGAAAGTATCGACTTAAACGATCTCGTGAAAATGATGCTTCCGATCCTCAAACGTACCATTGACGAACAGATCGACGTTGAGGCCAAGCTAACCGACGATCTGGATACGACACTTGCGGATCCCGGTCAGATCGAAAGCGCCCTTCTCAATTTGGCGATCAATGCGCGAGACGCGATGCCGGATGGTGGCACACTGACGATCGAAACGCGCAATTTGACGCTTGATGCTGATCACGCTGCGACACAGGTTGATGTGACGCCGGGCGACTATGTCTGTCTGTCCGTGTCAGACACAGGCATAGGTATTGCACCTGAAATCAAGTCAAAATTATTTGACCCGTTCTTTACGACAAAAGGGCCTAGGGCAGGATCAGGTCTTGGGCTTAGCATGGTTTACGGTTTCGCCAAGCAGTCAGGCGGGCATGTCACCATTGAGAGCGAGATCGGTAAAGGAACAACGGTCAATCTGTATTTGCCCACCACAACTGCCAAAGCCGACAAGATCAGACAGAATAGGTCAGTTGATATTGCGAACGGTGCAGGTGAAAAGATCCTTGTGGTCGAAGATGACCCCAAGGTTCTGCGCCTGACGCTGACACGTCTCATCGAACTTGGCTACGACGTTCTTGTCGCGACGAACGGCCCAAAAGCAATGGATATCATCAAGCAACAAGCAGACATTGATTTGGTCATTTCCGATGTCGTGATGCCTGGCGGTATGACTGGTTTTGATGTCGCTGCTGAGGCACTGGCGCTCAGGCCGGAATTGAAAATATTGCTGGTCACGGGGTACGCAAAGGGAGTGACACCCCGGAGGACCAGCGCTATTTCCGAATACAGAATACTGCGTAAGCCATACGGTTTGAAAGAATTGGCGCGGACGCTTCGCGAGATGCTTGATGGCAGCACCCTATGATGTCTGGATATCGGCAGCAAAAATATACCCAATCCCTCGGACTGTTTTAATCACCTTTGGAGAGCGCGGATCACGCTCAATTTTACGACGGAGGCGTGCGACTTGCGTGTCAATGACGCGATCCTGAGGTGCCCATTTAGTGCCATGTAGAAGGTCTATTAGTCGATCTCGTGACAAGACACGCTTAGGGTTTTGAAGAAAAGCGTTCAAAAGCGCGAATTCACCGCTTGTCAGATCCATAGTCTCGCCGTTCCGGTTAACTAATTCGAATAGATCTAACCGAGCGACCATCCCGTCAAAAGATTTTACCGCGCTATCCGTGGTGGAATAGTCTTTGGTCTTCGCTACAGACGCTCCCCCGCGGCTACGACGCAACACAGCCCGCACACGCGCCAACACTTCGCGAAGGTGAAACGGTTTGACAATATAGTCGTCCGCGCCAATCTCCAATCCGACCACTCTGTCGATCACATCATCCTGACCGGTCACCATGATAATCGGCACCGGTGTTTGTTGCCTCACACATTTGGCGATCTCGAACCCGTTGTCGTTTTCAAGCTGGATATCAAGTAGAAGAAGCTCGATATCATGAGCTTCCAAGGCGCCAAATACTTGTTCCTTCGTCTCGGCTTCCAAAACCGTTAAGCCGACTTCCTCCAGACAGCGCCGTAGAAGCAACCGGACTTTCGGGTCATCATCGATGACTAGAATTTTTTGCGAACTCATTCTCTGCAAACCAATCATTCGGCACCGGTCGTAATTGAAAGGTGGAAGAATTAGGGCGTCCTGTCAAATGCAGGCGCAGATGAGCAATCCGATCACAAGACACAACCAACAGTTAGCCAGAGGTGACACTCTGCATTGTCTCAGCAGTCATTGTCGATTGATTTTAGTCAATCACGCTTGTGCGATCTGTGTTTCGATATCGTGCGAACCGTCCGCAGGTGACACATCTGTTTATGGGTAACCATGATCAGAAGGCTAGGTTGGTCGGTCTCTACTTTTCAGAAAAGGAGGACGTGATGAATATCTTTAAGAAAGCGCTGGTGCTCTCAGCAACGCTGACAGCAATTGGACCCGGCATCGCTTGCGCGGAAGGCACTGTAGAGGTGCTTCACTGGTGGACATCGGGGGGCGAAGCAAAGGCGGTTGGAGAGCTGAAAGACGCCTTTGAAGCCCAGGGCGGGACTTGGATCGACTCGCCCATCGCAGGTGGCGGTGGTGATGCGGCCATGACGGCACTGCGCGCACGGGTGATCGCCGGAAATCCACCCACCGCCGTCCAACTGAAAGGTCCGGGTATTCAGGAATGGGCCCGCGAAGGTGCTTTGAGTTCGGTTGAAGCTGTGGCCGAAAGCGACAACTGGGATGCAGTGCTGCCACCAGTGCTCGCCGACATCATGAAGTATGAAGGCGAATATGTAGCAGCCCCGGTAAACATCCATCGCGTCGATTGGATGTGGGCCAACCCTCAGGCGCTTGAAACTGCCGGCATCACGCAGATGCCGACAACCTGGGACGAATTCAATGCAGCGGCCGACAAACTGATGGCTGTCGGTATTGTGCCATTGGCCCACGGTGGTCAGCCTTGGCAGGACGCCACCGTGTTCGAAGACGTTGTCCTAGGGATCGGCGGTGCGGATTTCTTCCGCAAGGCGCTGGTGGAACTGGATCAGGAAGCGCTGCAAAGCGACACGATGATCGCGGCGTTCGATCAGCTGCGCAAAATGCGCGGCTACGTCGATGACAATTTTTCTGGCCGTGACTGGAATCTTGCAACCGGCATGGTCATGCGCGGAGAAGCCGGTTTTCAGATCATGGGCGATTGGGCCAAGGGTGAATTTCTGGCTGCCGGAAAAGTCCCCGGCGTTGACTTTCTATGCGCCCCCACCCCCGGCAACGGCTTTGTCTTGAATTCGGACAGCTTCACATTCTTTAGGGTTGAAGGCGACGACAACATAGAAGGCCAACAGGTGCTCGCTAGCCTGATCATGTCGCCAGAGTTTCAGGAAACCTTTAACCTTGCCAAAGGATCGATTCCGGCACGCACCGACGTGGCACTTGATGCTTTTGACGCCTGTGCATTGCGGTCCCACGAAGACCTTCTTGCCGCGATTGAAAATGATGCGCTGGTGCCATCAATGGCGCATGAAATGGCGATCCCCCGTTCGATCCGTGGGGAATTTCTTGACCTTGTGACCAATTTCTTCAACTCCGGCATGAGTTCCGAAGAAGCGGCGCAATCGCTTGCGGCAGCCGTCGCGCGCGCGCAATAGAAAGCTTACACCGGGGTCTCGGCCTCGGTGTATATTCAAATGATTACCCGCACCCGAACCACCGTCCCGCTTGGCCAGAAAATTGAACGTTGGCTGCCCCGGATCGTCGTCTCGCCGCTCTTTGCGCTCAGCTTGTTCTTTGTCTACGGGTTCATCGCGTGGACCATTTACATCTCGTTCACAAAGTCCGGGGTGATGCCGAACTATACGATCGAAGGC
>NZ_JAFMHR010000126.1:0-1267 GCF_017854415.1 Yoonia sp. | reverse complement strand
GAAGGCCTTTCGCAATACGAACGTCTGTGGGCCACGCCAAGATGGTATGTGGCGCTTAGCAACATGTTTGTCTTCTCGGCGCTGTTCATCGCAATCAGTCTGGCCATCGGTATATTTCTGGCCATTCTTCTTGATCAGCGCGTCCGCATCGAAGGTGTAATCCGAACAATCTATCTTTATCCAATGGCGCTTTCGTTCATCGTGACCGGGACCGTATGGAAATGGATCCTCAATCCTGGCCTTGGTATCCAGAATTTTGTCCGACAACTGGGTTTCGAGAATTTTACCTTCGATTGGCTCGTCAATTCGGACTATGCGATCTACACCATCGTCATTGCCGCGGTTTGGCAGTCATCCGGCTATGCGATGGCGCTGTTTCTGGCCGGGCTGCGGTCGGTTGATGACGAGATACTGAAAGCCGCAGCAATAGACGGAGCAGGCGCCTTTCGCACGTATTTCAGTGTCGTGCTACCGATCATGCGCCCCGTTTTTCTGTCAACCGTGATCATTCTTGCGCATCTGGCGATCAAAAGCTTCGATCTTGTCATCGCCCTGACCGGGGGTGGACCGGGCTACGCGACCGACATGCCCGCAACGTTCATGTATGCATTTGCGTTCCAACGCAGTGAGCTGGGCGTTGCAGCGGCAAGTGCCGTGATGATGCTGGCGACGGTGATCGCGATTGTGGTGCCCTACCTTTATTCAGAATTGCGAGGGACAAATCGATGAGCCGCAAGAACCTTAGCGGAATAGTCCAACAAACAGGGGCCCAGCATGTGGTCATGCGTACATTGCTGTTCCTGACGCTTGGCGTTTTTTGTCTGTATTATCTTATCCCGCTGATCGTGATGATTGCCACTTCGTTAAAGTCACTCGAAGAAATCCGCGCCGGATCACTTCTAAGCCTGCCGCAGGAGGTCACCTTCGATGCGTGGAACAAAGCGTGGAGTTCGGCCTGCGTCGGGGTGCGTTGCGATGGCTTACAGCCGTTTTTCTGGAACTCGGTCGCAATGGTCGTGCCCGCAGTCACGATTTCGACGATCCTCGGCGCACTGAACGGTTACGCACTGACGAAATGGCGCTTTCCCGGCGCTGATATTATATTCGCGCTGATCCTCTTCGGCGCCTTCATCCCGTTTCAGGTGATCCTGCTGCCAATGGCTCGCACGCTTGGCGTCATGGGGCTTGCAGGAACGATCCCGGGGTTGATTTTGGTACATGTCATTTACGGCTTGGCCTTTACCACACTGTTTTTCAGAAATTTTTT
>NZ_JAFMHR010000125.1 GCF_017854415.1 Yoonia sp. | reverse complement strand
GATCAGCAAAACGGAACCCTGAAAAAATTCAAACACAGGTGTACTTTCCACCTTCGCTGGCTTGCCCTATAAGTGACCAAATGCTTTGTGACGTTGCGTCGCAAAAGCTTCAATAATATGGGCAAAATGGCCGAGGGAAACATGAGCAACAAAACGTCTCACGAAAGCGATGTCAGCTTTATTCAGGCATTGGCGGAACTTTTGCGCGAAAACGATCTAACTGAACTACAGGTCAAGCGCGACTATGGTGAAAACGACAGCTTGAACGTTCGCGTCAGCCGTCAAACACAAATGGTCATGCAAGCCAGTGTGCCAGCCGCCGCCGCTCCAGCGGCCATTGCTGCAGCTGCGCCAACCGCTGCACTTGCAGCCACTGAAAGCACCGATCCAGCAAGCCACCCCGGCGCAGTAACATCGCCTATGGTTGGCACGGTCTACATGGCCGCAGAACCAGGCGCGGCGAATTTCGTCAGCGTCGGCACAACCGTCAAAGAGGGCGATACAATCCTCATCATCGAAGCCATGAAAACGATGAACCACATCCCTGCCCCACGTGCAGGAACGATCAAGCGTATTCTGGTCGAAGATGGCGGTCCCGTTGAATTCGGTGCCCCTCTTGTGATCATCGAATAAGGGCGCACCCATGTTCGACAAAATACTCATCGCCAACCGCGGCGAAATTGCACTTCGCGTCGTGCGCGCATGCCGCGAACTTGGTGTGAAATCTGTGGCCGTCCATTCGACCGCTGATTCTGACGCAATGCATGTGCGCATGGCAGACGAGGCCATCTGCATCGGCCCACCGTCTTCTGCACTTAGCTATCTATCGTTTCCGGCGATCATCTCAGCTTGTGAAATAACCGGGGCGCAGGCGATCCACCCCGGGTATGGTTTCTTGTCAGAAAACGCTGCATTTGTGCAGGCGGTCGAGGACCATGACCTTACGTTTATCGGCCCCACAGCAGAACATATCCGCGTCATGGGAGATAAAATTACCGCCAAAGACACGATGAAAGCCTTGGGCGTTCCATGCGTTCCAGGGTCCGCAGGCGGCGTGCCCAGAACATATACGCGTCATGGGAGATAAAATTACCGCCAAAGACACGATGAAAGCCTTGGGCGTACCATGCGTTCCAGGGTCGGCAGGCGGCGTGCCAACACTGGCTGACGCGCAGCGCATCGGCGAAGAAGTCGGTTATCCTGTCATTATCAAAGCCACAGCAGGCGGCGGTGGTCGCGGAATGAAAGTAGCAAAAACAGCCGCTGATATGGAAAAAGCGTTCTTATCAGCACGCGCCGAAGGCAAAGCCGCGTTTGGTAACGACGAAGTCTATATCGAAAAGTACCTGACGACACCGCGTCACATCGAAATCCAAGTCTTTGGCGACGGCAAAGGCAATGCGGTTCATCTGGGTGAACGCGACTGCTCGCTGCAACGGCGCCATCAAAAAGTATTTGAAGAAGCCCCCGGTCCTTGCATCACACCAGAATTGCGCGCGCGCATTGGTAAGGTCTGTGCGGATGCTGTCGCCAAGATTAACTACATTGGCGCTGGCACGATCGAATTTCTGTTCGAGAATGACGAATTCTATTTCATCGAAATGAACACGCGTCTGCAGGTCGAACACCCCGTGACCGAAGCGATCTTTGGCGTTGATTTGGTGCGCGAACAATTGCGCGTCGCATCCGGCATGCCAATGTCGTTCACCCAAGAAGACCTCAAGATTAATGGTCACTCCATCGAAGTGCGCATCAACGCCGAAAAGCTGCCAAACTTTGCGCCCTGCCCCGGTACAATAACGCAATATCACGCCCCTGGGGGCCTTGGTGTGCGCATGGATTCAGCGCTTTATGATGGCTACCGGATCCCGCCATACTACGACAGCCTGATTGGCAAGCTCATCGTGCATGGGCGTGACCGACCAGAGGCTTTAGCGCGACTAGAGCGCGCATTGGGCGAACTGATCGTGGACGGCGTTGATACGACCTTGCCGCTATTCCACGCATTATTGGCAGAAGAAGCCGTGCAAACTGGTGATTACAACATTCACTGGCTCGAGCAATGGCTAGAGAAAGGCCTGCTCTAGTAACTGTGGGCGTAGCGTACATGTTGCGCGTCGCAAGTTCCGGTCAGGCGAAAGATAATAGTCACTGACGCCTGATCGCTGATCGGGCGGCAGACTGTCCCAATCCGACCAAGTCACATCATAGCAAAGCCCCTGCGCCATCATTTCAAGCGCCGCACGGCTTGGGATGCCTTTTACCGCAATTGATTGCCCGGGAATTTGCGGCGTCGCATTCAGATTTTTGTCCGTTCGCTCGCGAACCAGCCTGATGATCGCGCCCTGCTGTTTTATAAAATCGCTGTCGATTATGATCAACTTTGGATGCAACTGGCGCACCAGATCCAGCAAGCGAAAATGATCCATTACGTGATATAGCAACCCGTAGATCGCGATCACATCGTATTGCTCTTTTGCCGCGATCGAGGCCTGCAGGCCCACGAAAACGTCTTGAACGCGCACAGAAATGCATCCCTTGAACGGCGTTTCCGGGAAAGCTTGGAATTGGGCTGCGACGTCCGCGCGCGCCTCGATTGCCGTTACAGCGGCTGCACCCGCACCCGCAAATGCATATGCCCAACGGCCATCATGGGCGCCCAAATCCAGAACGCGCGCACCTGCAATGTCTGTGAGAAATGGTGCAACCAAAAACGCGAAACGCTTGTTAAGACGTGCAATCTGATTTTCCTTGCCATCATACTGTGCAAGTTCGGGCAAAAAATCAAAGAATGCCAATGCACTGTCCTTTTTCAAAAGCGGCATTGATGATAATAGCGGACCTGCAAATAAACCTCCATAAGGCAATGCTGGCCATGAAAGACAACCCGACATTGACGCCACAGCTTCTTTTGCAAGCGTATCAGGTTGGATTGTTCCCAATGTCAGAGGGGCGTGACGACCCAGAGGTTTTCTGGGTCGACCCAAAGATGCGCGGCGTTTTCCCGCTTGATCGTTTCCATATCTCGCGCAGCCTTGCGCGGCAGATGCGCAATGGGGAATTTCGGGTAACCTACGACACAGCATTCAATGACGTCATACGCGGCTGTGCCGACCGACCCGAGACATGGATCAACGACACGATCTTCTCGCTCTATGGCGCGCTTTTTCAGCAAAAATTGGCGCATTCCGTGGAGGTCTGGGACGGCGACGACTTGATCGGAGGCGTCTATGGGGTTTCAATCGGGGCCGCGTTTTTTGGCGAAAGCATGTTCAGCAAACGTACGGATGCGTCTAAAATTGCGCTCGCTTATCTGGTGGATGAACTACGTATGGGCGGTTATCGGCTGTTCGATACGCAATTCGTCACCCCGCATCTGGCAAGCCTAGGTGCCATTGAAATCCCAAGGTCAGATTATCAGGACCAACTTGCCAAAGCGATCAGCCAAGACGCGTCATTCAATCAAAAGGGTAAGGTGCCGACGGCTCAGGAAGTAATACAGCGCAACGCCCATACGTCGTAACGCGGGTGATCCATTGCGTTCAAAGCGGGTGCTGATGCCAGCATCCAACCTGCAAACAGCACAGCGTTTTCTTTGCGATCCATCACTTCAATATAGGTAAACGCGTCGCCGGATGGGTTGTCGACCGGATACCGGCATTCGATCATCGCGACCGACAAAAAGCCCAACTGCACAGAGTCGCCCTGCTGTAGACGCAAATTGGTGACGGCGCCTGTTAACTTATCGAGGACCCGTAATTCGCCACCTAAGCCCGCCATGACGTCAATCGTCGGTCCAACTGTAGGTTCTTGTTGGGGGGGCGGTGCTGTTAAGTCTTGCAGTAAATCATCAAGCGGCGTCACGACGATCTCTTGGGCGCCAAGTGGGCTCGCAAGAAGCAGCGCTATCGCGAACAGAACATGAGATAACCGCATGATTGACCCCTACTCCGGTGTCCACGCCTCGTAGTCGGACCGGTCCGCAGGTGCACTGCGTCTAATAGAACCCGCGGGCGCATAGGCTGCCGCTGTTCCGGTCAGATTTTCCTGATGTGGCTTTTCCCAAGCTTTATGCTTCAAGTCAGTCTCGGTCGGCGCCTGATCCCATGTGTGATGCAGCCAGCCGTGCCAATCAGGGCTCACGCGCGACGCTTCGTTTTGACCGTTATAGATCACCCAGCGGCGACTGCTGTCAGCGTTCTGATAAAAGATGTTGCCCTGCGCGTCTTCACCAACTTTTTTACCATTGCGTCTGGTCCAAAGCTGGGTGCCAAATGATTGACCGTCCCACCATGTGAAAATGCGTTTGATATTGTGAGCAAGGCCCATGTCGCGTCTCCAATTGCGTTGGCTTATCCATGCACCAAAGGGCCCAAAAGGTCCAGTGGGTTCAAACAGGCAGCCGCGCAGTCACTTCTATTTCGATCTTCATTTCCGCGTTCTGCAACTGGGCCGAGATCATTGTTGCGGCGGGTTTTGCCGTGGCAAATGCTTTACTGACCACTGGCCAGCAATCCGGCCATTCTTGCGCGTCGGGAACGATGTAATTGACCCGCACAACATGGTCCAAACCGCTGCCCGCTTTTTCCAATGCGCCCGCAATTGTTGCAAGCGCGTTTTCGGTCTGTGCTTGAATGCTGACAGGCATTGTCATGCTGGCGTAGTCGTAACCCGTTGTTCCCGAAACAAAGACCCAACCATCAGCAACAACGGCACGGCTATAGCCGATCTGTTCCTCAAACGGGGATCCGGTGCTGATGTGCTGAACCGTCACGATATCAGCTGGCCGTGGCAGATTCTTTTTTCTTACCTTCGTCGTGGATCATCAAAGGGGCGACATCAGAATTGACGGCCTCTTCGTTCACCACAACCTCTGTCACGGTGTCCATACCCGGCAAGTCAAACATCGTATCAAGCAAGATATCTTCCATGATTGAACGCAAACCGCGCGCACCGGTTTTCCGATCAATCGCACGTTTTGCAATCGCGCTCAGTGCATCTTCGGTAAAGGTCAGCTTTGTGTTCTCAAGCTCGAACAGGCGCTGGTACTGCTTGACCAAAGCATTCTTGGGCTGTGTCAGAATTGTGATCAGCGCGTCTTCATCAAGATCAGTCAATGTCGCGATAACGGGCAGACGACCGACAAATTCCGGGATTAAGCCGAACTTCAACAGATCCTCTGGCTCAAGGTCTGAAAAAATTTCACCTACACCGCGGTCATCGGGCTCTCGTACGTCAGCACCAAATCCCATTGCAGAGCCTTTGCCGCGCTGCGCAATGATCTTGTCCAAGCCAGCAAAAGCGCCGCCACAAATGAACAAGATGTTCGTGGTATCAACTTGCAAGAACTCCTGCTGCGGATGCTTGCGTCCACCTTGGGGCGGAACCGAAGCAACGGTGCCTTCCATGATCTTTAGCAAGGCCTGCTGCACGCCTTCCCCCGAAACGTCACGTGTGATCGAAGGATTATCAGACTTGCGGGTAATTTTGTCGACTTCGTCAATGTAGACGATGCCACGCTGTGCGCGCTCTACGTTATATTCTGATGACTGCAACAGTTTGAGAATGATGTTTTCAACATCTTCGCCGACATAACCCGCTTCCGTCAGCGTCGTGGCGTCAGCCATGGTGAATGGCACATCCAAAATCCGCGCCAAAGTCTGCGCCAACAACGTCTTACCGCAACCAGTTGGTCCGATTAGCATGATGTTGGATTTCGCCAGCTCAATATCAGATTTTTCCGCGTGGTTCAGCCGCTTATAGTGGTTGTGCACAGCCACCGAGAGTACGCGTTTCGCGTGGACCTGACCGATCACGTAGTCATCAAGTACGCCGCAGATTTCAGAAGGAGTTGGTACGCCTTCGCCAGCTTTCAGACCAGCAGTCTTGGTTTCTTCGCGAATGATATCCATGCATAGTTCAACGCATTCATCACAGATAAACACGGTTGGGCCCGCAATAAGCTTGCGCACCTCATGTTGGCTTTTTCCGCAGAAACTGCAGTAAAGGGTGTTCTTACTGTCGGTGCTGCTTGTCGTCGCCATCTCAAACCCCTGGGCAATTTGCCCTTATAAAACATCATTTCGACTTACTTGGCCACAACACTAAGACAGCCTGCCGAGGTCCACAATGTCAAAATGACCATACGCACAATGACCTTAACAAAGACATAAACCTGACCAAAAAAGCGGCGTCAAACCACCTCGTCCAAGAAAAAACGCGGCCTAGGCCGCGTCTGTTCATTGCTATGGTTTGGGTGCTTTAGTCTGCAGCTTTGGTGCGGTTCTCAACGATTTCGTCGATCAGGCCCCATTCCTTAGCTTCTTCCGGCGACATAAAGTTATCACGCTCTAATCCGGCTTCGACCTTTTTAAGGGTATTGCCAGTATGCTTGACGTAAATTTCGTTCAAGCGCGTCTTGAGCTTTTGGGTTTCAGCGGCATGGATCATGATATCCGTCGCCTGCCCCTGATATCCGCCAGATGGCTGATGCACCATGACACGGCTGTTTGGCAGCGAAAAGCGCATGCCCTTATGACCTGCAGTCAGCAAAAGCGATCCCATCGAAGCCGCCTGTCCAATGACCAGCGTGCTGACCTTCGGGCGGATGTACTGCATCGTGTCGTAAATCGACAAACCGGATGTCACCACGCCACCGGGGCTGTTGATGTACATGCTGATTTCTTTTTTCGGGTTCTCTGATTCGAGGTGCAGCAGTTGCGCGACAACCAATTGGCTCATGCCGTCGTGCACGGGGCCATTTACGAAAATAATCCGTTCCTTAAGCAGGCGCGAAAAGATATCATAGGCGCGTTCACCACGTGCGGTCTGTTCGACCACCATTGGGACAAGGTTCATATAGGTCTCGACGGGGTCTTGCATATTTAGTGCCTCATGTTCGGACATTTCTGTCTTATTTCTAATAACCTAATAGAGTCTTAGTATTGGCGCACGGGGGCTGCAAGGGTTGCAGGCACCTTTGATACCGCGCGCCGCCCTGCCAGCACTCCTGCGCTGTAAAATCAGCCTACGTGAAAGAGTGATGCAAACAGGCGCGGGTCAAGACTTTCTGCTGCGAAAGTTTCGCCTTCAGTCAACACGGACACGGCATCATGGCTATGCAGGCTTTCTTGGTGGCTCGCAATCACGCGAAAATCTGAAACGCGGGTATCTAACTGTAATTGCTCGGTAAACAAACGGGCTGCGTCTTCGACAAATATCGGGTTGGCCGCGTTGAGTTCAGCAAATGCTTGCTCGTCTTCGCGCTTGACCATGACTTGCGTTTCAGTCGGCACCGCTGCGCGCGCGCGGTCAATTAAGTCCTCGAACCACAGCACATTGGCGCTGTCTTCCAATAGAACCGAAATACGCGCGACGGATCGCTGTGAATGCGGGGTCGCCAACTGGCCACGGAATTGACGGGCATGTTCGGACAGTTCCAACGAACACGGGCACGTCGAGGAATAGACGTAATCAAGGTGCACGATCTTTTTACGCACACCGGCACTTTCGACCAGTTCGAGCGCGATATCATAATACTGGTACCCCGACAGACCCGACCGCAGGCTTTCAACTTTCATCGGAAAGCTGAACCGCATTTGAATGCGTGCATCAAAACTGTCCAGATCGGTTTTATAGGCATCCAGTGCATGTTCGATCACTTCAAAGCTAAATGTCTCTTCGGCGTGCTTATAAAATGTCCGCATGATGCGCGACATATTGATGCCCTTCTTTTCCGCCTCCAGCGACACAGTTCCAGTGACAGAAGTTTCGAGCGTCAGGTCACCATTGTCACGGGTATGAAACCGGATCGGCAAACGGAAATTTGATATGCCAACATGCTGGATTTGCTGCTGCGCACCACGGATCAGGCTGGACGGACCATTTTGCAGATCGGGCATCGACGCTTTGTAAGCATCATCGACCTCAAATGCGTCGGGGTATGCGCGCGCCAAAGCCGGATAATTCGACACTTCTTGACCGGGGATCAGGCGCGACACAAGCGGATCAAGCGTGGCCACTTCTTCGGGGGATACATCAACCGCCCAGCGGCGCAGCAGGGCCAATGCAGCCTCTGCTTCTTGGCGGGTCGGTTCGCGGCTCATGTCATTTGAGTGGATATTCATATCTGTGCCCCCCATCGGTGCGTTAGACACCCCAAGGTGGGGCGCTTCATCGGAATTTCCAATGATATCTTTATAGATACGTTGTAAATCCGCCCGCGGATCAGTCATAGGGATGGCCCTTCCATGCGTCTAAGCTCCCCTAACTAAAGCACTTATCGGGGTCCGCGTCACCACCTCACAATTGCGCGATGGCGGCGCGCAAATCAGCAAGCAAGTCTTGTGTGTCCTCTAGTCCGACGCTCAGGCGCAAAAGACCCTGTGTGATGCCAAGCATCTCTCTGGTTTCTTGTGACAAACGTTGGTGCGTGGTGGTTGCGGGATGTGTCGCTATTGATTTGGCGTCCCCAAGGTTATTGGAAATCGTCCAAATCTCTAGCGCATTCA
>NZ_JAFMHR010000124.1 GCF_017854415.1 Yoonia sp. | reverse complement strand
GCGTTCAGGATCGAGGTTAGGCCTGTTTCGATATGCAACTGTCCCCACGCCATCAAGCTAAAGGGAATCACATTGTTCAGCAGACCCATGACCAAAAATGCGCCCCAAACCCGCGCATCGGTGGGAATCTTTAATCTGCGGATCACGACATACGCCCACAGGATCAGCATCGCCCAACCGGTTCGGTGTGCGACGGCCGTCAGAGGTCCAATTTCGTCCAACGCGATGCGGATCGACAGGAATGAGCCGCCCCAGATAAAGGACAACAAGAGCAGTTCTGCCCATGCGCGCGACGAGATGGTTTTTTGTAAAGTTGTCATGTGGGCGACATGATCGTCTCGCGGCGTGCTGCGCAACCCGCTTCATGCGCAAGAAAAGAAAAAAGCCCCACCGGTGAGGGCGGGGCTTTGAATTGACTTAGTCAGCGTTTGTTTAGAAGCTTTGCGTAATTTGCATACCGAAACCAATCGCAGAGTTGTCACGGAATTCGGTGGCAACAGTCGTCGGAGCAGTAGGGTTTTCTGTGTCGGCATCACCAAGCATGATATAGCGGATGCCAGCAGTCACTTTGGTATCGCCCGTGGTATAAGTACCACCCAAACCAAAACTAACGTTACCATCTGTCGGTCCTAGGTTGCCGGAAAATCCACCTTGTGCAGCTTCGTAGCCGATAGAAACAGCGCCAGAGAACGCATCTGACAAACGGCGCCCCACACCTAGTGAATAGGCGAAGGTGTCCTCGTCGTAGCTTTGCAGAGAACTGCCTTCTGGATTTAATGCATTCGTTGTAAGAATATTGTAAGTCGCTGGTGCAAAATCAAACTGGGTCCATTTTGCGTAACGAATGGAACCAAACAGAAGCGTATCTTCGGCAATGCCAGTTTGGAAATCCAGGTTCAGAGATTCCGGTGATTTGAAGGTTGTTGTGCTTTCCGCATTGTCGCAGAATGATGCGGGAGCAGCACAGTTTTCTGTGGATGGCATGTCGTGTGTAATACTAGAGCTATATGTCAGTGACACGCGCAGTGCGATGTCTGGAATTTCATATGCTGCGCCAACGACGATGCCTGTTCCTGAACTGCTTTCGCCTTCCAAATTGTAGGACCTAACAGCGGGTAATCCAATAGTGGCTTCGATAGATTGGTACCGCAATCCGCCGTGAATCGAGTAGTTTTCGTCAATTTTGTAACGCGCAAGCGCGGTAATTGCAGTGCTTGACACCTCTGCGGTTGTTGCGCCTGCGTAGTAAAATGCGCTGTTATCGGAATAATCGACGTTTGCACCAAAAGGTTGGTCAAAAATCAACGCTACATCAACCTGGTCATTGATGCCGTATTTTACGCCACCTGCAAATTGAGAATAGGCAACGGCCATGTTGCCAGATGTTTGGCCAATAGGCGCGCCAGCTACTGTACTTACGGTTTCGCCTGATACTTCTGGTGACACAAAACCAAAGCTAAGTTGAACAACGTTGCCTTCTTCGAAAATTATGCCGACGCCTTGTCCTGAACGGTCAAGTCCTCCCGCCTGTGCGATGCTCGTTGTGAGCAGCAAGGCTGCGCCTGCTGATAGTACTTTTTTCATGTCCTCATCCCTGTCATGAATAAATATTGTGCAACGGTTGTACTGATCGCCTAAGCTTTGCGTCAATTAATGACGCCGCGTCATAGTTTACGACGGCGTCGCTACGTCACTAAAATACAATAGCTTTGTGATCACAGGGATGGTTTCACTGGGCCTTCATGTCTTCGCGCGTCCCATTGCATGGGTGATGTTCAGGTAATTCGCGGCAAAGATGAAGGCTGCGCCCACGAAAACCAGCGCATCGAGCGGCTCTGCGTATAAAAGCATGCCCACAATCGCGATCACGGGCAAACGGACAAAATCAATAGGCATGACGACGCTTGCGGGTGCAATGCTAAGTGCCTTGGTCAGGCAAAAATGCGCAAGCAATCCTGCGCAGCCGATCAAAACTACCCAAGGCAGTGTTTGGAGAGACGGAAGCGCGATGTCGCCATCGTACCCGGCACAAATCAATCCAAAGACCGCCTGCATTGTTGTGAGGTAAAATAGGATCGTTGTGATGCTTTGGGTGCGTGTCAACTTGCGCGTGAAAATTGCCGTAAGCGCAAAGAACACGGCACAACTGGCTGCGGCGACAAGGCCTGAGTTGATATTTGCCGGATCAGGGCGGGTGACGATCAAGATGCCAACAAACCCGATGGCTGCACTTAATAGGCCGATGCCCGTTAACCTTTCTTTCAACAAAAGCGGCGACAACAGGATGACCCAGATCGGCGTGGTAAATTCCAATGCAAAAACTTGTGCAAGGGGGATGACGGTAATGGCATAAAACCAAAGGTTCTGACCTGCGAAATGGCAGATATTGCGTGTGGCATGCAACCCGAGCTGGTTGCGGCCAATCTGACGGAATGTGCCAACATAAGCAGCGACCGACACAACGATGATGATACCCGTAATGCTGCGGAACAGCATGATTTCAAAGGTATCAAGTTCGACGCTGACTGTGCGCCCTGCAATTGCCATCAGCGTGAAAGAGGTGATCGCACCGATCATCCAAAGGGCGGCTTGTAAAGTTGTGTTCATGCAAGCAGTTGCCATTCTGTTTGGCGATTTTGCAACCCCCGATGCAATGTGTTTGAATGTCAGATGAATTGGGGATTGCAGATGCGTTGGTTGATGGCACTTTTGATATGGCCGTGTGTGGTGCAGGCTGATGCAATCACGGATATTACGACTGCGGCAGCACAGGCATTTGCGCGTATGCCGCAAGTGAAGATTGTGGATCAGATTGCTGGCGAATGCGGGGCCAATGGTGCAGTGGACCCTCGCGTCGCATATTGCACCACGGGCAATATCATCCTGGTTGCAACGACGGCACGCGGCCTGCCGCAAACGCCTTATTTATTGGGTCATGCGTTCGGGCATGCTGTGCAAGTTCAACACGGCATCGCTGATTTTGCTTTGCGTGAAATCCGCAATCGCCCAACTGATGAAGTGATGCTGCGCGGTTTAGTTGAACGTCAGGTCGACTGTGTTGCAGGGTTCTTGGTGCACCGCGCAGGATTGCCGGAATTGGACCTTGCAGACCTGTTCGACGATGACCCATTAACCAATCCCCATTGGGGGCGTGATCCACTACGGATAGGTCCGGTTGCGGTTGTCGCACTTGATGCGCGTGCGCAATGGTTTGCGCGCGGCCAACAAGGCGACATTGCAGCTTGTGCGCCAGGTGAATTTACGGGGATGGGCTTAGTGCGCGCCTTGCAAAACTAGCCTATTCCCACTCGATCGTGCCGGGGGGTTTGCTGGTGATATCGTACGTTACGCGGTTGATGCCGTGCACTTCGTTAATGATCCTTGTGGCGGTTTCGCCAAGGAATTCATGGGTGAACGGGTAATAATCCGCTGTCATCCCATCAACAGAAGTAACCGCACGCAATGCGCAGGCAAAATCGTAGGTTCGCCCATCACCCATCACGCCGACCGTGCGCACTGGCAGGATCGCAACAAATGCCTGCCAAATATCATCGTACAACCCGTGTTTGCGGATTTGATCGATATAAACCGCGTCCGCTTTGCGCAAGATTTCCAACTTTTCGCGGGTAATCTCGCCGGGACAACGGATTGCCAGACCGGGGCCGGGGAACGGATGGCGACCGATGAATGATTTGGGTAGGCCAAGTTCAACGCCCAATGCGCGGACTTCGTCTTTGAACAATTCGCGCAGCGGCTCTACCAATTTGAGCCCCATTTTTTCAGGCAGACCACCGACGTTGTGATGCGATTTTATCGTCACGGACGGGCCGCCAGAAAAGCTCACGCTTTCAATAACATCAGGGTAAAGCGTGCCTTGGGCAAGAAAGGCCGCGCCTTTGATCCCGTTCGCATATTTTTGGAACACGTCGATAAACAGACGCCCGATAATCTTGCGCTTGGTTTCAGGATCACTGACGCCATCCAGTTCGCCTAGAAATAATTCGCTCTCGTTGGCGTGGATCACTTTAAGGTTCATGTTGTCGCGGAACATTGCCACGACTTCTTCGGCTTCGTTTAGACGCAGCAGGCCGTGATCGACGAACACACAAGTCAACTGATCGCCGATAGCCTCGTGCAGCAAAGCTGCGGCGACGGACGAATCAACGCCACCTGACAATGCGCAGATCACATGGGCATCGCCGACTTGATCCTTGATTGCGGCAATCGCCTGTTCGCGGTAGGCGCCCATGGTCCAATCGCCCGTGAACCCAGCAAGACGCACAAAGTTTTCATATAGCTTTGCCCCATTCGGGGTATGGTGCACTTCGGGGTGGAATTGAACCGCGTAGAAGTTGCGCGCGACGTCCGCAGTAATTGCGAATGGGGCGTTTGGCGAGGTGCCGTAAACTTCAAATCCCGGAGCAATTTCAGAGACATGGTCGCCATGGCTCATCCAGACTTGTTCTTTGTCGGTCGCAAACCAGCCATCTAATAGCGACAGTTTGCTTTTCGGGGTGACGTAAGCGCGGCCGAACTCTGCGGTGCCATGCCCGCTCGTCACTTTGCCGCCCAATTGCGTCATCATTGTTTGCTGGCCATAGCAAATGCCAAGCACGGGAACACCCATTTCAAACACCGCTTGCGGCGCGCGCGGCGATCCCTCGCGGGTTACGCTATCGGGGCCACCAGATAAGATAACGGCTTTGGGCGCAAATTCGGCCAAAAAAGCGTCGGTGACGTTTTGGTAGGGATGAATTTCGCAGTAGACGCTAAGTTCGCGCAAACGCCGCGCGATAAGCTGCGTGACCTGACTGCCGAAATCGATGATCAAAAGACGTTCGTGGGTGCTGTTTTCCATGGCGCTGTGGGTAAAGCCAGACGGGGGTCAACGCAAGGGTCCCGCGCACCGGTTTTGCGCTGTTTTCGACAGTTCATTTCAGGACATGTCGTTTTCAGGTCTCAAGGGCCGCAAAATCGCCGGGGACGGCGTGGACTGCGTTGTATGAGATACGAAATCTATCGCTTCTTGAGGGAGACGTTTCATGTCCGATGCACCAGCCACATCACCACGTAGAGGTCGCGGCGGCGGCGGTGCAGCACGCCGCGCAGAACGCACAGCCGTCAGCGTTGAAACGGCAAAGTACATCACGCGCAACATCCCTAATTACGAAGTGTTGTCCGAGGCTGATCTGGATTTGATCGAGGCAAACGCCGAAACGGTATTGGCCGAAATCGGCGTGAATTTTGTCGATAGCCCAGAGGCATTGGCCCGCTGGAAGGCAGCTGGTGCGGAAATCGAAGGTGAACGGGTTCGTATTCCGCGTGGCTTGGCGCGTAAATTATGTGCGACTGCACCGTCAGAATACACGCAGCATGCCCGCAATCCTGAACGCAATGTGGTTGTAGGCGGTAAGAACCTTGTCATGGCACCCGTTTACGGACCGCCATTTGTACGCGATGCCGAAGGCGGTCGCCGCTATGCAACCATGGCCGATTTCGAGAAATTCGTGAAATTGGGCTATATGTCCAAGTGGTTGCACCATTCAGGCGGCACCGTTTGCGAGCCGACAGATGTAGCGGTCAACAAGCGCCACCTTGATATGTTGCTGGCGCACATGATCTACAGCGATAAGCCATTCATGGGCTCTGTGACCGAACCTAGCCGCGCGCAAGACAGCGTAGAAATGTGCGAGATTTTATTCGGCAAAGAGTTCGTCCAAGACAACACAGTCATGACGTCGCTGATCAACATCAACTCGCCGCTGACATTTGACAGCATCATGATGGGCGCGCTTGAAGTGTTCGCCAAGAATAACCAAGCGTCGATTATCAGCCCGTTTATCGTTGGCGGCGCGATGGCGCCGGTTTCTGTCGCAGGCACTTTGACGCAAGTTCTAGCCGAAGTTCTGGCCGGTGTTGCTTATAGCCAGTTGATCCGCCCCGGATCGCCGGTGATTTTCGGCACATTTGTCACGTCCATCGATATGAACTCCGGTGCGCCGACCTTTGGCACGCCAGAGGCGTCGCATATCACTTATGGGGCAGGCCAGTTGGCCCGCCGTATGAATTTGCCTTACCGGTCGGCCGGATCGTTTTGTGGCTCGAAATTGCCCGATGCGCAGGCCGCATTCGAGACCGCAAATAGTCTGAATATGGGTTTGCTATCGGGTGTGAACTTTATGTTGCACAGCTGTGGCTGGCTTGAAGGCGGGCTTGTCGCATCTTTCGAGAAATTTGTCATGGATGCGGATATGCTGGGTACATTGCACCATTTTGCCCGCGGCGTGGATATGTCCGAAAACGGCCAAGCGATGGGTGCCATCGCAGAAGTCGGCCCGGGCGGTCACTATTTAGGCTGCGAGCATACGCAAGCGAACTTCAAATCTGCCTTCTGGCGTTCTGATCTGTTTGATTACAAACCGTTCGAGACATGGGACGAAGAAGGCGCGCGCGACACAGAAACACTGGCAACAGCACGGGTCAAAAAGATGCTGGATACATATCAGCAACCCGCCCTTGATCCAGACATCGAGGCCCGCTTGCGTGCATATGTGGCTGATAAGAAAGCCAGCATGCCGGATGCGTTTACCTAAAGCGTATCAGACAACATTCAGGGCGGTGGCGCGCATCAACTGCGCCTCGCCCAGAATGGCAATCAAGACTTCGACCTGACGCGCGGGGCGGTAATCGCCCGATTTAGACCTGCGCAGTTGGTCCAGCTCTGCTTCGCGATCCAGCAACTGCATCAAAGCAGCCCCGTGTTTGGGCAGGCGTTCGCACCCCAAAATGCGGCGCAGATGCGTGTCGCGTCTGTAGTCATCAACCCCGAACCGGGCCGCCCGTGCCAGAAGCTGCGGGCGTTCAAGTGTCGCTATGCGGGTTTGTAGATCAAGCATTTCTGTATTCCTTCCAGTGTCGCAAGTTTTCAACAACATGACACAACCTATGCGGGTGTTGCGTGATCGCGCCAAAGTAAGAACGCACCGGTTAGAGTCACTTATCTTTTTGAAAACATGGTTGACGGACGAAAAGTATCGTTAAGACTTGGGTAACCATGCACGCTCCGGTAGCATCATTGGTTTGCGCCTTGATCGAGCGATAACCGCTGGTTGGCGCTGTAATCGACAAAGAGGGATAGGTGATATGACTGTGACACAAGGGCAAACGGGCGCGCATGAATTTCCACGTTGGGTGCCGGATGCGGCACGTCATTACCTTGTGCATACCGAAAAGGGCATTTCGATCCGTGCTGTGGCGCGGGCCAGCGATTGCCACCCTTCAACGGTGCTACGCCAGGTGCGTCGGTTCGAAGGCCGCCGCGATGATCCTTTGATTGATGCCGCCTTGCGGTCTCTTTCGGAACAGGTGGCAGCATGTGATTTGGAACGAAAAAGGACGAAAGACATGATGAACATGGCCTGTGCAACGACTGATCCGGCGGCCTCTGTGGGCCTGACACAGGCGCGCATCGATCAAGAGGCAAAGCGGATATTGCGTCGGCTATGTGAACAAGGGGCTGTTCTGGCTGTGGCGCGCGAAATGGAAACGTCAGTTGTCGTCCGTGTCACGCCCGAAGGCGAACAGATCCGCACTGCGATTGTGGAGCGCGAAATTGCGCAGGCCATGGCGCTTAAGGATTGGATCACCTGTCCTGATCCCGAAGGGCGGATCGCGCGTTATTTTATCACCAACACTGGGCGGGCGGCCTTGCGTCGCTTGACAGCCGAGGACGAAAACCGGGCTAGCGGCTTTTCTGAACGCAACACGGTCCCTGACGGTGATGCGGGCTGGGACATCGCCGCCATTGAAGGTGTGACCCGTCCGTCCAGCCGATCTCAGACAACAGAAAGCCCGCTTGTGGGGCTTGCCCGCCGCAAGGACCGCGATGGCAAACCGTTTTTGTCGCGTGAATTGGTTGCCGCCGGAGAGCGGCTGCGCGAGGATTATGAACTGGTCGAAATTGGCATGGGCGGCATCGAAAGCTGGGGTGGTTTCATGACCGGCGAAGGGCCTGATGCAGCACAAGACGGATCAAAAGGGGCAGTCGAGGCGCACCGCAGGATCAAGGCAGCCCTTGCTGAACTTGGTCCCGGTTTGGGTGACGTTGTCCTGCGCTGCTGTTGTTTTCTGGAAGGATTGGAGCAGACTGAAAAGAAAATGGGGTGGTCCGCGCGTTCAGGCAAAATTGTGCTGCGCATCGCGTTGCAGCGGCTCAAGCGGCATTATGCGCAGACGCAAGGGCTCTATGGGCCGATGATCGGGTAGGGACCTGCGCCATGCATGCTGTGCAGTCCCGTCATGCGCGATACCGTGAACATTGGACAACGCGGTGCTGCGACGCTAGGTAAGATGTAACACAATCCGGAGCATCCTTATGTCCACTCGCGACCTGAAAATCCCCGCCCAGCGCCACCCTGAAAAGCAGCGGCGTCCGGATTCGGCGCAACCCAAAAAGCCGGATTGGATTCGTGTCAAAGCCCCGACATCGCAGGGCTATAAAGATACCCATAAGATCATGCGCGAACACAAGTTGGT
>NZ_JAFMHR010000012.1 GCF_017854415.1 Yoonia sp. | reverse complement strand
GCGCTTCTAGTGGATCGTCGTCAAAGCCGGCCTTGCCCGGGATAGAAGGAACGACACAAGTTACGGTCGTTCCGCCCAATACGGGCAATCCAGGCGTACAACCTGATATCGCAAGATTTGCACCATTGCTGCTGGTACCAACCAATGAAACCGAACCAGGCACGGTAGATTGTGGAACCTCGAACGACAACGTTGTCGCTGGCGCGTTGTTTACACTATCGTTTTGGACAGTGACCAACACGCGAACGACTGTGCCGGCAGGAGAAGGATCATACGCGATGCCATCAACTTCATCGTCAACCTGAACCGCCCAGTCCCATGTCGGGCCCGTTTGCGCCTCCGCTGAAGATAGAGCACCAGTGAAGGCAAGAAACATCGCCGCAATGAAGTATTTAGTTGCGATACTGGCGAAATGCCGCCTTGTTCCTGTACGAGACAAGGCGATCCCGTTTTTACCAACAGACTTCGCCCGAGACAAACTATTCAACACATTCATAGACCAAAAGACCTTCACAACAAACAATCCCATTAAACCGACGCTTTCACGTATCGAAACGCATAGCTTAGCAATCGACCTCGGCATAGCGGAAAACACACTCTGCCCTTTGCCGGCTTACTGTCGGTCAAATAAGTCATAAACATGTTCTGCATTGGCCCTAGTTGTGAATTATGGTGGGAAAATTTCACAGCTAGGGCGTCTTTTGGCAGTCCAGCATCGGGCTGCTATATCGTCTGCGAATTTAAATTTATTGTTTAAAAACAAACGGATAACAGAAATTTTAGAAGATCGTCCAAGATGCCGATCGCTAACTGGTCCTTAAACCAAGTGGTAATCAGGCCAACTTTGGCCCGCACTACAGACGTAGCGTCATATGCTTGGATAATGGCGCAAAGCGCAGCAAAGCCATCGCAGGTCGGCTTTCGGACAAGCCGGTTGCCGCGTGGCTGGTTGGCGCTAAAAAATGTGTGGTTCGGGAGAGGCTGGCAATTGCCTGCCTCTCCCTATCATTTACCCAATCAGGGCATTCAAAGTCGCGGACGGACGCATTGCTGCCGACGCTAAATCGTCGGATGGGTGGTAGTACCCTTTCAGGTCCACCGACGTGCCGCGAGCGGCAGACATTTCGGCCAGAATTGCGGCTTCATTCGCTGCAAGCTGTGCCGCCAGTGGCGCATAAAGCGCCGCTAGTTCAGCGTCTTGTGTTTGCGTGGCCAATGCTTCGGCCCAGAAACGAGCGAACCAATAGTGGCTGTCGCGGTTGTCAGGTTGGCCCACTTTGCGCTGTGGCGAATGACCTTCGGACAGGAGTTTTTCAGTGGCTGTATCAACAGTCTCGCCCAGAACATGCGCGACAGGCTTGCCTTGAGATGCCGCAAGGAAACGCAGGCTCTCTGCCAAGGCGCAAAATTCACCAAGTGAATCCCAGCGCAAATGGTTTTCCTCAACCAGCTGCTCAACATGCTTGGGCGCAGAACCACCAGCGCCGGTTTCAAACAAACCACCGCCTTCCATCAGTTTCACAACCGACAACATCTTAGCCGATGTGCCGACTTCCAAGATCGGGAACAGGTCCGTCAGATAGTCGCGCAGCACGTTGCCTGTAACGGCAATAGTATTGTCACCTGCATAAATCACCTCGAACGACCGTGTAGTCGCCTCGCGGGGGGCCATAATCTTGACCTTGTTGGTCAGGCCCGCCTTGGCCAACGCCAGTTCGACATAGGCCAACAGCTGCGCATCGTGGGCGCGGTTGCGATCAAGCCAAAAGATCGTCTCATATCCGGTCGTGGCCATCCGGTCGATTGCCAGTTGAATCCAGTTTTCAATCGGTGCGCGACGGGCAGAAGCCATGCGCCAGATGTCGCCCGCTTCTACCGCGTGTGTGTGCAGCACGTCGCCGTTCGCTGCGATCACGCGGACCGTACCACTTTGCGATATCTCGAATGTGGTCGGGTGAGATCCGTATTCTTCAGCTTTCTGGGCCATCAAACCGACGTTTTGCACAGTACCCGATGTGACCGGATCAAGTGCGCCGTTGGCTTTGCAGAATTCCACAGAAGCGTCATAAACGGGGGCGTAAGAACTGTCCGGGATCACGCAATTCGTATCGCCTTCGTTGCCATCCGGGCCCCAACCTTTGCCGCCAGCGCGGATAACCGCAGGCATGGATGCATCAATAATGACATCGGACGGGACATGCAGGTTTGTGATCCCGCGATCAGAGTTCACCATGTAAAGTGGCGGGCGTTCACCAAGCAGCGTGTCAATTTCAGCGCGGATAGCAGCACCGTTTGGCATCGCGTCAATGGCTGCGAAAAGCGATCCGAAACCCGCATTCGGGCTGATACCTGCCGCGGCGAAATCATCGGCATACTTGTCAAAGACAGGCTGCAAATAGGCGACAACCGCGTGACCAAAGATGATGGGGTCAGAAACCTTCATCATGGTAGCCTTCATGTGCAGCGAAAACAGCGTGCCTTGGTCTTTGGTCGCAGAAATCTGTTCTTGGAAAAACGCCTTGAGCGCTTTGACAGACAGGAATGTTGCATCAACAATGGTGCCCGCAGGCATCGAAAGGCCGTCTTTCAACGTCGTAACGGACCCGTCGGCGCCGGTTAGCTCAATACGCAATGGACCATCGGCTTGGGCGTCAGACAGGGTGACAGACGTCTCGTTCGAGAAAAAGTCATTGGCACCCATTGTCGACACGCGTGTTTTGCTGTCGGCGGACCATTTGCCCATGCGGTGCGGGTTCGCGCGTGCATAGGCTTTGACCGAAGAAGGTGCGCGGCGATCAGAGTTACCTTCGCGCAGCACCGGGTTCACGGCAGAGCCCTTGATTGCGTCATAACGCTTGCGCGCCTCGACCTCTGCGTCGCTTTGAGGCGCCTCGGGATAGTCGGGGATGTTGTAGCCTTGGCTTTGCAATTCTTGCACGGCAGCTACCAATTGCGGCACAGATGCGGACACGTTTGGCAGTTTGATCACATTGGCGCTGGCGTCTTTGACGACGCCGCCCAAAAGCGCCAGATCGTCTGGCACGCGTTGTTCGTCGGTCAGGTTTTCAGGAAAAACCGCCAAGATACGGCCAGCAAGCGAGATATCTTTCGTGCCAATACTGATATCTGCGGCAGACAGGAACTTGCGCAGAATTGGCAACAAAGACGCAGATGCCAACTGCGGGGCTTCGTCGGTTTTTGTATAGATGATATCGGGCAGGTTCTGGTCTGACATGTGATTGGCCTCGTTTGGAATCGTTTACACAGCGCGAAACAGCGCCATAATCTGACGTTGGCATACAATGGCATACAATGTAGCGCAAGCCCTTCGAACGCGCCCGCGGGGCTTTGCCTTAGATGGCGTCAGGAAGCACTGGTGAAGTCTTTGGCGTGATCCCGAATTTGATGTTCCACACCAACAGTCCGATCGTTGCCGCAACGCCCAGAACATTCAAAATCAGGATTGAAGGCCAAAGTGCAGCTACACCGGCAGCAAAAGCAAGCATGCGCATCACAGGCCCAAAGCGCTTTTCCATACAGCCCTGCAAAGCTGCGGCAATGGCATAGACACCAAATACAGCAAAGACAAAGACCAGAATCATCTCGGGCCAGTTGCCAGACAGGAATGGTGTGTAAGCAAACAAGACTGGTACGATATAAAGACCCTTTGCCAGCTTCCAGCTTGCGACGCCCGTCGCCATTGCCGGTGCTTTGGCGATTGCGGCGGCCGTGAACGCGGCTAAGGCCACAGGCGGGGTGACGTTACTGTCCTGAGATAGCCAAAAGATGATCATATGCGCGGACAACAATGCAGACATTGCCACCGACTGAGGAACAACCAAGTCCCGCAATGGTGCCGCGATTTCCAGCGGCAAGCTGCGGATCAATTCCGTGGCCTCTGCACGGGTGACTTCGCCCGCCAACAAAGCGGCCTGTTCTGGGACCCCGAACATCAACACGGCTTTAGCTGCATCTGGCAACGCTCCCATCGCCAGTTGCTCGATTACGAACTGGTCTGAAATCATCCCTGAAAGCGCTGGGGCAGAAAGTGTCGCCAAAACGATATACGCGGCAGTCACTGGCAGGCCCATACCCAACACAAGGCTAGCTAATGCGATCAGAACCAAAGCGATCAAAACATTGCCGCCAGACCAAGCCGCGATCATCAAGCTAAAGGTGTTTCCGATCCCTGCGGTGGCGATCACGTTCACGATCAATCCGACAGAGCATAGCAAAACGGCGGTCAACACCATCGCCTTGGTCCCCATCACGAAAGCCTCGAACACAGCGCGCGGGCCCATCGGGTTCTTGGTCAGCCAGCTAGACGCAATCACAGCGCAAATGCCGAAAACAGCCGCATAGGTTGGGGTAAAACCGGAGACCAAAAGGAAAATCAATGTGGTGATCGGAATGAAGAAGCTCGCGCCGCCTTCTTTGAATGCCGACCCAAGAGTTTGCCCCTCATCGGGCATCGGCGGCAGGTTGTTGCGGCGTGCCTCAATGCGGACAAAAAACGCAACAGATAGGAAATAGAGCAAAGCAGGCAGGGCTGCGACAGCTACGATGTGTTCGTAGGGTATCTGCGTAAAGCTTGCCATCACAAACGCGCCCGCACCCATAATCGGCGGCATAAGTTGGCCACCCGTGGATGCCGCAGCTTCAACGCCGCCTGCAAATTTAGGAGCAAAACCAGCACGTTTCATCAATGGGATCGTAATGACGCCAGTCGATGCGGTGTTCGCCACGGCAGAGCCTGAAATCGTACCTGTTAATCCAGATGCAATGACCGCGACGATACCGGGACCACCCACCATGCGACCAGCAACGGCGCGGGCCAAATTGATGACAAATTCACCAGCGCCCGAGCGCAACAGGAATGCACCGAAGATGATGAACAGAAAAACAAAGGTCGACGAAATCCGTGCAATCGTGCCGAACATCGCATCATCACCGTAAATCGAGCGGAACGCGACAGTCTCAAGGCTTAAACCGGGAAAAGAGAAAATGCCGCCGACATATTGACCCCAAAAGACTATATACGACAGTGCAATGATGATTAATCCGGGGATGATCACACCAGCAACGCGGCGGGTCAGTTCAATTGCGCCCATGATGCAGATCGCAGCCGCGATCCAATCGGGTGTCGAAAACTTGACGCCTCGATCATAGATCGCGTTCTCGGCCTGTGCTAACCAGACGGCCGCAACAGCCACTGTCAGTCCAATCATCGCATCCAACAAAACCGGTGCGCGTTTGCCGGATTTGCCTTTCCACATCGGGTAAAGCACCGCGGCAAGGGCCGCAAAACCAGCAAAGTGGTAAGCGTTGCGTTCAAGCTCGGACAGGATCGGATCAAACGCCACATAAAGGTGACCAATCGCAATCAAGAAACAAGCGACCGACAAAATCATGTTCGGAATGCCCGTAAAGGTGCGCAAGGCGCCTGTGTCTATTTCTTGTTCGTCTGCCATCGTCTTCCCCCCAGAATGCAAAACCGGCCCCGCGTTTTCACGGGGGCCGGTTTCGATATTAGCGTGTTACTGTGCGATCAGACGCGCAGGAACGTCGACACCAACCTCTTGATAGTACTGCAGCGCACCAGAGTGCAGCGGCAAAGGCAGGCCAGCGATCGCATTCTCGATCGCCATCACCTTGGTCGCAGGGTGGATGGCTTGCAAGAACGGCAAGTTCTCGTAGATCGCTTTTGTCAGCTCGTAGACATGCTCTGTTGGCAAATCAGCGCTTGTGGCCAAAAAGTTCGGCTGAGCGATCGTTTGCACGTCAGCGGCCTGACCAGGATACGTCCCGGCAGGAATTGTGTACGGCGTCCAAAGACCGCGACCGGCATCAGCCGTAGCGATCTGTGCATCCGTAAATGCCAGCAGTGTAACGCCGTCACCTGCGGTTGCCATCAACTGGCTAACGGCACCGACGGGCACACCAGCAGGCGTACCGATCCCTTTGACCTGACCGTTTTGCAAGGCTTCAGCCGATGGACCGTAGCCACCAAACACCAGTTCATAGTCTGTATCAATGTCGATACCAAAGCCGCTGAGCACAGTCCGGTTCGACCCGATCGTACCAGAGTTCTGGCTACCAAGCGCCATCGCCTCGCCTTTCAGGTCAGCCATTGCGCTGATTGTGCCATCACCAGCTACATCGGATGACACCAAGAAATGCTCAACATTCTGCCAAAGCATCGTGACAGAGCGCAAGTTCTCTTGTGGACCGACTTCTGCCAATGGACCCGTTCCGGATGCAGCGTAGTAACCGTAAAGTCCCTGCATAATGCCAAACTGCGCTTCACCTTCGCGGATCAAACGCACGTTTTCGCCCGAACCAGCAGAGCTGATGGCAGACATGCCAATACCTTGGCTTGGCTCAAGCTTAACTTTGACCAAAGTCGCAAGTGCAACGCCAACCGGATAGTATGTTCCGCCAGTTGAAGCTGTGGCCAAAATGTAGTTCGCGTCTTCGGCTTGCGCACTGACACCTGTCATTGCGATGCTTGCGGCAACGATTGCTGTTTTAAAGTGTTTCATGGTTTCCTCCCAAAAATGATCCATTAAGGATGCTGATTGCACTAGTACGCCTGCGGGATTGGTCGCGATATGAAGCAATCCGCAGTATCGGCGCAAACATCTCTGCGGATTTCCGCAGTTAGGTCAATCCAACAGTTCAGACTTGTCCAAACCCAGCTTGACGATCTTTTCATTCAATGTGCGACGCCCGATCCCCAATGCCTCGGCGACGGCCTCCATCCGGCCATTATGACTGCGCACGGCCTGACCAATCAAAGTGCGTTCAAATCGCGCGACGGCTTCGCGCAGGGTCGCGGGCACATCCTCGCTTGGGTTCTCGTTGCGCAAAGCTGCAGCAACTGATCCGTCACCTCGACGGGCCGCCAGTACCCGGCGTTCCGCGACATGGCGCAACTCGCGCACGTTGCCGGGCCAGTCATGCGCCAACAATGCAGCCGCATCATCAGCCGTCATATCAGGCGGTGAGATTTCATAGGTCTCTGACATCTGGGCGACGAAGTGTTCGAACAACAGCACAATATCATCGCCACGCTCGAGCAAGCGGGGCAGGTGTAATTGGAACGTATTCAAGCGAAACAGGAAATCCTCGCGAAACGTACCGCTCGCAACTTTGCCAGTTAGATCTTCGTTTGATGCCGCGATAATCCGCACATCCGTTTGCACGTCTTCGTCAGAACCGACGGGCTGAATATCACCCGTTTCAAGCGCGCGCAGCAACTTGACTTGCACGGCAAGCGGGGCGGTGCCAACTTCGTCCAGAAACAAAGTACCGCCATCGGCACGGCGAAATGCACCGCGCTGACCGTCAGAGTTTCCAAAAACCTGCTCTTCCAACCGTTCTTCGGTTAAGGTCGCACAGTTGATCGCGACGAATGCATTGTCGCTACGCGGGCCAAGACGGTGCAGGGCGCGGGCGACAACCTCTTTGCCCGTTCCCGTTTCACCCGTGATAAGAACCGGACCATTTGTCATAGCCAGATCAATCGCGTCCGCCTTGAGTTGCGCCACCCGTGGACTGCTGCCCAGCAAAACGCGGTCCAGACCCGAAAGCTCAACAAGCTGTGCGCGCATCCGTCGCGCCGAGATCAGCAGGCGATGTTTTTCCGCAGCATGGCGCAGGATCGTCAACAAACGACGCGGCTCGAACGGTTTTTCCAGAAACGAATACGCACCCTTTTGAATCGCATCGACGGCCATCGGGATATCCCCATGCGCCGAGATCAGAACCAAGGGCGGCGTGCGGGCATCTTGCATATGTTCCAGCAGATCAAGACCGGTCATCCCGGGCATCCGCACATCGGACAAAACGACATCAGGCGCCGCAACCTCAAGCCGTTCAAGCGCCGCCTGCGCGCCTGAAAACCGCGAGACTTGCCAGCCGGACCGTTCCAACAGCACGCCCAGTGAATTGCGCATCTCGCTATCGTCATCAATAACAAAGGCGGTATAGGTTTCAGGCATGGGTCATGTCACCTTTGGCAGGCTGATGCGAAAGACTGCACCGCCAGTTTCAGCAGTACGGGCATCAAGCGTTCCGTCCATCTCATTGATGATCTGCGCTGAAATCGCAAGACCAAGCCCCATGCCCACGCCGGATGGCTTCGTACTAAAGAACGGCTCTTTAAGATCGTCCATATCAAGCGCGCCAAGGCCGGGGCCGGTATCTGCGACCTCGATCACGACATCGTCGGCGTCAATCAGACGCAGCACGACCGCGCGATCCGGCAGGTCTGCAACCGCATCAATCGCATTGCGCAGCAGGTTTACAACGACTTGTTCAAACCGCGTCGCCTGCCCCCGCGTCCGCATGGGTGATTGCGCCAAATCCAAGGTGATCGTGGCACCAGCCGCATCCGCAGTATGTTGCACAAGGCTCACGGCAGTCCGGACCGCATCTTGAACAACGAACTGATCATTCTGCGCAGGGTCGCTGCGCCCGAATAGCCGAAGTTGATCGACAATACGCTGCATCCGATCGACGAGCCCTGTCAGTTGCGGCGACAAACTACCGGGCCGCGCATCAACGGCAATTTCTTCGGCGGCAAGATAGTTTTTCATCGCTGAAATTGGCTGCCCCAACTCATGCGTGATCGATGCCGACAACTGCCCAAGGGCCGCCAACTGGTTCTTGCGGGCCAGTTCAGAGCGGGCTTTGTCCAGATTTGCCTCTGCCATGCGGCGGTCGTGTATTTCTGTTTCGAGCCGTTGGCGATCAGCGTTAGAAATCGCAAGTGCGCGACGCAATTGTGCGGCCCGAAACAGTGCCGCCGCGATAATCAATGATAGCAATGCCGTCAGTGCAATGGCCACAAACAAGAGCGCCTGACGCCGGATATCGGCGACGTCAGACAACAAATGCAGCGTCCAGTCTTCTTCGCGCAAGCCGGTGCGGGTCAGCAAATAGGACACATCCGAAACCGTCGCGCGCCCGCGGCTTTCTTCGGTCCAATCGAGCGGCGTGAGCTCTTGGCTACCGAATTGCTGCTGTTGTTCCAATGTCGCGCGGTCGAATTCCGATATCGGCGAAATCAGGCCATACACAAACCCTTCCTCTGACGCTGCTAGAACGACGCCTTGGGCGTTCGTCACAAGGATCAATTCACCACTTTCGACGATTGCGCGGCTTAGGTCACGAAAGGGCACCTTGACCACGACCACACCAAAAATCGTGCCCGTAGCATCGCGGACAGGTTCAGCGATAAAATAGCCGGGGCGGCCTGTCGTGACACCAACTGCGTAGAACCGCCCTTGCTGGCCCTGAATTGCCGATCTGAAGTAAGGACGGAACGTGTAATAGCGACCTACTAGACTGTTAGCATCGGCATAGTTCGACGATGCAATAGTGCGACCGTTTATGTCCATCAAGAACACGAATTCGGCCCCGGATCGCTGTGCTACGGCGGCAAGTGTGGGGTTCAGCGCTGCAACATCGTTGGTTTGCAATGCGTCCAACGTGCCTGGATCGATCGACAAAACGTAAGGCAAATGGGCAAGCCGCGTCAGCGCGCTATCGATCGCGTCCGCAAAGAACTGCGCGCGTTGCGGCGTTTCGCGGGTTTTTTCGGCGGTGAAATACGCGTTCAAAGCGGCATATCCGCTAAGCGACATGACCACGAGGCAAAGAACAGCAATCACCAACTGCACACGCCGCCTAAGTGCGGCACGTGCAATCGGGTTCTTTGTTGGCAAATCAGCGTGGATCATAAGCGGTCATCTTGCCCCAGCACTGGTATCAATAGCCAGCCAAAGGATCAGAACTGCAAAAAATACGCTTTGCGCTATTTGCTCTGGTCGCCTTCTACCACTTCTGCTTCTTCGACAGCAGTTGTCACTGGCACTGGCGCATCTGTCTTTTGACCGACGATCAATGGCAACATTTCTGTTCCTGACGGCATAGCGACATCACTCGCCGGAGGCGTTTTCCATGCAAGTGTATCGAAAGACCCGCAATTGTTGCATGTTGCCGTCCAGCTTGGGTGGATATGTTGGCAATTCTCGCAAATCCATTGCGGGCCACGGGGCGCTGTTAATGCGCGTGTCAGCCAGCCGCGCACAACGGAATCGTCGGCACCTTGGCCGCGTTCAATTGCAGCCATCAATGTTAAAACGCGTGCAGTCGGGTTTGTTTCAACCAAGTCGCCCAACGCACGTTTCGCACTTGGAAATTCCTCGGCTGCAATGTTCAGCTCTGCCAAAAGCATCTTTGTCTCTGGGTGATTTGCAGTCGCCTTTGTCAAAGCCGTAAAGCGCTTAAGCCGTTCTTGCGGAGTCTCATCCGGTGCAATCTCGGCAAAGGCGGCGGCTAAATCGGGGTGCGGATGTGTGTTCCAAGTCTTCGTCAGAACGCGCGTCGCATAGCGTGCGTTGCCTTCGCCGATATATCCTTGGGCTGCCATAATCGCGGCCGGGATCAGATCGGGCGACAAACGATTTGCTTCGATCGCCGTTTCGCGCGCTTCGATTGTTTTGCCTTCGTCCAGAATGTCACGCGCTTCTGACAATGCCAAAACAGCATCGCGGCGTTTATGCACGTCGCGCGGCAGGCTGCCGGATTTTAACTTTGCGCCCAACGTTTTGCGCGCGCCGGCCCAATCGGATGTTTCTGCCTGCAAGCGCAGCAATACGTCCTGCGTTTCCTCGTGTTTTGGTTTCAGCGCAAACGCCTTTTTCGCCAGCGCGAGTGCGGTGTCAGTATCCCCATCAGCCAGCTTTTGCTTCATGATACCGCGCACACCGACAAAGCGTGTTTTGTTGTCAGTCAGCAGTTTTTTATAAGTCTCTTCGGCCTTGCGGCGATCGCCTGTCATCTCTGCGGCTTGGGCAGTCAGCAGGTTTGTAAGCTGCGGCTGCTGCAGATATTTGTCAGCGCGCGCCGCTTTGGTCATCGCCAAATGGCCTTCGCCAGACGCGAGCGCCATCATACCTTCGCTAAGTGCCTCATAGCCTTTGCGTTCGCGGTTACGGTCAAAATAACGCGAGATCGCAGTTTCATCGCCGTTCAAAAACTTGAACGTGGCAACCAAAAGCGCCAGCAATTTCAAACCGACCCAAACCGCGACAACCATTGCGACAAACGCAAAGACCATCTCAAGCGGGCTAAGGGTGAATTCCTGTCCGGCAACATCGACAGTCGCACCGCCGTCAACCTCCATCAACTGCGTGCCACCATAAGTGAGTGCAGTGACAGCCAAGACAAACGCGAGGATTTTAATAAGGGACCATAGCATTGGGGGTTCGCCTTTAGTTGTCAGAAAGGGTTGAAGAAAGGATATCAGCAGCGGCCACAGCACTTGCGCGTGCTTCGGCAAGGGCAAGCCAATCAGACATCGCAGCGCGTGCGACTTCTGGCAAAGCACTTACTTCGGCCAACGCATCAGACAAGCGGCCAGTCCGAACAGCGGCTTCTGCGCGGGACAGGATCGCATCTGCATCGTTGCCTTCGCGGGGCGCGGTTGAACGTACGTCAAACTGGTTGCGCAAGAATGCGCCAATACCTGACGTTTCTTCGCCGGCCACACCTTCACTGCGCGCAGTAGCAAGTGCTGCACGGGCGGCTTCGGGGAACTGTTCTTGAAGGCTGGCCAAGGTTGGCACACCGTCTTGAGCCGCGACCAATGCATCTGGTGCAGCGCTGCCTGTTGCCTCTTCAAGATCGCCCAGCGCGGCACCAATCGGCGCACCACTTTCAAGGGCGGTTTGCACACGCGACAAAGCAGCACGCGCTGCGGAATTGCGCGCAGCAGAGGCTGCGTTTTCTTCGATTGAGGCCGCAGCAGCGCGGGCTTGTGACAATTCTGTCTGCGCAGCGTCCGTCATTTCAGCGATCTGGGCGCGCAATGCATCCATGTCAGCAGTCACAGCGGATACGTCACCAGTTGGGGCTGCGACCACGGCTGGACGTGCTTCGATTTCATCCAAACGTGCGGTCAGCTCAGCAAGCGTAGCTTCAATTCCGCTCAGATCTGTTTGAGGCAGGTTCGCCACGCGCTGTTCAAGTTCGGCAATCGTACTGGATTGCGCGGCCAATTGGTTCGCAAGGGTGTTGTCTGCCTGTGGCGCAGTAAAAGTCGCCACTGCAAAGCCAATCACACCAGCAACCAAACCACCCAGTGCGAGCGGCAGAAAGCTATTGTGTTGCGCAGGCGCAGGTGTGGGAACAGGTTTCGGCGCAGGTTTTGCGACCGCCGCTTCTTTTTCGACGACAGGATCGATCTTGGATTTATCCGCAGCGGGATTAGATGCAGGTGCTGTTTTTTTAGGCGTAGGCGTGGCAGGGGCCGCTTTCGCGCGAACCTCAGCAGGAATTGCGTCAATCACAGGCCCAGATTTAGCCACCGATTCGGGCGTCTTTGCCGCCTGATCCGCTGGTTTCCCTGGTTTCGTCGGGGTCTTTCGACCTTTCGCTGGCTGTTTTGCCACTATTCTCACCCTTTTCAGCGCTTTCCCTGCAAAACCTGCAGGTGCGCGTTTAGTCTATCCTGCCTCTGCTGGACCCTCAAGCAACCGCCAAATTGCTAGTCTTTCCCAACGCAACGCTGCAACGCTGCTAAGGTCGCAATCTTCATAGCATCCCCATCAGGCGTGGACGCCACAGTAATGTCCCAATCCAAAGCAGGGTCGACGGCATTTGCCACCGCCTCACTTAATGCGACCACATGGACGGACGCCACAAACGGCCCTTGCTGATTTAATATGGTGCCTGTGCGCGGAGAAAACAGGGGGAATATCACAGGTTTATTTGCATTCAGCGCGGCAAGCGCCTGTGGCGACAAGGCGCAAGGCTGCTGATCATAGGCAACGACATCAATGCAGCTCAGCCCCGCTGCATTCAGCCGCTCACTTACATCGCCACGCGCATGCGCCCCGCGAATGTGGGCAATGCGTCCTGTGGGGCGAGCAGACATAAGACGGGCAACAAGCCCCTCCGCATCGCCGGGCCCAATAATCGGATCAAACCCCGCCTGCTTTGCTATTTGGGCGGTCTTGTCCCCGACACACCACGCTTTCATCCCTGCGGGCAGGCGCAAATTGCGCGCCGCATTCACCCCGTTGGCAGACGTAAAGATCACAGAACTTACATCAGATACTGTCGCAGGCACTTGGACGATTTCAATCAAAGGCGAGATAATCAGATTTAGCGGACCATTCCACGCGGACAAAACTGACGCCGCAAAGTTTTCACTTTGGGCAATGGGTCGTGTCACGATAAGGGTGGGCGTCATAAGGGCACCATTGTTTGCGGGCATATGCAATGTTACCTGCGTCTGGCGGACAAGCAACCGGAAGCATGATGACAAAGCCCCTGACCCTTCTTGGAATAGAGAGCAGCTGTGACGACACCGCCGCAGCCGTGGTGCGCGGTGATACCGTTCTATCGTCGGTCGTTTATGGGCAAACATCACTTCACGCGGCTTTTGGTGGGGTTGTCCCCGAAATCGCAGCACGGGCGCATGCCGAAAAGCTGGATCATTGCATCGAAGAAGCCTTGGCCGCTGCAAGTACGACATTATCTGACCTCGACGGGATCGCAGTGACCGCTGGGCCGGGTTTGATCGGCGGCGTTCTGTCCGGTGTGATGTGCGCCAAAGGGCTTTCGGCAGCGACGGGCCTGCCTTTGATCGGGGTAAACCATCTGGCTGGTCACGCCCTGACACCACGCCTGACCGATCAAGTCGCATATCCTTATCTGATGCTGCTGGTTTCAGGTGGGCACTGCCAGTTTCTAATTGTCGAAGCACATGACAAATTCAAACGCATTGGCGGCACAATCGACGACGCCCCCGGCGAGGCTTTCGACAAGACAGCGCGCTTGCTTGGGCTGCCACAACCTGGCGGGCCTTCAGTCGAAAAAGCCGCGAAAGCGGGTGACCCCAAGCGGATCACACTGCCGCGCCCTTTGTTGAACAGGCCCGGATGTGACATGTCTTTCTCTGGCTTAAAAACCGCAATCCTGCGCGCGCGCGATGGGATTGCCGCAGAAAAGGGCGGGCTAACCGCCCAAGATCAAGCCGACCTAAGCGCTAGCTTCCAAGTCGCCGTCTCCGACGTGCTGATAGAAAAAACGCGGCGGGCCTTGGCAATTTACGCGGACCTCAATCCCGCGACCCCAAGCTTTGCAATTGCCGGTGGAGTCGCAGCAAACGGGGCGATCCGCGAAGGGCTGATGGCGCTATGTGCACAGCACGACGTCGCGTTCATCGCACCGCCTTTGCGTCTTTGCACAGATAACGCAGCGATGATTGCATATGCGGGTCTTGAAAAAATGGCAGCAGGCGGGATTGACGATCTAACTTTGTCGGCACGTCCGCGTTGGCCGTTAGATCAACGCGCCGCACCGTTGCTGGGGTCGGGCAAAAAGGGGGCGAAAGCATGAAAATCGGTATCGCTGGCGGTGGTGCATTTGGCACAGCTTTGGGTGTTGCACTCGCGTTGGATGGCAATGATATCCAGCTTTGGGCGCGCGACAAGGCGGCCGTCTCTATGATGCAACGCGATCGTAGCAACCTCAAATTACCCAACATCACGCTGCCAGACAATCTATCTTGTTCGTCTGACTTAGCCCCGCTTTTTGCATGTGACACGATACTTATCGCGATCCCGGCGCAGACCCTACCCGCCTTTCTGACAGCGCACGCAGACGCGCTGAGGGGCAAAAGCCTAGTGGCGTGCTGCAAAGGCATTGACCTGACCCTCATGACAGGGCCGGCCAGCACGATCGGCGATCTGGTGTCAACTGCTGTGCCCGCTATGCTGACAGGCCCTAGTTTTGCGGCCGACATCGCGCGAGGCTTGCCGACGGCGTTGACGCTTGCTTGCGCCGACGACGACCAAGGCGAAACCCTCCAAAAAGCACTTTCGACCGCGACCTTACGGATCTATCGCACAACCGACGTGATCGGGGCAGAGTTAGGCGGGGCGTTGAAAAACGTACTTGCAATCGCTTCCGGTATCGCAATGGGCGCACGGCTTGGCGAAAGCGCGCGTGCGGCACTCATCACTCGCGGTTTTCCCGAAATGCAACGCTTGGCATTGGCGCTGGGCGCGCAGCCGGAAACCCTGTCGGGCCTGTCAGGTTTCGGCGACTTGGTGCTGACGTGCACGTCCGACCAATCACGCAATTACCGTTACGGATTTGCCTTGGGGCGGGGCGATGCATTTGACCTAACAACAACGGTCGAGGGTGCCGCAACTGCCCGCGCTGTGCGTCAGTTGGCAGGTAAGCTGAACATTGATATGCCGATTTGCACCGTGGTCGCGGACTTGACGACCGGAAAAACAGACGTGGCATCGGCGCTCAACGCGCTTTTGTCGCGCCCATTGAAAGAAGAATAAATGCGTTTTGCCCTGATGACCAAAGACAAACCCAACGCCCTACAAACCCGCATGGACAACCGCGACGCCCATTTGGCTTATATCGCCGAAACCGGTGTGGTTGAAATGGCTGGACCTGTTTTGGATGAAGCGGATCAAATGTGCGGATCACTGATCGTACTTGAAGTCGCTGATCTGGCAGCCGCTCAGGCGTGGGCTGGCAACGACCCCTACGCCAAAGCAGGACTGTTCAGCGACGTGACGCTTCGGGCTTGGAAAAAGGTAATCGGCTGATGGCGTATTGGCTGTTCAAATCCGAACCCGACGTTTGGGGATGGGACGCGCAAGTGGCCAAAGGCGATGCAGGCGAACAGTGGGACGGCGTGCGCAATTATCAAGCACGCAACAATATGCGGGCGATGAAGCTGGGTGAAAAAGGGTTCTTTTATCATTCACGTACCGGACTGGAAATCGTCGGTATTGTCGAAATCTGCGCCGAGGCACACCAGGATAGCACCACCGATGATCCGCGTTGGGACTGTGTTGATGTCAAGGCAATGCGCCCATTCAAGCGGCCAGTCACGCTGGTAGAGATCAAGGCAGAGCCGCGTTTGGCAGAGATGGCCCTCGTCAAAAGTTCGCGACTTTCAGTGCAACCTGTCAGCGATGCGGAATGGGAATTGATCTGCGAGATGGGTCAAACTGACTCATAGCTTCGTCAAAAAAAGAGGGTCCGGACGCAGCCCGAACCCTCTTTCATCCCCACGTGCTCCATTACCACCACACGTGTTTGAATTTGGTTCGGACCATCCTAGTCCTACTTGTCCTAACTACCGCACTGGAACTCATTTTTGCAAATGCTAAGCAGATCGAATTTAGTTCAATTTGGTCAGATCACCTAAACCCAAACGCAAAACGCCCACCAATTTGGCGGGCGTAGAAAAGCGATTTGGGCCGAACTTAACCGTAAACGGACTCTTTGCCGAAGTGTTTTGTTAGCATGTAATAGACAACTGCGCGGTACTTGTTCCGCTCGGATTGACCGTATGTCTCAAGAACGGATGCGATCGCCGTATCCAGTTCCGCACCATCTTTTAGGCCAAGTTTCTTCATCAGAAAATTGTTCTTAACTGTTTCAAGTTCAGCCGGCTGGCTTCCAGCAACAGTTGAGGCGTCTGCGTTATAAATCGCTGGGCCGCACCCGATAGTCACCTTCGTGAGAAGGTCCATGTCAGGCGTCATGCCGCATTTATTTTTCAGATCATCCGCGTACTTTGCAATCAAATCGTCTCTTTTTCCCATGAGAATGTCCCCGCTGTTAGAGTTACTTTTTATGGCACGACCTAAGTTGCCGTGTTGCGGGCACGTTAAAGTGACTTGCTATAAAACGTAAAGAAAAAAGCCAGCAGAGCAGCGATCTTTCGCTTTTTGGTTTGATTTCGTAAGTCGTAGAATAGGCACGCAGCTGTCACGACCTAGCGACAGTACCCCCAGCCGCGCGACTGCAAATGAAAGTGGTCTGCATGCAAACTGTTATAGTCGGGCGATAAAGTGAGGCTGAACCAATCACATGCACCATCACGTACAGCCCGCAAGAATGCAGCTTTGGGCCCAGACGTTTCCCAATCTGCTATCAGGCGGATAGCGGTTCCGTCTGCCATACGGAAACCCGAAATGTCGATCGCATCTGCAGTCGCATGAGTGCTCATCCGGGTCGACGGACCGTTGGTGGTGCGCAATGTGCGGCAATTGTAGCTGCCAATCTGGGTGATGTCGGCAACGCGGGAACCCAATAGCGCCATCGCAGCGGGCTGCAAACTATGGCGCTCCCACATCGCCATGCACAGCGCAATCGCGCAGCGGGTTTCCAAAGGCTGAACACGCGCTTCCCCGATCTTGCGCAAAGTTACTCGGTCACTGACAAAACACTGCGGTGATTCCTTGATCGGGGCAAGGCGTTCTATTATTGCGTGACCCGCAAGTGTTTCTAAACATTGATCAAAGTTTGCTGCTGCACGGTCTAACTTCCATGCCGTCAACGGCGTGACCGGATCGTTGATCGCTAAGGGCTGCGTTGGGTTCCATTCCTGCGGCAGTGGTGTATCGGGGTGAACGAAGAACTGATAACCAATAAACGTTAGCGCACCCGCAAAGCAAAACGCAGCAAGGCCATTTACCAAGGCCCAGCTGCGTTTCACATCATTGCTTGTCTTGTTGGCGACATGCTGCGCCAGTTGCTGACGTTTGGCATGCCGCATCAGTTTTAATAACGATAGTGTTCAGGCTTAAACGGTCCATCAACGGTAACGCCAATGTAGTCCGCCTGTTCTTTCTTCAGCTCGGTCAACTTTACGCCAATACGCGCAAGGTGAAGGCGGGCAACTTTTTCGTCCAAATGCTTGGGCAGGATAAAGACGCCTGGGCCGTACTCTTCTGATTTATTCCAGATTTCCAACTGCGCCAGCACCTGATTGGTAAACGACGCAGACATAACAAACGATGGATGCCCTGTCGCGTTTCCAAGGTTCAGCAAACGGCCCTCGGACAACAGGATCAGACGACTACCCGAAGGCATTTCGATCATGTCAACTTGGTCTTTGATGTTCGTCCACTTATGGTTTTTCAGTGCAGCAACCTGAATCTCATTATCGAAGTGGCCGATGTTGCCAACAATCGCCATATCCTTCATTTCGCGCATATGCTCGATCCGGATAACGTCTTTGTTGCCAGTCGTGGTAATGAAGATGTCAGCGGACCCCAAGACATCCTCGAGAAGTACAACTTCAAAGCCGTCCATCGCTGCCTGAAGCGCACAGATAGGATCGACTTCGGTCACTTTGACGCGCGCACCAGCACCTGACAAGGACGCCGCAGACCCTTTGCCCACATCGCCGTATCCGCACACAACGGCAACTTTGCCGGCCATCATTGTATCAGTTGCACGGCGAATACCGTCGACGAGGGATTCCTTGCATCCGTATTTGTTGTCAAACTTCGACTTGGTGACACTGTCGTTCACATTAATCGCAGGGAACGGCAGCTGACCATTCTTATGCAGGTCATATAGACGGTGCACACCGGTTGTTGTCTCTTCCGAGACACCCTTGATTGCATCTCGCGTTTTGGTAAACCAGCCTGGGCTTTCTGCCATACGCTTTGCAATCTGTACCTTAATGACAGCTTCTTCTTCAGAGGTTGGAACCGGAATAACATCTTCGCCAGCTTCAGCACGCGCACCAAGCAAAACGTAAAGCGTCGCATCGCCACCATCATCAAGGATCATGTTTGGGCCGTCAGTAAACATGAACGACTTATCCAGATAATCCCAATGCTCTTCCAAGCTTTGGCCTTTGATCGCAAAAACCGGCGTACCACCAGCCGCGATTGCAGCAGCGGCATGATCTTGAGTAGAGAAAATATTGCATGAGGCCCAGCGCACGTCAGCGCCCAGTTCAACCAGCGTTTCAATCAAAACCGCCGTTTGAATTGTCATATGCAGCGAACCGACAATCCGCGCACCCTTGAGCGGCTTTTTGTCAGCGTATTCTTCGCGCAACGCCATCAGGCCTGGCATTTCTGTTTCTGCGATATCAAGTTCCTTGCGTCCAAATTCGGCGAGGTTGATATCTTTGACGATGTAATCTTGCATTGCTGCCTCCTGCGGCGCGGTTAACTTTATTGCCGCGCTGATAGCAGGGCTGATTGCTTGCGACAATGGGAGCATTGTCGCGCCTGTCTTTCGCCAACTTCTGGTAGCGATAAAGGCAATTCCCTAACACTTCATGTACATCAAACAGACCCAACTGTTTACGATTGCCCCGCACCCATTTATGTCAGTTCCATCGCCTGATTTCGGAGCACCCATGCCCAAACCCCAACCCAGAGCATGGCAGCGGATGCTGTCCGGGCGCAGGCTCGATTTGCTTGACCCAACACCTGTCGATATCGAAATCGAAGACATCGCACACGGGCTTGCATTTGTTGCCCGCTGGAACGGGCAGACCAAAGGTGATTTTGCGTATTCGGTTGCCGAACATTCGCTGCTTGTCACCGATATTTTTGCGATCCAGCAGCCTACTGCGCCAATTAAGTGGCAACTTGCCGCCCTTTTACATGACGCGCCGGAATATGTGATTGGTGACATGATCAGTCCTGTTAAGGCCGCTGTCGGGCCCGGTTATGGCACGTTGGATGACCGCCTGACGGCCGCTATTCATCTGCGTTTCGGCTTGCCCGCGCAGATACCTGCGACTGTGAAACGGCAGATTAAAAGGGCAGATAAGCTGTCAGCATGGCTTGAAGCCGTGCAAATTGCAGGGTTCACTGTCGCAGAGGCAGACCGGTTTTTCGGCAAGCAAGACCGCGACCTAGCAAATAGTCTGACACTCCAACTCCGACCGCCAGTTGCAGTGCGTGCTGACTTTACCGCTCGCTATCATATGCTAGCGGCGCTGACATAATCGGCGTGCTTTCAACGCAAATTTAATCAATATCACCGATTGATTCCCTGAATGTTGCTCAGGAATCGTTTGATGCGAACTCAGGTAAAACTAATATTGCGGCGCATTGCCCGGCTTGCGATGCGCAACCCAGACCGGTTGTGGCAGCACTATGTGCTTGCCCTGTCAGTTTTCTTGAGCCTGATCCTTGCAATGTACTGGCTGAACACATCGGTCCGCGCGCGTGGAATCGTTGCCACCGACGGGATTGAGGCCAGCAATGATCAAGTGCTTCGCGTGCAAAGCATTCTTGACAATGCAGAACAATTGAACCTCCAGAACATAGACGCAATCGCCGACTACAACATGTCCATTTCGCAGTTCGAAATTGCGCATTTCGCGTTGCACAAAGCACTCTCTGGGCAAGCTGATGACCGTGCGACACAAGATCAACGTATCCGTTCATTTACCGATTTGGCACGCAATATGACTGCTGGCCCAACTGATACACGCGGTGTGACTTTGCAGCAAATGCACGCACTTTATGACCCGGGTGGGTTACTTGATGACTTGCTAATGGTCGCCCCGCTGATCGCCAAGCAACTTGAGGCTGAAACAGCTTTTTTCACGCAGCTGCAAAAGCTACTCTTTGGCGTATCTGCACTGGTTGTGCTTATTGAAGCGCTGTTTGTTTTTTGGCCTGCACAATACGCAGTACAAACAGCTTACATAAAAATGAAACGGCAGACGAATGTGCTGCGGCGGTCGCAAACGCGGCTAACGCAAGTAAACAGACGGCTAAAGCATCTTGTAAACCATCATCCGTTGACTGAACTGCCGAACCGCACATCACTCGAGGCATTTCTGGAGACCGCAATACGCAATCAGAAATCTGCTGATTGGCAGCTTTATCTTGTTGGAATTGACGACTTCAAAACAATAAATGATATGTTGGGGCATGCTTATGGGGACGCGCTTTTGATCGCCGTAAGCCGTGCGCTAAAGGGTTGTGTCGACTACGATGACATCGTGGCGCATGTCGGAAGCGATGAATTTGTCCTGACATCCGCAGAAGCGGCACCAGCGGTCTTGCGGCGGATCAAAGACGCCCTAAAAGCCGCTTTTGACGTCAAAGGGCGGCGCATCTCAATTCACGCCAGCATCGGGCATGTCGCGATCGGTACCCAAGTCAGGGCACCGATGCATATCGTTGCGGACGCAGCCACCGCCCTTCAGTTCGCCAAAAGCGAAGGCGGGGACCGGACGCAAGAGTTTACCCAAGACCTGCGACAAGACAGTCATTTGATGCAGAAGATGCAGTTCGATTTGCGCGAGGCCATTGAAAAGGGTGAAATTGAACCTTGGTTTCAACCGCAAGTACGTTTGTCGGATGGGAAACTGCATGGCGCCGAAGTGCTGGCGCGGTGGCGGCACCCGACGCGTGGGCTAATTATGCCGGATGTATTTTTGCCAGCAGCACAACGGGCCGGCTTGATGATAGAGCTTGACCATGCTGTCTGGAAATCTGCGATGGCGCTGGCGTATGAATGGCAAATTAGCAAAGTTTGGCATCCTGTAATCTCTTTGAATGCGGCACCTGATACGATCTCTGACCCTCAATTGATCGAACGGTTCCTGCTAGCACTGCGCCTATCTGGACTAGAAGCCGATCAAGTCGTCATTGAAGTGCTGGAAACGACTTTGATCAACGGCAACGATGACATGGCTGCCATAAATATAGATAGTCTCGCTGAATGCGGAATTGCGCTAGAGCTTGATGATTTCGGCACGGGGTATGCCTCGCTCGCAAAGCTTATCCAGCTTCCATTGGCAGGCCTGAAACTGGATCGTTCTTTGATTGCGCCATTGCCCGATCGTGCCGCTGACAGTGTTGTACGTGCCATACTTGCACTGGCAAGCGAACTCGGACTGCATGTCGTTGCCGAAGGCGTAGAGCTAGCCACCCAAGCAGCACACCTGAATGATCGTGGATGCGGCGTCGGGCAAGGCTATGGCTTTGGCCGGCCAATGCCTGCGAAAGAATTTGCAATTTGGCTTGCACTTAATGCCGCGAAGTCAGTGCATGCAGAGCAAGAAATGCCTGTTGTTGCACACCGGACTTGAGGATCAGCCCGACAAGCCGTATCTGAAAGGGCACAGCTTCCAGAAAAAGGGCAATCCATGGCCAATCACCTCTACCAGAATGATCTGCCGGACGGCCTAGACCTTGGCCCAATCGTTGCGATTGATTGCGAGACGATGGGGCTAAACCCGCATCGTGATCGTTTGTGCTTGATCCAAATGTCGGGCGGCGACGGCGATTGCCACCTTGTTCAGGTCGCAGTCGGGCAAACCACCGCACCCAACCTATGTGCCATGTTAGAAGATCCGGCAGTTCTCAAGCTGTTTCATTTTGGCCGCTTTGATATCGCTGCCCTTCTGAACGCATTTGGCGCTGTAACAGCGCCGGTCTTTTGCACGAAAATTGCGTCCAAAATGGTGCGGACTTTTACGGACCGGCACGGGCTGAAGACATTGCTGCAAGACATGCTTGGGATCGATATTTCCAAACACCAACAACAAAGCGATTGGGGCGCATTGACGCTAACCCCTGCGCAACTGGATTATGCTGCTTCGGATGTTCTTTATCTTCACCAACTCAAGGTGAAATTCGACGACCTGCTTGCGCGTGAAGGTCGCACTGAAATGGCGCAAGCCTGTTTCGATTTTCTACCGACCCGTGCGCAGCTAGATCTGGCTGGTTGGCCAGAAACAGATATCTTTTCGCACTAATGGTAGATCATGCAAAATTCCTCGCTTCGGCGAAACGGGTGATCACAGTCGAAGCTGACGCGCTGACACAACTGGCCGACCAACTAGACGATAGTTTTGCGCAAGCAGTTGAACTGCTTTTGAATGCAAAAGGCCGCGTCATCATCAGCGGGATGGGTAAATCTGGCCATATCGCCCGCAAGATTGCCGCCACGTTTGCAAGCACCGGAACGCCTGCCCACTTTGTCCATCCCGCCGAAGCCAGCCATGGTGATCTTGGTATGATGACCCGTGGCGATGTTGTTTTGGTCTTGTCCAACTCCGGTGAAACCCCTGAATTGGCAGATCTGGTTGCCTACACCCGCCGTTTTTCCATCCCGATGATTGGCGTGGCAAGCAAGCCCAACAGCACGCTTTTGACCCGCGCCGACGTTAGCATTGTCTTGCCGGATTTGGGCGAAGCATGCGGCACAGGCGTTGTGCCTACGACATCGACCACCATGACACTTGCCTTGGGGGACGCACTGGCCGTGGCCCTTATGGAGCATCGCGAATTTACGCCCGAAAACTTCCGCGAGTTCCATCCAGGTGGCAAATTAGGCGCGCGACTGTCAAAAATATCAGATTTGATGCATAAGGCGGACGCAATCCCGCTTGTCCCTGCCGACACTCCGATGAGCGAAGCGTTGTTGGAAATTAGCCAAAAAGGGTTCGGCGTGGTTGGTGTTACCGATGCGAACCAAAAACTGATCGGTATCGTGACAGACGGCGATCTGCGGCGACATATGTCGGGACTGCTGGACCGCACTGCCCGTGAGGTGATGACCCCAAACCCTGCGACAATGGCACCACATGCACTTGCCGAAGAGGCTGTCGCACTCATGAATGCGAGAACAATCACGTGTCTTTTCGCGGTTGATCCGGCGCAAGAAGGTCAAGTTGCCGGCTTTTTGCATATCCATGACTGCCTAAGAGCAGGCATTGTCTAGCGATGCTAATGGCAGATAACCTCCATTCACAGTTGGTTGGGTGGGCCAAAATTATCCTGCCAATGAGTGCCTTGGCGCTATTGTCTACCTTATTTCTATTCGCCCGTGACGCGAACACACCCGATGATGCCGCCTTGGCAAAGGCCGAAGAAATCGCCCGCGAACAAAAGGTGACAGCCCCCGAATTTGCAGGTGTCACAGACAGCGGCGACATTATCATCATTGCAGCAAAATCAGCGCAACCAGATGTGGCGCGCCCGGATACTCTGCAAATCAACGATATCCGCATGCGGCTGGACACAACCGATGGCAGTTTTGTCGAAGTGACCGCCGTGCAAGGCGAAGTTGACGGCCGAGCGCGCATCGCAAGCTTTCTTGGGCTGGCCCGGCTGCAAACCTCAAACGGCTACGAAATGGAGACAAACGGCTTGGTGGCAGAACTCCAGACGGGACGCGTGACATCAAACGGTTTGCTCGAAATACGCGCCCCATTTGGCGCACTGACAGCGGGAATGGTAACTTTTCAAGTCGAGACACCTGAAGCAGGCCAACAGATGCTGTTCACCAATGGCGTCCGCCTGCTATATGAACCAATCACTCCGTGACAAAGGACAAGTGCCGCATGATGAAATTACTCGCCTTTTGCGCCTCCCTTTTCTTGGCTGATAGTGCGTTTGCACAAACTAGCGTCGCTTTGGGCGGTTTGTCCGTTGATACCAGCGCCGCAATTGAGGTTTCCGCAGATAGCCTTTCGATCGACCAAGACACCAGCACGGCTATTTTTGACGGAAACGTCATCATTGGCCAAGGCGATCTGCGCATCACCGCTGGTCAGGTCGAGGTGATTTATGGCGAAGACACTTCACAAATCGCGCGATTGCTTGCCTCAAACGGTGTGACGTTTGTGACCACAACAGAGGCCGCAGAGGCCCAGCAGGCAGACTATGACATTACGACTGGATTGTTGGTTCTAACGGGAGAGGTCCTGCTGACCCAAGGGGCAAGTGCAATTTCTGCTGGCAGGATGGTTATCAACGTCACCGACGGCACGGCCCTCATGGACGGCCGCGTACGCACCATTCTGCAACAGGGCGACAACTGATGGAACAGCCCGCTAGCCTTTCAGTCCAAGACGGCGACGTCGGGCTAAAGATCATTAATTTGCGCAAAAGCTATCGTAAGCGTCCCGTCATCCGCGACGTGAGCATTGACCTTGGACGAGGCGAGGTTGTTGCCCTTCTTGGCCCAAATGGATCCGGCAAAACCACTTGTTTTTATGCCATTGCTGGATTGGTCACACCAGAAAGCGGGCGCGTCGTCATTGACGGGCGCGATGTGACAAGCTTGCCACTGTACCGCCGCGCCCAACTTGGCATTGGATATTTGCCCCAAGAAATGTCGATCTTTCGGGGTATGTCTGTCGAAGATAATATTCTCTCAATCCTCGAAATTGCGGTCCCTGACCGACACCGCAGGCGCGAAAGGCTCGAAGAACTTCTCTCTGAGTTTTCGATCGAACACTTGCGCCGCGCCTCTGCAATGGCCCTGTCTGGTGGTGAACGTCGCCGCGTCGAGATCGCGCGATGCCTTGCCGCAGGCCCGAAATATGTGCTGTTGGACGAACCATTTGCAGGTGTCGATCCAATCGCAGTCAGCGAAATCAGGCACCTGGTCGCTGACCTCAAGAACCGTGGCATTGGCGTTCTGATCACGGATCATAACGTGCAAGAAACGCTGCAGATTGTGGATCGCGCTTACATCTTGCATGACGGAAAAGTGCTCATGAGTGGGACCACCCAAGAGGTCATACAAGACGACAATGTGCGCCGCGTTTACTTGGGCAATAATTTCCGCGTGAACTGATTCTTTTCATCCTTTGCATGACTGTATCATTGACAAGACCTAGGGTTTTGTCGCCAACTGTAGAAGATGACGAACCCTAGATCTTTTCCCTTATCCTTGCCGGCACAGCGCTGGCAGTTTGGGATAAGTCAAAAGAAATCAGGATGTTATCATACTCAGACATGTCGAGGTTCCTCGCGCAGGCTAGCTTAGGCTGACCTGCATTCAGACACCTCGTGGCTTAATTAAGGAGAAACGATGCGTTACCAAATCAGCGGCAAGCAAATCGATATTGGCGAAGCACTTCAAACCCACGTGAAAACCGAAATGGACGAAATCCTGAGTAAATATGCGGGACGACCAACCGAAGCATATGTGGTATTTTCAAAATCAGCCCACGAGTATGTCTGCGAATCTGTCGTGCATCTTTCGACTGGCCTAAATGCGCAAGCAACTGGAAAGGCGACAGAAATTTATGCCGCATTTGATGCGAGTTCCGAAAAGATGGACAAGCAGCTTCGCAGGTATAAACGCCGCCTCAAGGACCACCATAGGGATCGGGTACAGCCTGTTGAACTTTCGGATGCAGGGTCATATATCCTCGAATCAAGAGAAGAGACCGAAGGCGCTGATCATGACGACGCGACGCCGATCATTATCGCAGAGATGGAATCTAAGATCCCATCGCTTTCGGTTGGTGAAGCCGTGATGCAGATGGAAATTGCGAGTGCACCGGTACTGGTTTTCAGGAACGAAAAGAATAATGAAGTTAACGTCGTATATCGGCGTGAAGACGGAAACATTGGCTGGGTCGACCCAAAGACATCGGGTTAGTAAACAGCCAACTGACGAGAGACAAAGCTGATGCAACTTGGCACTATTCTCAAGCACGACGCGGTAAAGACAATTTCGTCATGTACCAGCAAAAAACGTCTCTTTCATGATCTGGGCGAGCTTGCCGAAGCAAGCTATGACCTGAATGCGACCAACGTAATTGATGCCTTGATTGAGCGCGAAGGGCTTGGCCCGACGGGTGTTGGTCAAGGCATCGCTTTGCCGCATGCCCGCCTTCCTGAACTTGATCGTGTCGTGGGATTGTTCCTGCGCCTAGAAAAACCGCTCAACTTCGATGCGGTGGATCGCCAGCCTGTTGACCTGGTTTTCGCGTTACTTGCACCAGAAAATGCAGGTGTTGATCACCTTAAAGCATTGGCATTGGTATCACGCACGCTGCGTGATGATGCGGTTTGTGCAAAACTTCGCGCAAACACCAGCGCCAGCACACTGCATACAATTTTGACCGAAGTGCAGGCATCGCAGGCCGCTTAGGCCCAGCTTTCAAATCCAAAAATGCGGTAATCAAGCGCATAAGCACTTTGCGCGGCGCGTTCGATTTGCGGGTCATAGATAGCTGACAAACGGTCATTCTCAGGGTGCGGCCCTGCGACCCATTCAGGGGAATTGCCGATTCCTATTTGTGACGCCAGATGTGGCAAATCGTGATGCAAGTCATCCTCTCGCAAGATCACATCTGGCAATGCAAACTGCGACATTCCCTGCAACAATGTGTGTTGATTGGCCCATGACGGGTCGACCCGAATGCTCGTTTGCCCAGAAAGGTTAGCCTTTAAGAACTGCAGAAACGCCAAAAATGCGGCCCGATGCGCAGCTTCATCATACCCATCTTCGTTTGAAAAATCGGTGCCGTCTGGTGGAACTGGTAATTTATGAACTTTACGCAGATTTGCCCTAAGTTCGGGGAAACTGCCCTTTTGGCGCGACAGAATTCGATCGCAAAACGCGGCGTGCGCCCGCGCGACCGGATGGCGCAAGACCGCAAAGGTCCGGTGTTTACTGCGGGTTATTTGCCAGTCGCGCAATGATCGCTGCGAGAAATTCACGATGACATCCTGCGACTGCCCCCCATCAACTGCACCAAGCCAGCTGCAAATCGCAGCATCTGGACCAGACCGAAGGGGCATATAAAGCAGCCCACTTTTGGGTGCTGCGACATACGTTGGGATCGCGGGCCCCCGCTTTGGTTCAAAATTAGGGGTTCGTCCAAGATCAAAGCGATCCATCCCCCGCAGCGCTTGCTGCATTTCGTCAAAGTTACGGACTTTTTGATCCAACGGCTCTGGGTTTTGTTTTTTCAACTTCTTGTTGATGTTTGAAAGACGTGAATCGGTGCCCAAAAACGCGGCCAAGCCGTTCATCACATCAACATCCCGCAAATCGTCGTAGCCAATATAAAAAGCGGTCTGCCCAGAGGTTTGAAGTGCGTGCTGCACACGGGCCTGAAAGGCCATAAGCGCCTCTAGATAGGCTACAAAAGCGTCCGGTTCAAAGTCAACTGAGATGGTTTTTGCATGCGTCGGGTTTGTCAGTTTCCACTGACCCGTGGCCTGCGCAATCTTCCAACTGACAAAGCTATCGACCGGATTACGGGTCAGAATAACTTTGGCACACCGCGGATCAGCTATGCAGGTCTGCAGTATGCGCGGATCATGGTTGTGAAAGAACCGAAAACCGGCCAGCGCATCGCTGTTCTTGATCTGCTCAAGCAACAATTCTGGGTTTTCTTCACGCGTCGCTTGATCAATGCCCAACAGTTCTTCGGTTTTTGGGCGACCCACAAATGAGGGGTTAAATGCCTCGCCATGGCAGCTAACGCCTGCCAGCGTATTCAAATTTGCTTCGAGCAAATTGGACCCAGTGCGCATTTCAGCCAGCACTATGAAATAGTCAAAATTCGTCATTTCTGGGCAATAATATAAGGTTTACGACGCGGCTTTGCCTGTGCTTTGCGCAAATTGCCTTGGGTGATATCTCCGGTCAGGAACGGGTGCATGCCTTGGTTGCGCAGCTCTTGCAAGAAATCGGCAAGTCCCGTCAGGTCGGCCATCTTAGGCGTTTGCGTCAATGCTCTGCCTTTGTGGCCAGCAATGTCGTCGATAATCGTTTGCAGAACATCCATCGGCGTTTCGATGAATTCGGCCAAAGTCATGATCTTGATCCGTGCATGTGCATGCGGCCCGCGCAACGTCTTGAGGAACTTGCTTTCGATCCGCTGCAAACGAGCAGCCTCGGCGCGCACCTCACTGGCGGAACGCCCCGACCGATAAAGCGGTATCGACCATGCCCCAGAGATCACCCAAATGCTGGCGTTCGTGTCTTTCGCAAGGGTCCATTGTACCTCTTGGCTGTCGGCAGGACCAAATTGGAAGCAATGCTGATCTTCCCGGCCATTCCAGATCAGGTTGGTCAGGAACATCTTTGCGTTATAGTCGCGCAAGCGGGGATGATCCGACAGGCCGCCACGATAGATTCTGCTTTCGTCCGCAAAATGCACACGGTCTTTTGCAAAAAGATGCCCATGCACCTGTGCACCTGTGCGTTCGGTGAGCCAGCTTTTGAAGTCCGGAAAGACATCATCAAAGCCCTGAAGGACCGCATAAGGTGCCGCGGCAACACCATTCTCACGGTCGGCGCTTGGGAATCTGCTTTGCATATAAAGTCCCGGACGTCCCAGTGTTCGCCGTTCCACAGCGTGGGAAAAAAGCCGGTCAACAGTGCCCGTGTTCGGCGCTGCACCCAACCGGTCCGCATCGACGGGCTGGGGAAACATCTTGTACAGAACCTCTGCATCGCGCCAGATCTTGCGTGCGACAAAGCAGTCAGATCGCTGCAAAAGCTCTAGGTGATCGTCAAAGAAAATATGCGGCTTACCTTGATAGTCGAACTTTGCCAGCGTCAGCGACCGGCTTTGGACCGTCCGAGCATGCAATCGCACAACGCTTTGGTAATAGCTCTCGTCAGGGATCCAAACATGGCGAAAAAACCTATCATAAACGGGTCGGTTCGGGTCCTGAAGAATCGCATCAAGCGTTTGGCGCGTCAAACACCACCACTGCGATCCCATATGCGGGACAAGGCCCTCTGGAATCTTGCGTTTGTACCCCACCATTTGCTGCAACGTCACAAACCAATCAAACAGCTTGCGGTGTTTCTTCCAAGCCAGCGGGAACCGCAGCGTAAAGCGTTCGCGGTCCAAACCACCAACAGTCCAAAGTACGTCCGATGTTGTTGCGCTCTCGATAAAGTCGGTATCCGGATGCTCTTGCAAATAGGCCTGCAATTCTTGCACAGGGCGCAATGGCAGGCACGATCCTGATGCCAAAAAGACATGCGAAACATCAGCAAATTCCTCGAGCATCATCGTCGCTGCAGCCTGCGAAGCAGCCACGAGCCCCCATGTCCCCCATTCACAGCGCTGCCGCGCGCAAAAGCGCACCATGCTCAGATCAGACAAGGCGCTGACAAAGTGATCGTGCGAGGCGCGGCTAACGTTGCTATCGATATGGATATCGACAGGACAGCCCGCATCGTTCCAATGGCGGGCCATTTGTTCGGCACGGTCAAAACCGGTGTGGATTAACATGATCACACCCAGCGTCATGCCCAGTTCCCTTTTGACATCAGGCCAAGAATTTCAAGCTGACGCCAGTTAATGTATTGCTCGCTCCATTGGCACCAGAAATCTGGGTCCGCCCCGTGCCTATCAGCGTATGACTTATATTCCCGTCCGGCCTGATAATGTTCGCCACGCAATGCCTCCTCGGTCACGCGTGCGCCAAAAGTATTCAGAAATTTCGCGTGCAGCAAAATGCCAGAGGTTTTTTCCCCGCCCTGCTGGTCATAGACCAGGTTCAATCCGCGCGGCAAAATCATGTGGGTTGAACTGACATAAGCATACGGCTTGCGCCATTTAACGAAAGGAACTTTGTTTAACGCTGGCGCTTGTTTGGGCTTGCTAGCAAAGAAAGTGCGCGCGCGCGGGCCACCTTGTATCCAAAGGTTCTGAAGCAGTTTGTTCTTGGTCATGATGTAGTTGCCCGGATCAAACCACCGCGCAATCACGAATGGATCAGACCCTTTGACATACGCCGTCTGCCCAACCGGACCCTTGGGGTACATATCCAAAAGCATCGCCCCAAAGGACCGCACTTGAGACGCATCAAGCCAATCGGCCAGCGCGCTTATCGGGCGCGTGTCACAGAATGGATAGACAAAAAACTCGTCGACATCGACGGTCAATGCCCAGTGGCCAGGCGCATATTTACCTTGCAGATAGGTGAGCCAATCCATGCCATATCGTGCATCGCCATATGCGGCTTTGGTGGACCAAAGTGATACATCCGGCTGTTCCAAGATGAATGCAGCGCCACCATCTTTACTGTCGTTGTCGACCATGAAAAAATGGTTGATCCCCAACTTTCGGTAATATTCTAGAAAATATGGCAGCCGCACAGCTTCGTTTCTGAAGGTGCAAAAGAGCAAAATATCGTCAGCGCCGATCCGGTTGGTACGATTTGCAACTGAACGCAACGCGCGACCTTTGCGCAATGCACGCATCCGCCAGTACTTGCGTTGCCACCGCAACCGATATGATGTCCAAATTCCCAAAGCTATCGCTTCTTGTTCCTGCGCTTAGATAAACGCATATCAGACCCAAGATCCTTTTGACATCAACCCTTGTTCAACCAACTTCTGATCACTCGAGTAAGATGACGAACCATCATACCACAGGGTTGGGTTCTCTATCATTTGTCGATAGTAATCTGTGTAATGGATGCTGTTTTCAAAATGTTGTTTACGCTCAAGTTCTTCTGATGATTTCGCACCAATGTTCGGCAAGAACTTGGTATACAGCAGAACCCCGCTCGTCTTGCTTTCTCCTTCAAAATCAAAGACATCATGCAGATGCCGGGGCAATATCTGATGCGTAGAGCTCACGTAGGCAAAGCGTCTGTTCCAGCGCACCAACGGCGTCTTATTCAATGTTGGCGCGCGGTCTGGTTCGGCTGCAAAAAACATGCGATCGCGGACGCCGCCCTGAATCCATAGGTTGCCATAATAAGGGTGGTATTTGTGGCGATAATTGTCCGCATCATACCAACAAAGCGTCTTTGTCGGATCCCCGCCAGACAAGTAATTGGCATCTCCAAGCGGCCCCTTTGGATAGAGGTCCAGCAGAAGCGCGCCGAATGATGTCAGGTTTTGTTGATCGAGCCACGCCGTCAACGCCTTGAGGTCACGCGACTGATAATCCGGATAGATCAGCAACTCGTCCGCATCAACAGTCAGGCACCATCGATTATGCCCGTGCTTGGCTTGCAACCAGCCAAGCCAGTCAACTCCAAATCGCGCCAATCGATAGCTGTGCTTTGTCGTCCAAAGCGAAACATCAGCTTGCGCTGCCAGAAATTCTGCCGTCCCATCATCGCTTCCGTTGTCAACAATCAAGAAATGGTCGACGCCAAGCGCACGGTAGTGCTTTAGAAAGTAAGGAAGGCGCAACATTTCATTGCGCACAGTTGAAAACACAAAGATCGCATCACTTGAGAGTTTTGACGTCCGATCATGGACCGCCTTGATCTGCTTGCGCTTGCGCCAGACCCGAAACAAGAAACGCCGCCGTTTCCAGCGCAGTCGATATGCGCCCCATAGACCCGGAAGACCCTTTGCGCGGCTCATTGGCATCCCACTGTATTCGCTACTGCGCAGCCTGCTTCACTGCATGCATATCCGCCAAGAATGCGGCAAACTCATCGTGCAATTCTGCACGGGCAAGTGCAAACGCAACCGTCGCCTGCAAAAAGCCAGCCTTTGACCCGCAATCGTATCTTTGGCCATCAAAGCGATAGCCAAATACATTGCGCCCTGCAGCGACCTCTGCCGAGATCGCGTCAGTCAATTGAATCTCTCCGCCAGCACCACGACCAATATTGTCCAAATTGTCTAAAACCTGCGGCGTCAGAATATAGCGTCCGATAACTGCAAGGTTCGATGGCGCCGCGCCCAATGCAGGTTTTTCGACCAATCCGTTGACGGACACAATCGGTCCATCTTGGCTTGCGATGTCCAAGATACCGTATGACGACGTCTGCGTTGGCAGCACTTCCATCGTCGCAACCATTGCACCGCCAGTTTCTTGATATGCCTCGACCATCTGCTGCAAACACGGCTTTTCGGCCGCGATTACGTCGTCAGGCAAAATAACCGCAAAGGGTTCATCCCCAATCAGTTTGCGCGCACAAGACACCGCATGCCCAAGCCCAAGCGCTTTGTGTTGGCGCAAGTATGCAATCGTGCCGCTTTCCATATTCGTATTACGCAAAGTCTCGAGCAGCTCAGTCTTGCCTGAACTTTCCAATGCCGCCTCAAGATCGGGTGATACGTCAAAATAGTCCTCCAGCGCGGATTTTCCGCGCGAGGTCACAAAAATGAAGTCTTCGATACCAGCAGCGCGCGCCTCATCAATGGCATATTGAATCAAGGGGCGGTCGACCAAAGTCATGATCTCTTTGGGCACGGATTTGGTCGCAGGCAGAAAGCGGGTTCCCAAACCTGCAACGGGAAAAATCGCTTTTGAAACTTTTCTATTCATGTGAGTGCCTTCAATGATCAGTTTGCGCGATAGTTCAAATGTAACTGGTTAACAGTCTAATATTAAGGCCGGACTAACAAGAATGGTCCGGTAATTAGTGAACCTACTTATCCATGGCCCATTTCTACCAACATCGCCTCGATACGCGGTACGTCTTCGGGGTTGTTCAATTCCCAGAACTGACGACCCCTTGCTGCGACCTCAACACAAAGCATTGGCACACCGCGCTCCAAGAAGCGCAGCTGTTCCAAGCCCTCCAGATGTTCCAGAGGGCCGCTTTCCCAGTCGGGGTAAGATTTCAAAGCATCGGGGCGATAGGCATATACACCGACATGATGAAACACAGGCGTATCGTCATCATCTGAATAAGTTGACCCTGTGTAAGGGATTACTTCTTTCGAGAAATATAGTGCGTTGTGATCGGCCCCGAAAACAGCCGTGGTGCCCCCAACGCGTCCTTCACGGCGATCTTGCAGCAGTCCATTCAGGGCGCGCCCTTCGGTCCGCAAAACTGGCGTTGCCACTTGGGCTTGCGGGTTGTCGCGCAAGCCTTGCACCAGATCTTCGACAAACCAGGCAGGCGTCAAAGGCGCATCACCCTGCAGGTTCACAATAATATCGAAATCACCGGCCATGCGCACCAGCGTCTCTGCGCATCTTTCGGTGCCATTCGCGCAAGTTTCAGAGGTCATTACGACCTCGGCCCCGAATGCCCGTGCTGCATCCGCAATTCTGCCGTCATCAGTCGCAACGACCACCCTGTCGACACCCTTAACCGCGCAGGCAGCATCCCAGGATCGTTTAATGAGGCTTCTTGCCTCGCCTGTTGCACCACGCAGACTGACGAGTGGTTTCCCGGGATACCTCGTTGATGCGTAGCGTGCAGGAATAACGATAAGAACAGACATTAAGCTTTCTCCAACGCAACGCCCGGGGCGTAAGCAATAAAAAACGGATTTTCAAATATCGGTTTACCATAGGTAAGGTCACTATGATCATCAAACCGCACAACGCGGCCACCTGCACCAGTTAACACAGCATGACCGGCCGCGGTGTCCCATTCCATCGTTCGGCCAAGACGCGGGTAAAGATCGGCCTCACCAGTCGCAATCAGGCAAAACTTGAGCGACGATCCGGCGCTTTTCATATCCTTAATCGCATACTTGCTGATGTAGGTATCTGTTGCCGCGTCGCGGTGGGATTTTGAAGCCACAACCAAAAGCGCCGCATTGTCAGGCGTAGACACCTTGATCGGCTTTCGTGGACCGGCGATCGACTTATCGAACTGGCCCGTTTCTTCTACAGACATACCCGTTTCATCGGTATAGAAAAGTCTGCCTTTTGCGGGCGCGTAAACCACACCACGGACGGGCTGCCCATCGACAACATAGGCGATGTTGACCGTGAAATCACCGCGCCTTTTGATGAATTCCTTTGTGCCGTCCAATGGATCAACGATCAAGAATGTGCTGACCTCTTGCGCGTGAGAAGCTGATTGTTCTTCGGTCACCAGCGGCACATCGGGAAATGCAGCCCGCAAGCCTGCGCTGATAATCGCATCAGCGGCTTCATCTGCAGCGGTCACGGGGCTGTCATCACTTTTGGACCGCACATCGAAATCATCGGCGGCATAGATCTCCATGATCTTGTCGCCTGCCCGCAAAGCCAAGTCCCGCATCACCGCCGTCAGTTTTACATAGTCCATTCAGCAACACCCTGTCGTTGAAAACTCTCGCGGGGTTGCTTATGCTTTGGCGTCAAGAGATCAGCAAGGTTATCGTGCGAGACTAAGCGTCAAAGCCGTCACCGCAACCAAAGGCCCCTGCAAACAATGTTCCAAACCCCCGTCCACAAAAGCAAAACTCGCATCTTTTTTGCGATGGCAGGTGTGACCTATTATACGATTGTGCACACGATGCGCGGCGGACACCGAAACGCGGTTGTCGGGATCTTGCTGGATATGCTCAAAGGTCTGACATTGGTCATCGTATTCTACGTAATGTTCCAACTCATCGGACTGCGAAGCTCCCCGGTACGCGGCGATTTTATGCTTTATATTATGAGCGGCGTCTTCCTGTTTATGACCCACATTACAGCGGTAAGCGCAATTGCCGGTGCCGGCAGTCCGACGTCAGCGATGATGATGCATCCACCGATGAACACACTCATTGCGATTTGCGCAGCGGCTATGACAACGTTGTACAAACAATTCCTAACCATTCTTGTTGTCTTGACGATTTATCACATTGTCTTTGCGCCCATTACGATTGATCAACCTATCCAAGCCTTTGGGATGTTTGTTCTTGCGTGGTTCACGGGTTGCGCAGTTGGGTTGGTATTCTTGGGTATAACACCATGGTTTCCAAACGCCTCGGGAGTGATAAGGCAGCTCTATATCCGGGCGAATATGATCGCCTCTGGCAAAATGTTTTTGGCAAACACCCTGCCTGCGTCAATGGTTGCTCTTTTTGATTGGAATCCGCT
>NZ_JAFMHR010000123.1 GCF_017854415.1 Yoonia sp. | reverse complement strand
CGATTGTGCCAATGTTTACGTGCGGCTTATTACGTTCAAACTTTGCCTTTGCCATGATGTGGCTCCTTCAAATTTTAGTTTTGGGCGGCGGGATAATCCCGCCCTACAGGGGATGGTAGGGCGGGGTTATCCCCGCCGCACCGTTATGCGTATTTCGCTTGGATCTCTTCCGAGATGTTGCTTGGCACTGGATCGTAGTGGTCAAACTGCATCGAGAACTGCGCGCGGCCCGAAGACATGGAACGCAGTGTGTTGATGTAGCCGAACATATTCGCCAGTGGCACCATCGCGTCGATGACAATCGCGTTGCCGCGTGTGTCTTGACCCTGCACCATGCCGCGGCGTGATGTCAGGTCACCGATGATACCGCCAGTATAGTCCTCTGGCGTTACAACTTCGACCTTCATGATTGGCTCAAGCAGTTTCGCGCCAGCTTTGCGCATGCCTTCACGCATACACATACGGGCTGCGATCTCGAACGCCATGATGGATGAGTCAACGTCGTGGAACTTACCGTCGATCAAAGCCACCTTAAAGTCGATCACAGGGAAGCCAGCCAATGGGCCGTTATCCATGACAGACCGGATACCTTTTTCAACGCCGGGGATGTATTCCTTCGGCACCGAACCACCAACAACGCGGCTCTCAAATGAGAAACCTTCGCCAGGCTCTGTCGGGGAAATGATCATTTTCACTTCGCCGAACTGACCAGAACCACCAGACTGCTTCTTGTGGGTGTAGGAATGCTCAACTTCGTGACCAATCGTTTCACGGTATGCCACTTGTGGCGCACCGATGTTGGCTTCGACTTTGAACTCGCGCTTCATCCGGTCGACCAGAATGTCGAGGTGAAGTTCGCCCATGCCCTTCATGATGGTCTGACCAGATTCAATGTCAGTTTCCACGCGGAAGGATGGATCCTCTGCAGACAAACGCTGTAGCGCGATGCCCATTTTCTCTTGGTCAGCTTTTGTCTTTGGCTCAACGGCGATCTCGATCACAGGATCGGGGAACGTCATTGTTTCAAGGACAACTGGATCAGATGGATCACAAAGCGTGTCACCTGTTGTTGTGTTCTTCAGGCCACCAAGTGCGATAATGTCGCCAGCGAACGCTTCAGAGATTTCTTCACGGTCATTGGAGTGCATCATCATCATACGGCCGACGCGTTCTTTGTTACCCTTGGTTGAGTTGATCAGGTTGTCACCTTTGACCAGCTTACCAGAGTAGATACGCGTGAACGTCAACGAACCCACAAACGGGTCGTTCATGATTTTGAACGCAAGGCCAGAGAACGCCATGTTGTCATCCGCGCGGCGCGGGATGTTCCGTGTTTCTGACTCGTCGCCTGGCTTAAAGCCCATGTAGTCAACCACATCGAGCGGGCTCGGCAGGTAGTCAACAACAGCGTTAAGCAGCGGCTGAACGCCTTTGTTCTTGAACGCAGAACCACCAAGCACAGGAACGAACGACAAAGACAAACATGCTTTGCGGATCATTTCGCGCAGCTTTTTGACGTCAGGTTCGTTGCCTTCAAGATAGGCTTCCATAGCATCGTCGTCCTGCTCAACCGCAGCTTCGACCAGCTTTTCGCGCCATTCAGCAGCTTGTGCTTTCAGGCTTTCGCGAATTGGCGCTTTGACCCATGACGCGCCCAGATCTTCGCCTTCCCACAACCACTCTTCCATGGTTACGAGATCGACCAAGCCTTCAAGCTCTGTCTCTGCGCCGATTGGGAAAGAAATCGGGATAGCGCGTGCGCCTGTCCGGTCTTCAACCATGGCAACGCATTTGAAAAAGTCAGCGCCGGTTTTGTCCATCTTGTTGACAAAAACCATACGTGGAACTTTGTAGCGGTCAGCCTGACGCCAAACAGTTTCTGTCTGTGGCTCAACACCAGCGTTGGCGTCAAGAACACATACAGCACCGTCAAGGACAGCCAATGAACGCTCGACTTCGATTGTAAAGTCAACGTGGCCGGGCGTGTCGATGATGTTCATACGGTGCTTTGGGCTGTCTGGCTCTGTGCCAGTTTCAGTCCGCTCCCAGAACGTGGTTGTCGCAGCAGAGGTGATCGTGATGCCACGCTCTTGCTCTTGCTCCATCCAGTCCATGGTAGCAGCGCCATCATGTACTTCGCCAATGTTGTGGGACTTGCCTGTATAGAACAGGATCCGTTCGGAACACGTGGTCTTACCGGCATCAATATGCGCAATAATACCAAAGTTCCGGTATAGTTCGAGAGGGTAGTCGCGTGCCATTTTGGTGCTTTCCTCTTACCAGCGGTAGTGGCTGAACGCTTTGTTCGCGTCTGCCATCTTGTGAGTGTCTTCGCGCTTTTTGACAGCTGTGCCACGGCCATTGACCGCATCCATCAGCTCGCCTGCAAGACGCTCTTCCATTGTGTTTTCGTTGCGCTTTTTCGCAGCAGCAATCAACCAACGGATGGCGAGTGCTTCGCGGCGCTCTGGACGGACTTCGACAGGGACCTGATAAGTCGCACCACCGACGCGGCGCGAACGCACTTCGACGGATGGTTTGATGTTTTCAAGGCACTCATGGAAGACTTCCATAGGGGACTTTTTCAACTTTTCTTCAACACGATCGAATGCGTTGTAAACAATCCGTTCAGCAACGGCTTTTTTACCGTCAACCATCAGGTTGTTCATGAACTTAGTCAAAATGAGATCGCCAAACTTTGCGTCTGGCAGTACTACGCGTTTTTCAGCGGCGTGACGACGTGACATCTATTGAATTCCTTACTTAGGACGCTTAGCGCCGTACTTTGAACGACGTTGCTTACGGTCTTTAACGCCTTGCGTATCAAGGACACCGCGCAGAATGTGGTAACGGACACCTGGAAGGTCTTTTACACGGCCGCCACGGATCAGAACCACGGAGTGCTCCTGAAGGTTGTGGCTTTCACCTGGAATGTAAGAGATGACCTCAAAGCCGTTTGTCAGGCGCACTTTGGCAACCTTACGCATAGCCGAGTTCGGCTTCTTTGGAGTCGTTGTATAAACACGTGTACAGACACCGCGTTTTTGTGGGCATCCCTCCATGTGGAGCGACTTGGATCGTGTGACTTTCGGCTGGCGCGGCTTGCGGATCAGCTGCTGAATCGTTGGCATCGTTTGATGTTCCCATCTATTCACATTTCGCGTCCGGCAAACGCTGGTTTCAAAAACATGCATTCCTTTCGGAAAGCACAAAAATTCCGCAGTCGAACCCTTACCGGAGGTTCGGTGCGGTGAGCTCCAGAGGAACAAAGCTATAAGGGCTCGGTTCTTGGCCACTACGTGGTATGATATCGGGACGGCGAAGGTTTCCCATCAGCCCGGATGAGCGGCGTATATGAGGAGTCGGTGGGCCTGTCAACAGCGGCCCCGCGTTCGCGGGGCAGCGTTTCCAGATACCTGCATCACAAGGGAATAGTGCCGCTGCTATCTCATAGCAAGCACCCAATATTGCTTAGCGACTAACCCAACGTCCATCAGTTTTAGCAAGGCGCATAATCGCCAGTTTTTATTCTTGATGGAGCCATCCAATGATCCGCATCACAACCAGTCTAATCGCTCTTGCTGCCCTTTCGGCATGCGGCACACCGAACCCGCCGACTGTGACCGCAGCGCAAGTGCACCGCAGCTTTGAAGAGGCGCGTGCCATCGGCCGCTTGCCTCTGACCGACACACAACACCTGCCAAATGGCAGCGTGACCTACAACGGCAAGCTTGGCGCCGACGTAAGTGGTGAGCTAAACGGGAGCATCATCGGAGATATGCAAATGATCGTCGGGTTCAACGACCATAACATCGACGGTGCTGTAACCAACATTAACCTCGTTGACCCAGATGGACGTCCTAATCAACGCCTTGGCGGTCGCCTTGAAATTGAGGGACGCGAGACAAGCGGTCGGCTTAATGCTGATGCCTTCGGCAACATTACAGCAGTGAACGATAGCGGTTTCGTTGTGGACAGCGACGTGCTTCTAGAACTCAGAGGTGATGTGGTTGACGACATTGGTCGCGGTGACGCGGTCTTTGGGTCCGTAGTCGGCGATGGTTTGGGCGATCTAAACTTTGATGTCGATGGCGTATTCTTCGGCACCGCAGACTAAACTATCTGATACGGTCCGGCACCATGGGTTGCCGGATCTTTAACTTTGTTTCGCGGTACAGCGTGAATAGACCCGTCGCCACAACCACCCCTGCCCCGCATAGCGCTAGCACGTTCGGCCATTCGTCGAAAATAACGATGCCCAAGGCTAAGGCGACCAGCAGACTGGTATAGCGGAACGGCGCGACATAGGCGATTTCACCAAACCGCATGGCGTTAACTGATGCGATATATCCAAAAATCAAAAAGCCGGTTGCACCGAAAAGTTGCAAACCAGAGGTGGTGCTGAAAGGCGCCCACTCGATAAACTGCGACCCAATCGCGCCCAAACACGTGACACCAACAGCCGCGACCAAAGCGACGAATACCGCAGGCACAGTGCGCGACATGCTCCGCACTGCGATATCGCGGACGGTGACACACCCGACCGCGCCCAACGCATAAAGGCTGTAGAAACTGAAATCCGCGCCACCGGGCTGGATAATTAGCAAGACACCTGCAAAGCCCACGCAAATCGCACTCAAGCGGCGCCAGCCTAATGCCTCGCGCAAGAATAATGCCGCGGCAAGGCTGACCGCCAAAGGCAACGCTTGTAAAATTGCGCTGACATTCGCGATGGGCATGTTGAAAAGCGCCGTGAGGAAGAAGTAAGTGCCGCCAACTTCGCCGACTGTGCGTAGCAAAACCAAGCCCCAATCGCGTCGCGATAGGTCAAAACGTAGCTGGCCCATAATGCGACATAGGATAGTTAGAAAGACGACCGCAGCCATGCCACGGAAAAATATCGCTTGGAACAACGGGATCTCGTCCGACAACGCCTTCATGAAAGCATCGTTGAAGGTATAGGCGCACATCGCGCACATCATGATAAGCGCACCGCGAATATTGTCTGTCAAAACTGGCATGCAGTTGGCGTAACAGGACGGTCCCGCGCGTGCTAGCGTGAAACCGTCAGATTTGGTCGCGTTTTAGCGCAGGACGTGCACAGCGCATTTGGCGTGGCGGACGACCTTGGCGGCAGTTGATCCCAACAGATAGTCCTGCATGCCCGGCTGATGACTGGCCACAATGATCAGATCGACCTCGTTATTGTCCGCATGCGCCAGAATGGACCGCGAAGAATGTCCTTCAGCAACCATCGTTGTCGCATTCGAAACACCTTCAATCAGCGCGCTCAAGCCTTTGACAATATCTGCCTTGGCGGCTTCAACATGGCCAGCGGGCAGGTATTCCGTCGCATATTTCGGAAGTTCTTCGAGAACATGCAGGCAAGTGATTTTTCCGCCCTCAGAACAAAGAGCTTTGGCGATTTCCATAGCGCCTTGGGCATTGCGGTCAGCTTCGAATGAAACAGGGACGAGGATATTGGTGTACATGAGGGAGTCTCCTTTTGTTGACCCCATGCTATGCGCAGTTCGGCATCAGCGCTTTGATCTGTGTCAGGTCAAACAACAACGTCTGACGTACCGCGTTTGCCAGTCATTCGACATCTTACTCGTACGCCCAACAAAAAAGGCCCCCGCGATGCGAGGGCCTTTTCAATTCATAAGAAGCGTTGCTTACGCGTCGTCGTCTGATGCTGCTGCAGGTGCTTTACCGAAAACTTGCTCTTCGGACCCGTGTGCGGCCTCAACCGGAGCGGCCAAACGTGCGGCCTCTTCGGCTTCTTCGCGGCGCGCTTCGATGACAACGTTGTCACGATCTGCAGCAACACGGCGCATTTGCTGTGTCGCACCACCGGTGCCGGCAGGGATCAGACGGCCAACGATCACGTTCTCTTTGAGACCGATCAGCTTGTCGCGCTTACCTTGCACGGATGCTTCGGTCAGAACGCGTGTCGTTTCCTGGAACGATGCGGCAGAGATGAACGAACGGGTCTGCAACGACGCTTTGGTGATACCAAGCAAGATAGGCTCGCCTGTCGCTGGGCGATCGCCCCGTGCAACTGCCTTTTCGTTGGCTTCATCAAATTCAGCCTTATCAACGTTTTCACCCTTCAGCAGAACGGTGTCACCACTGTCCTGAATCTCCCACTTTTGGAGCATCTGACGCACGATAACTTCGATGTGCTTGTCGTTGATCTTAACACCCTGTAGGCGATAAACGTCCTGCACTTCGTCGATCATATAGTCCGCAAGGGCCTCGACCCCCATAACCGCAAGAATGTCGTGCGGGGCTGGGTTGCCGTCCATGATGTAATCGCCCTTTTGGACAAAGTCACCTTCCGCAACCGGAATGTGCTTGCCCTTAGGCACCATGTATTCGACCTTGATGTCTGCATCATCAGTGCTTTCGATCGCGATGCGACGCTTGTTCTTATAGTCCTTGCCAAAGCGCACGTAGCCATCGATTTCGGCGATGATTGCGTGATCCTTTGGACGGCGGGCTTCGAACAATTCGGCCACACGTGGCAGACCACCGGTAATGTCTTTTGTCTTGGCACCCTCACGCGGGATACGGGCGACAACATCACCAGCTTTGATCTCTTCGCCATCTTCAACGGACAGAACCGCATCCACAGACATCGGATAAGCGACAGGGTTGCCGTCATCCTTAAGGACTGTTTCGCCGTCTGCACCCAGAACGATGATCTTTGGTGCAAGCTCGTTGCCTTTTGGTGCAGCACGCCAGTCGGACACGATGCGCTGGGTCATGCCCGTTGCATCATCCGTGTCTTCGCGCATGGCAATACCGTTGATCAGATCAACGTATTTCGCTGTACCGGACTTTTCTGCAATGATCGGGAGCGTATACGGATCCCATTCAAACAGTTTGTCGCCGCGCATGATTGTAGCGCCCTCTTTGACGAACACCTTAGAGCCATAGCCAACCTTGTGGTTCGCACGCTCTTCGCCGTCTTCACCAAGGATCGCCAGAACCATGTTACGGCCCATGACAACGTTTTCACCGGCTGCATTTTCCAACAACTGTGCGTTGCGGAATTCGACTTTACCGGGCTGCGAAGCTTCTTGGAACGACTGCTGGCCACCTTGTGCAACGCCGCCAATGTGGAATGTCCGCATTGTCAGCTGTGTACCAGGTTCACCAATGGACTGCGCCGCGATGATGCCGACGGCTTCACCAAGGTTAACGCGTGTACCACGTGCAAGGTCACGACCGTAGCACATTGCACAAACGCCATCTTCGGCTTCACAAGTCAGCGGGCTGCGGATGCGCATCTTAGCAACACCAGCAACGTCGATCATGTCTGCTTTACGCTCGTCGATCAGCTCGCCTGCTTCAACGATAACTTCGTCTGTACCCGGCTTGAGGACATCATCTGCAGAAACACGGCCAAGGACGCGTTCAGCAAGTGACGACACAACTTCGCCGTCGTTTACGGCAGCTTCGGCGGTGATCGCACGCTCAGTTCCGCAATCGACTTCACGGACGATACAGTCTTGCGCGACGTCCACCAGACGACGTGTCAGGTAACCAGAGTTCGCAGTCTTCAACGCCGTATCCGACAGACCCTTACGGGCACCGTGGGTCGAGTTGAAGTACTCAAGAACGGTCAGACCTTCCTTAAAGTTAGAGATGATCGGCGTTTCAATGATTTCGCCGTTCGGCTTAGCCATCAAACCACGCATACCGCCCAGCTGTTTCATCTGCGTAACCGAACCACGCGCACCGGAGTGAGCCATCATGTAAACCGAGTTCGGTTCACCTTCGGCACCATCTTCCAAAAGCGGAGTGGTCGAAATTGTGGTCATCATCGCGTCGGTGACTTTGTCGTTGGCCTTTGACCAAGCATCGACAACTTTGTTGTACTTTTCACCCTGCGTAATCAGGCCGTCCATGTACTGCTGTTCAAAGTCCTTCACCAAGTCGCGTGTTTCACCGACCAGCGCCCATTTCGTGTCAGGAACAACCATGTCGTCCTTACCAAACGAGATGCCAGCCTTGAATGCTTCGCGGAAGCCCATGGTCATGATCTGGTCACAGAAGATGACAGACTCTTTTTGACCACAGTAACGGTAGACCGTGTCGATGACCTGCTGCACTTCTTTCTTGCGCAGCAAACGGTTGACCAAAGCAAATGGTGCTTTGGCGTTCAACGGCAGCAACTCACCCAGACGCAAACGGCCAGGCGTGGTTTCAAACAGAACCCGTACTTCGTTACCTTCTTCATCAATTTGCGTCATCCGCGCATTGATTTTGGCGTGCAAGTGAACTTCACCAGCATTCAGCGCATGCTCGACCTCTTCGATGTCAGCGAATGACATGCCCTCGCCCTTCATGCCATGACGCATGATGGTCGTGTAGTAGAGACCCAAGATCATATCCTGCGATGGCACGATGATTGGCGCACCGTTTGCAGGCGACAGAACGTTGTTCGTGGACATCATCAAAACGCGTGCTTCAAGCTGTGCTTCAAGCGATAGCGGCACGTGAACAGCCATCTGGTCACCGTCAAAGTCGGCGTTAAACGCAGAACAGACAAGCGGGTGAAGCTGGATGGCTTTGCCTTCGATCAGAACAGGTTCGAATGCCTGAATGCCAAGACGGTGCAGCGTTGGCGCACGGTTCAGCATGACAGGGTGTTCGCGGATCACCTCGTCCAAGATATCCCACACTTCGGGACGCTCTTTTTCGACCAGCTTCTTGGCTTGCTTCACTGTGGAAGACAGACCTTTGGCCTCGAGCCGCGAGTAGATGAACGGCTTGAACAGTTCCAAAGCCATCTTTTTCGGCAAGCCACATTGATGCAGCTTCAGCTCTGGCCCTGTCACAATGACCGAACGGCCAGAGAAGTCGACGCGCTTACCCAAAAGGTTCTGACGGAA
>NZ_JAFMHR010000011.1 GCF_017854415.1 Yoonia sp. | reverse complement strand
GACCTTCTAGCGGTTGCAGCCCCAATTCCGCATCCCTATATACGCCAAGATCAAAGTTTTTGGGCGACATGCCCGGACTTCAGACATGTAACTGGCGCGGGTGCCGAAAGTGGGTTCGCGCTGCTCAAACCGCCTAAAATAAAGGGATTTGAAAAATGGCCAAAGTTATTGGTATCGACCTCGGAACTACCAACTCTTGCATCGCGATCATGGATGGCGCTAAGCCACGTGTCGTAGAAAACGCCGAAGGCGCGCGCACAACGCCGTCTATCGTTGCTTTCACCGACGATGAACGCCTTGTCGGTCAGCCTGCAAAACGCCAGGCTGTGACCAACCCAGAAAACACCATCTTTGCTGTGAAGCGTCTGATCGGTCGTCGTTTTGACGACAAGGACCTCGCCAAAGAGAAAAAGAACATGCCGTTCGAGATCGTCGATGGCGGCAATGGCGACGCATGGGTCGAAGCCAAAGGTGAAAAGTATTCGCCTAGCCAGATCTCTGCGTTCATCCTTGGTAAGATGAAAGAAACCGCCGAGACATATCTTGGCGAAGAAGTGACACAGGCGGTTATCACTGTTCCTGCGTACTTCAATGACGCCCAGCGTCAGGCAACCAAAGACGCCGGCAAGATCGCGGGCCTCGAAGTGCTGCGCATCATCAACGAGCCGACAGCGGCTGCGTTGGCCTACGGCCTTGATAAAAAAGACAGCAAGACAATCGCTGTCTATGACCTTGGCGGCGGTACATTCGACGTTACCATCCTCGAGATCGACGACGGCCTGTTCGAAGTGAAATCCACCAACGGTGACACGTTCCTTGGCGGTGAAGACTTTGACATGCGCATCGTCAACTACTTGGCCGGCGAGTTCAAAAAAGAGAACCAGGTCGACCTGACCAAAGACAAGATGGCGCTGCAGCGTTTGAAAGAAGCCGCTGAAAAAGCAAAGATCGAGCTTTCATCTTCTTCCAGCACTGAAATTAACCAGCCATTTATCTCTATGGGATCAAACGGACAGCCGCTGCACATGGTTATGAAATTGACACGTGCAAAGCTGGAAAGCCTTGTTGGTGATTTGATCAAGGCGTCGTTGAAGCCATGTAAAGACGCGCTCAAGGATGCGGGCCTGTCCACATCCGACATCGACGAAGTTGTGTTGGTTGGCGGCATGACGCGTATGCCAAAGGTAAAAGAAGAAGTTGCAAAGTTCTTCGGCAAAGAAGCACATCAAGGTGTGAACCCTGATGAAGTGGTCGCCATGGGCGCCGCTATTCAAGCCGGTGTTCTGCAGGGCGACGTCAAAGACGTGGTTCTGCTGGACGTGACACCATTGTCTTTGGGCATCGAAACCCTTGGCGGCGTGTTCACACGTTTGATCGACCGCAACACAACGATCCCAACGAAAAAGTCTCAGGTGTTTTCAACTGCCGAAGACAATCAGAACGCCGTGACATTGCGCGTGTTCCAGGGTGAGCGTGAAATGGCCGCAGATAACAAGATGCTAGGCCAGTTCAACCTTGAGAACATCCCGCCAGCGCCACGCGGCCTGCCACAGATCGAAGTGACCTTTGACATCGACGCCAACGGCATCGTTGAAGTTGGCGCCAAAGACAAAGGCACTGGCAAAGAGCAAAAGATCACGATCCAAGCCTCTGGTGGTCTGTCCGATGACGACATCGAAGCAATGGTCAAGGACGCCGAAGAGAACGCAGAGGCCGACAAAGACCGCCGCGAACTCGTAGATGCGAAAAACCAAGCAGAAAGCCTGATCCACTCGACCGAAAAGTCGATGGAAGAGCATGCTGACAAGGTTGATCCAACGACAATCGAAGCGATCGAATTGGCGATTGCAGCGCTTAAGGATGATCTGGAAACTGAAAAAGCGGACAAGATCAAGTCCGGCGTCCAGAACGTGACCGAAGCTGCAATGAAGCTGGGTGAAGCTATCTATAAGTCCAGCCAAGAAGAGGCTGGCGAAGTAGAGCCTGATACACCCGGTGCAGACGAAGAAATCCTCGATGCGGATTTCGAAGATCTGGATGACGAGAAGCGTGGCAACTAAGGCCATGTGCCGCCTATGAATTGACCGGCCCATAAACCGGGCCGGTCTTTTTCATTCCCAAAGGGAAAACCATCATGGCAAAACGCGATTATTACGAGATCCTTGGCGTCGCCAAAGGCGCCGATGCAGCTACGATCAAAAAGGGCTATCGCCAAAAGGCGAAAGAACTTCATCCTGATCGCAACTCCGACAATCCAAACGCCGAAGCGCAGTTCAAAGAAGCAAACGAAGCCTACGAAGTTCTCAAGGACGAGAACAAGAAAGCCGCATATGACCGCTATGGTCATGCCGCGTTTGAAAACGGTATGGGCGGTGGCGGCCCTCGTGGCGGTCAAGGTGACTTTGGTAGTGCGTTCTCTGACGTCTTTGATGACCTGTTCGGCGACTTTATGGGCGGGCGTGGCGGCGGCGGGCGGCGTAGTGCAGCACAACGCGGCAATGACCTTCGCTATAACCTGCGCATTAACCTAGAAGATGCGTTTTCGGGCATGCAAAAGACGGTCACCGTTCCGACCGCTGTTGGATGCGGATCATGCAACGGCACCGGCGCAGAAGGCGGATCCGAACCACAAACCTGCCCGACATGTTCCGGCATGGGAAAAGTTCGGGCGCAACAGGGCTTTTTCACCGTTGAACGTACCTGCCCGACCTGTTCGGGCATGGGCCAGACGATCAAAGATCCCTGCACCACTTGCCATGGCCAAGGTCGCGTTGAAAAAGAAAAATCGCTGTCAGTTAACATCCCTGCGGGCGTTGAAACTGGCACCCGCATCCGCCTTGCTGGCGAAGGCGAGGCAGGCATGCGTGGTGGCCCAACCGGCGATCTTTATATCTTTATCGAGGTCAACACTCATACGTTGTTTGAGCGTGAAGCAAGCAATCTATTTTGCCGTGTTCCCTTATCCATCGCGACTGCGGCACTAGGTGGCGAGATCGAAGTGCCTACAATTGATGGCGGTCGTAGCCGCGTCAAAGTCCCCGAAGGGTCGCAATCAGGTCGCCAGATGCGTTTACGTGGCAAAGGCATGCCAGCACTGCGCGGCGGTGGCCTTGGTGACATGTTCATCGAACTTGCCGTTGAGACGCCTGTCAAATTGACCGCCCGACAACGCGAGATTTTGAAAGAGTTTGATCAACTCAGCGAAGAGAATAATCCGCAAGGGTCTAGCTTCTTTGCATCAGTCAAGAGCTTTTGGGACTCAATGAAGGGCTGACGTTAACCACGTCGTAACAATTGTTTTGGCATAGTGGGCTATGACCCAATTTGCCGAAGCACATCCGCTATTTGCACACTTAGATGAAATGACCGAAGTTGTGCCCGTAGCAAAGGGGCGACTTCCGTCCTACATGCGCGATCATCGCCAGCGCCTACGTCGCCGTTTTGTTGAAGGCGGCGCGCAGGCGATGCCGGACTATGAATTGCTGGAACTTGTGCTTTTCCGCGCATTGCCCCGCCAAGACGTCAAACCCTTGGCGCGACGCCTGATCGATGCGTTTGGCGATTTTAATCGGGTGCTTTCCGCCAATATCAAAGAGCTTCAAGCGATCGACGGCGTAGGCGAAGCCGTCGCCGTAGAGCTTAAGATCATAGAAGCGGCGGCACAGCGTCTGTCCCGCGCAAAAGTTATGCAACGACACGTCGTTTCAAGCTGGGATGCGTTGCTGGACTATTGCCACACCACCATGGCGCACCGCAGCACCGAACAATTTCGCATCCTGTTTCTTAATACAAAGAACGTCATCATTGCCGACGAAGAACAGGGCAAAGGCACTATTGATCACGTGCCCGTCTACCCTCGTGAGGTAGTAAAACGTGCCTTAGAATTGAACGCAGCCGCGTTGATTTTGGTACACAATCACCCCTCGGGTGATCCGACACCTTCACAGGCGGACATTCAAATGACGCACCAGATTGATGCCGCCGCAAAGGCGCTGGGGTTAACCGTCCACGATCATTTAATCATCGGAAAGTCCTGCGAACTTAGCTTTCGCGCAGCAGGGCTGTTGACCGATACGGCGTAATTACGAAAGCCGACCATGGCAGTGCTTGAATTTCTTACCTGATCCACACGGACAAAGGTCGTTGCGACCCGGGTTGCCCCAAGTTTTTGGATCGTTCTCATCAAAACCTTGGCGCGCATCGGGGCTTGGAGGGGCTGTCGGTGCCGCTGCGGCAGCAGCCGCCGCTTGCGCGGCAGCCTGTTGTTCACGCATCTGCGCAACCATAGCCTCTTGTTCTTCCTTCGACATTGGCCTGATCTGGGACAACTTCTTCGTCACATCTGTACGCAGACCATCCAGCATGCTTTCGAAAAGTTGAAAGCCTTCTGTCTTGTATTCGTTCAACGGATCACGCTGCGCATATCCGCGGAATCCCACAACTTGACGCAAGTGTTCCAACGTCAACAAATGCTCGCGCCATTTCGCATCGATGGTTTGCAACAAAAGCTGCTTTTCCACGTTGCGCATGGTTTCATCACCAAAGGCTTCTGTCTTTTCGGCCATGTATTTGTCGGCGGCTTCTTCAAGGCGCTCGCGAATACTGTCGTCATCGACGCCCTCTTCATCGGCCCAATCAATCACTGGCACATCAAGGCCCAGATGTTCGATTGTCGCCGCATAAAGACCTTGGGTATCCCACTGATCTGCATATGTTTTTGGTGGCATGTATTGATCGACAAGGTCATCAATGACCTGATCGCGCATGTCCTTCGTGACCTCTGACAGGTCTTTGGCTTCCATGATGTCGCGACGCTGGGAAAAGATAACCTTCCGCTGGTCGTTCATCACATCATCAAATTTCAAAAGCTGTTTGCGGATGTCAAAGTTGCGGCCTTCAACCTTTGCCTGCGCACGTTCCAGCGATTTGTTCACCCAAGGATGCACAATCGCCTCGCCCTCTTTCATGCCAAGCCCAGCCAGCACTTTCTCAAGCCGTTCGGACCCAAAAATACGCATCAAATCGTCTTCGAGTGACAGGAAGAAGGCAGAACGCCCTGGATCACCCTGACGACCTGAGCGGCCACGCAGCTGGTTGTCGATTCGGCGGCTTTCGTGGCGTTCAGTCGCAAGAACAAACAGACCGCCAACGGCAATCACCTTTTGCTTTTCGTCCGCGACCTCGGCTTCGATCTTTTCACGAATGGCTTCGATATCAGCCTCTGGATCAGTGGCCATCGCTTGCAACACGCGCATTTCGACGTTGCCGCCAAGCTGGATGTCAGTACCGCGACCCGCCATGTTCGTCGCAATCGTCACTGCGTTCAGTTTACCCGCGTCGGCAATAATCTGCGCTTCTTGTTCATGCTGCCGTGCATTCAGGACATTAAACGTGATGCCTTCGGCTTTCAGCATTTCGGCTAAAGCCTCGGACTTTTCGATTGATGTTGTACCAACGAGGATCGGCTGGCCTGTCGCGTGGGCTTCTTTGATTTCCGCTACGACGCCTTCAAATTTTTCGCGCGCGGTCCGGTACACTTGGTCGTCTTCATCGACACGCGCAACAGGACGGTTTGTCGGAACTTCGACGACGCCCAGACCGTAGATTTCCAGAAATTCTTCGGCTTCGGTTGCGGCCGTGCCCGTCATACCGCCCAGTTTGTCGTAAAGGCGGAAATAGTTTTGGAACGTCACAGAGGCCAGCGTCACGTTTTCTGGTTTGATCGCGCAACCTTCTTTGGCTTCAATTGCTTGGTGCAAGCCATCAGACAAGCGGCGACCCGCCATCATGCGGCCCGTGAATTCGTCGATCAAGACGACTTCGTCATCGCGTACTATGTAATCTTTATCTTTGGTAAACAGTTTATGTGCGCGCAATGCTTGGTTTACGTGGTGAACCAAAGTCGCACTTTCTGGATCATAAAGCGTTTGACCTTCGGGCAGCAGCCCAGAGGCGGTCATTTGCGCCTCTAGGAAATCATTGCCTTCGTCCGTGAACGTCACCTGACGGGTCTTTTCGTCAAGGGTAAAGTGTTCGGCGGCAATGCCAGGCACGATCTTATCAATCGTTGCATACATTTCGCTACGGTCTTGGGCAGGGCCAGAAATGATCAAAGGCGTACGCGCTTCGTCGATCAAAATACTGTCGACTTCGTCTACAATCGCGAAATTGTGGTAGCGCTGGAAAATCTGGTCCAGCTCGGACTTCATGTTGTCGCGCAGATAATCAAAGCCCAACTCGTTGTTGGTGGCATAGGTCACATCGCAGGCATATGCCGCTTTTTTCTCGGCTTCTGGCTGCTGCGGGTAGATTACGCCAGTCGTCAGGCCCAATGCACTGTAGACTTTGCTCATCCATTCTGCGTCACGCTTGGCCAAGTAGTCGTTGACAGTGACGATATGCACGCCCTTTCCGGTCAATGCATTCAAGTAAGCAGGGAATGTCGCAACAAGGGTTTTACCCTCGCCTGTTTTCATTTCAGAGATGTTGCCCTGATGCAGGAAAATCCCGCCCTTCAACTGGGTATCAAAGGCGCGCAATCCGAGCGCACGCTTGGCAGCTTCACGGCAGTTCGCAAAAGCTTCTGGCAAAAGTGCATCAAGACTTTCACCCGCCATGGCCCGCTCGGCCAGCGTTTGGGTCATCTCTTTGATGCCCTCATCAGTCAGCGCTTCGAACTGCGGCTCTAGTGCGTTGATCTGATCAACCAACGGGCGCGCAGCTTTTACTTTGCGGTCGTTTGCGGTGCCAAACACCTTTTTGGCAATCGTTCCGAAACCCAGCATATTTTCTCCGGTGGCGCGTGTTACGCCTGTCTGACATCTATTTGAGAGGAGGTCGCTTGTAGGCACGTCGCAGGCCACTTAGAAAGGGCCAAGATCAATCTACTTTGTGCCTCCTCGAGGCATTAAAGTGATGTAAGGGGCCACCCCTACAGTGTCAACGCCGCGGGCATTCGCGGCCTATCAAGGGAACGTTTAATGCTGAAACATGTTACATTTTTGAGTGCTGCGGCAATCGCGGCATCCATGTCCACAGGGGCCATTGCCCAAGACGTCACAGCCGACACCGTTGTTGCCACCGTTGGCGAAACCCAGATCACTATGGGTGAAGTGATTATTGCCCGCATGGCACTGCCGCAGCAGTACGCACAGTTCCCCAACGAAGTCCTTTTTGATGGGTTAGTTGATCAACTTGTCCAACAGCAACTTTTGTCCGACGCATTGGGCGATACGCCCGACCGGATCACCTATACGATCGCAAATGAATTGCGCGCGTTGCGTGCCGCCGATGTTATTTCCGAGATCGCAGAAGGCGCCGTCACAGAAGACGACATTCAAGTCGCCTATGACGCGCGCTTTGCGGATGCCGCAGAAGTCCAAGAATTCCGGGCCTCGCACCTTTTGGTCGAAACCCAAGAAGAGGCCGCCGCAGCCAAGGCCCGTATCAATGACGGTCAAGAGTTTGCAGATGTAGCTCGCGACGTCTCCACTGGCCCAACGGGGCCAAATGGTGGTGATCTGGGCTGGTTTGGGGCAGGCGCGATGGTCCCTGCGTTCGAGGATCAAATTACGTCTCTCGCGGTTGGCGGTGTCAGCGAACCATTCGAAACGCAGTTCGGGTGGCATGTCGCTACGTTGGATGAAACCCGTGTGCAGGCCCGTCCTGCGCTAGATGACCTGCGTCGCGAGCTCGCAGCGGAGCTGCAAGAACTTGCAATCACCGCTCGCCTGGACGAACTAACCGCCGCACAAAATATCGTCACGCCAGAGGAAGGTCAGTTTGACCCTGATCTGATCGACCGCGTCGAATTGCTGGATTAAGAGCATGACAATATCCCCCCTTGCCCCCGCACATTTCCCAGAACTGCCCGAAATTTCAGGTGTCACGTTCGCTGCAGCTGCAGCGGGTGTTAAGCATAAGAACCGGGTCGACGTGATGCTGGCTTTGCTTGCCCCGGGCACGGCGATGGCAGGTGTTTTTACACGCTCTGCCACCCGATCTGCACCTGTATTGGATTGCCAAAGCAAACTGGGTCATGACCCCAGCGGACCTGCCGCAATTCTTGTAAACTCAGGTAACTCGAACGCTTTCACGGGCGGACGCGGGATCGAATCGGTCAAAGCGCTAACTTCCGGGGTCGCGGCCCAAACCGGCGTATCCGAAGACCGGGTTTTTACCGCATCGACTGGCGTGATCGGCGAACCGCTTCCGCATGACCGGATCACAGCGAAAATCGAAGAGCTGCACATCAATCAATCTGATGGCGCAATGGAAGCCGCTGCGCGTGCGATCATGACAACCGACACCTTTGCCAAAGGTGCGACCAAGACAATTCAAGTGAATGGCAAGGCCGTCAAAATCGCGGGAATCGCCAAGGGGTCTGGAATGATCGCGCCTGATATGGCGACGATGCTTGTCTATATCTTTACGGACGCTTTGATCGGGCAGGCGGATTTACAAGCACTTCTCTCGTCTCTGAATGCCAAAACTTTCAACTGCATCACGGTGGATAGCGATACATCTACCTCTGATTCCCTCATGATGGCGGCGACAGGCGCGTCCGGTGTTGACGTGACTGGCAACGCAGAATTTGCGAACGCGTTGTCAGAAGTGATGCATGATCTGGCCCATCAGGTTGTGCGCGATGGCGAAGGCGCGACAAAGTTCGTGACCGTGAACGTAAACGGCGCGAAAGACGACGCCGATGCGCACCGCGTGGCACTATCGATTGCAAACTCACCTTTGGTGAAGACTGCGATTGCAGGCGAAGATGCGAATTGGGGCCGCGTTGTGATGGCTGTCGGCAAGTCCGGAGCAGCCGCTGACCGCGACAGGCTAAGCATCCGGTTTGGCGATATCACAGTAGCCGAAAATGGGTGGCGCGCGCCGAGTTATTCAGAAGATGAAGCCAGCGCTTATATGAAAAATCAAGAGCTCGAGATCGGCGTTGATCTGGGAATCGGAAGCGGTAGAAGCACGGTTTGGACCTGCGATCTGACGCACGGCTACATCACCATCAACGCAGACTACAGGTCGTGAAAGTCGTCTTGGTGTCGGCCGTGGCACTGATTGATCCTGACGGGCGTGTGTTATTGGCACAGCGGCCCGAGGGTAAATCAATGGCCGGGCTATGGGAGTTTCCGGGCGGGAAGGTCGAAGCGGGAGAAACCCCCGAAGCGGCCCTGATACGCGAATTGCAGGAAGAATTGGGGATAGATACTTGGGCATCCTGCCTCGCCCCGCTCACATTCGCCAGCCATTCCTATGACGATTTCCACCTACTTATGCCACTCTTTGCCTGCCGAAAGTGGAACGGCACACCACAATCACGCGAGAACCAAGCGCTGAAATGGGTAAAGGCGAATGAGCTTCGGGATTACCCAATGCCAGCGGCTGACGTGCCACTGATCCCGATTTTACGGGATTGGCTGTAGGTTTGAGATGTCAGGCTTGATCCATGTTTAGCGCCCACCGACTATTCATTATTACGATTCTGGCAAAGGGTTTTTTGGGGCTTACACAGCTACTGACTAGTTTGGCGCTTTACCTCGGTGGCATGGAAAAACTGCCCGTCATTGCGCAGTGGTTAGTGCAGCAAGAGCTTTCAGAAGATCCAAATGATTTCGTAGCGACGCAAATTCTAGCTTTTGCAAGCATTGTGCCGACTTCAAGTTCAACATTTTACATCATCTATTTCGGTCTGCACGGTCTGCTGCACGTTGCCGTTGTTGGCGCACTTTTGTCAGGTGTGCGTTGGGCCAATCATGCTGCGATTGCGGTGCTTGGCTTGTTTGTCGTCTACCAACTGATGGAGTGGTATTCTATTGGCGGCAAAATGCTCTTGATCCTGACTGCCATCGATCTTTTTGTGATCGCTCTGACTTATCGTGAAAGTCGCCAAAAACTACCTGGCTCTTTGTAACGAGATGCGGTGCGGTGCGGCAATTCTATTTCGACGTTCCAATCACAAAAAAAGGCGGCCCGTCGGGACCGCCTTTATTTCATTAAAATCTCATCAGATCAAAGGTTCCGTTCGACCTCTTCGCGCTCGAAGATTTCGATCACATCATTCGGGCGGATGTCTTCGTAATTCTCGAAGGCCATACCACATTCTTGACCAGACTGGACCTCTGGGACTTCGTCCTTAAAGCGCTTAAGCGTTTTCAAAGTACCTTCGTGAATAACCACGTTGTCGCGCAACAAGCGGACGCCAGCAGAACGACGGGCCACACCTTCGGTGACCAGACACCCGGCAACTTTACCGATATTCGAGACCTTGAAGACCTCTTTGATGTTGGCGTAGCCGATGAACTTTTCGCGAATCTCAGCAGATAGCAGACCAGAGGCAGCAGCTTTCACGTCGTCTACAAGGTCATAGATGACCGAATAATACCGGATCTCGACGCCTTTTTGGTTAGCAGTGTTCCGCGCGGATGTATTCGCACGGACGTTAAAGCCAAACACAGGTGCGCCAGACGCTTCGGCCAAACCGATGTCCGTTTCCGTGATCGCACCAACACCAGAGTGCAGGACGCGTACACGCACTTCGTCGTTACCGATTTTTTCCATCGCTTGCACGATTGCTTCGGCGGAACCTTGCACGTCAGCTTTGACCACAATCGGCAATTCGCTGAGGGTCTGGTTGGCTTTGGCATTTGCCATCAACTGCTCGAGCGTCGTTGCAGCACCGGCTGCGGCACGTTTCGCTTTGGCCGCTTTTTCGCGGTATTCTGCGATTTCACGGGCCTGTGCATCAGTTGCAACCACGTTCAAGACGTCGCCAGCTTCTGGTGTACCGTTCAGGCCAAGGACCTCAACAGGGACGGCTGGACCGGCCTCTTGGACGCGTTCGCCTTTATCATTGATCAGCGCGCGGACCTTACCGTACTGCTCGCCGACAACAAAGATATCGCCTTGGCGCAGCGTACCGTTCTGGATCAGAACCGTTGCAACAGGACCGCGGCCAACATCAAGCTGTGCCTCGATTACGGCTCCTTCGGCAGCACGGTTAGGGTTTGCTTTCAGTTCGAGAATTTCGGACTGCAGCGCGATGGCTTCAAGTAGCTCATCCAAACCCTGACCCGTGATCGCGGACACTTCAACGTCTTGCACTTCACCGGACATCTTTTCGACGACGACCTCGTGCTGAAGCAAATCAGTCCGGACCTTATCAGGGTTGGCACCCGGTTTATCCATCTTGTTGATGGCGACAATCATCGGAACCTTCGCCGCTTTGGCGTGGTTGATCGCTTCGACGGTTTGCGGCATCACCGCATCGTCGGCGGCAACAACGAGCACAACAATGTCTGTCACATGTGCACCACGTGAACGCATGGACGTAAACGCCGCGTGCCCCGGAGTATCAAGGAAGGACAAAACAGCGCCGCTCGCGGTTGTGACCTGATAGGCCCCGATATGCTGCGTGATACCACCGGCTTCTCCGGCGACAACTTTGGCGTTGCGGATTGCGTCCAAAAGCGATGTTTTACCGTGGTCAACGTGACCCATGATCGTGATGATCGGTGGACGGGTTTGCAAGTCTTCTGGGCTGTCGATGACAGCTTGGATGACATCCTCGACATCGGCATCAGACACACGCACAACTGTGTGGCCAAATTCTTCGATGATGAGTTCAGCGGTATCTGCATCGAGAGTTTCGTTCTGCGTCGCCATAATACCGTTGTTCATCAACGCTTTTACAACATCTGATACGCGTTCACTCATCCGGTTCGCCAATTCAGAAACAGTGATTGCTTCTGGCAACGCTACATCGCGGAATACCTTTTCACGCTCGGCTGACACACCCATCGCTTTGGCGCGGGCGCGGTCTTGCTTGCGCTTCATTGCCGCCATAGAGCGCTGACGGCCACCGTGGCGGCCTGCCATCGCATCATTCAGCGTCAGCTTACCAGCGCGACGGTTATCTTCCGCTCCGCGGGTTGGTTTTGCTTTTGTCTTGTTGTCGCGTGAATCGTTATCGCGATCGGTTTTACGCGGCGCGGCACTCGGACGCGATACAGCATCTTCACCCGGTGCAGACGCAGCAGGTGGAGGTGCAGAAGCCGCAGCCTTTGCTTTAACGTCGGCTGCGCGCTGGCGTTCTTCTTCGTCAGCTTTCGCTTTGGCGCGCACTTCACGTTCGCGATCTTCGGCTTCTTTTGCTTCGATCTCTGCGCGGCGCGCTTCGCGCTCTGCTGCGCGTTCTTTTTCTTCAGCGTCCCGCTTGGCGGATTCTTCGGCTTCGCGGGCATTTGCCATCGCGAGTGCCTTCATCCGGCGCTCTAGCTCGACATCGGAAATGCCTGCTGGCCGCTTAGAGGGATCACCACCAATTGGTCCGGTTCTACCTGTCGTTGGCTTTGCCGCACCCGGCTTGGGAACCACAACGCGTTTGCGTTTGGTTTCCACCACGACGTTTTTGGTCCGCCCATGGCTAAAGCTTTGCTTCACGTTTGAAGGACGTGAACCACCAAGGCCGAGTGTCTTTTTACCGTCGTTATCGCTCATTTAGCTTCTGTATCCTTCTCGATGGCCGTATCGCCACCGTTCCCTTCGCGTAATCCGCGCAGCTTTGTGGCTTCCTCTACAACACGATTGCTGAGTTTGCCAGTCGCTAGCGCGCCATGTATCACACTTTGCCGTCCAAATGCCAAACCCAATTCAGTTGACGTCAAGCAACCAAAATAGCGGGCACCCTCGGGCGTCCATAGTTTCGTTTTGCCCCGTTCAGACCCATCAGAGGCCTGCACCAGAACACGGACCCGCTCGCCTCCGGCAAGCCATCCTTTTACTTTTTCAAACCCACAGACAGCACGGCCTGCTTTGCGGGTTAGCGCGATCAGATCGATGGTATGACGGGCCAATTGCCGCTCGACCTCGTCCACCAACCCGTCAGGCACATTTACCGCCTGCTTGGCTGAACGTGAAAACTGACCTTTTCTGGCCTCTTCAAGCACAGCACGATCCGCCGTGACATACATCCCACGCCCCGGAAGTTTGCCCAGAATATCTGGGTAAACCATGTTTTCGGGACCTACAACAAAGCGGATTAGCCCAGCCTTAGGCTGTACTTCACCAGTGACGATGCACTTGCGTTCGGCATCATCCCGATCTTTGTTATGGCCACCACGCGCCATTTGCGAACCACGAAGGCCTACGATCAGGCCTCCGCTTCCTCGCTAAGTTCATCGTCTTCTTCGACGTCCCCGACAAGATCCGCAGGGTCAACCCAACCCAGCATGACGCGGGCTGTCATGACCATGTTCTGCGCTTCTTCTAGCGAGACGTCGAATGGCTCTAGAACACCATCATCTTTCACGCGCTCGCCGCCTTCTGTCGTCCAGCCGCCGGCCAGTTCCCAGTCAGCGCAGGTCGCAAAGTCTTCAAGCGTTTTAACGCCGTCTTTGCCCAATGCCTCAAGCATCTGCGGGGTCAGCCCCTCAAAGTTGATCAGGCTGTCTTCGACGCCCAGTTCGCGGGCCGCATCCATTGCTTTTTTCGCTTTCGCCTCAAGATAATCACGGGCGCGGGCCTGCAATTCTGCGGCTGTATCATCATCAACGCCTTCGATGACCAACAGTTCGCCCAATTCAACGTAAGCGACTTCTTCCAGGTTCGTGAACCCTTCTGATACTAGTAGTTGGGCAAAGAATTCGTCCAGATCAAGGGTATCCATGAACAATTTCGTACGCAGTTCAAACTCGGCCTGACGACGCTTGCTTTCCTCTTCTTCGGTCATGATGTCGATATCAAGACCGGTCAGTTGGGACGCAAGGCGCACGTTTTGTCCGCGACGGCCGATGGCCAGCGACAGTTGTTCGTCGGGAACAACGACTTCGATTTTGCCGGCTTCTTCGTCCAAAACAACTTTGGACACTTCCGCAGGCTGCAACGCGTTCACAAGGAACGTTGGCATATCTTCATTCCATGGAATGATGTCGATTTTCTCGCCCTGAAGTTCGTTCACAACCGCCTGCACGCGTGAGCCACGCATACCAACACAAGCACCGACAGGGTCGATGGAGTTGTCGTAGGAAATAACAGCGATCTTGGCACGCGAACCGGGGTCACGGGCGACTGCCTTGATCTCGATGATGCCTTCGTAGATTTCAGGCACTTCCATTTTGAACAGCTCTGCCATGAATTCTGGCGCGGTCCGGCTGAGGAAAATCTGCGGGCCACGCTGTTCACGGCGGACTTCTTTGATGTAGCAACGAATGCGATCATTCGGGCGGTATGCCTCGCGACCGATCTTTTCGTTGCGGCGTAGGACGGCTTCGCCAGAACCCACGTCAACGATGACATTGCCGTATTCTTCCCGCTTAACCAGCGCGTTGATGATTGTACCGGCACGGTCTTTGAATTCTTCGTACTGCTTGTCACGCTCTGCTTCGCGGACCTTTTGCAAGATCACCTGTTTGGCGGATTGTGCGGCAATGCGGCCCAATTCGACGGGCGGCACTTCTTCGACGAACTGCTGACCAACTTCTGGGTCTTCCATGTATTCTTTGGCTTGAGCGACAGTGAATTCAGCTTGATAATTCTCTAGCTCTTCATCCTCGACCACAGTGCGGACGCGGGTGAACGTGGCCTTACCGGTCTTGCGATCAATCGCAACACGGATATCCATTTCAGCGCCGTAGCGGGATTTCGCAGCCCGAGCGAGCGATTCTTCCATCGCTTCAACGACAAGCCGTGGCTCGATGTTCTTTTCGCGTGCCACAGCTTCGGCTGTTTGCAGCAATTCCAGCTGGTTGGCTGATGTATATGCCATCAGGTGTTCTCCTCACCGTCTATAATCGTTTCAATCTCGTCGAATTGGGCCTCGTCAATTTGACCCGCATCTTTACGCCCGCGCAAAACATCGCGGATCAATTCATCTGTCAGAACCAGTTTGGCATCTGATAACCATTCAAACTTTAAGCCAATCGTGCCTTCGGTGATGGTAATCAGTACCTCGTCACCCTCGGTACCGGCCAACTGACCCTTAAAGCGACGACGCCCATCAATCAGCTCGTCTGTTTCGATCTTGGCTTCAAAGCCTTCCCACTGATCAAAGTCCTTCATCCGCGTCAGCGGGCGGTCAATGCCAGGGCTGGAAACCTCAAGCGTGTAAACGTCAACGATCGGGTCTTCTACATCCAAAGTAGCGCTGATTGCGGTGGATACCCGCGCGCATTCATCAACTTCGATTTGGCCGTCAGGACGCTGCACCATGATCTGAAGAATGCTTTCCTTGCCGGTCATCAAACGCACGCGCACGACCTCGAACCCCATGTCCTCGATGACTGGGGTGATAATTTCGGCGATACGGCGGTCAATGGCCGCTTTGGCAATCAGATCGTTCATCATTCTTTCAATCGTAGTTTTTAGGCACAAAAAAACGGGCGCGCGGCCCGTTGTGAATTCCGGTGGGGTTGGGGGTGGAGGCCAATCCGCGTTGTTGATGTTCGTATAGGGGAAGGTTGGGGAGGGCGCAAGGGGGAATGAAAACGCCCCACCAATCGGCGGGGCGTTTCACTATCTCTAAGTGGCTAAGCTTATGCCACGGACCAACGCTCGGACATGCGTGCGTTATCCATCTGCCACAAGTTGCCGACCGTATCAGGTGAAGAGATACGATTGTTCACAGCCTGCACGTAGTTCGCGAACATCGGGATCAGAACACCGCCATCGTCGCGCAGGATTTCCTGCATTTCGAAGTACTGTGCCTGACGCTTGTCGCTGTCCAACTCGGCGCGAGCCATGAGAAGCAGTTCTTGGAAGCGCGAGCTGTCTTCTGCGCCCCACTGGCTGTCATTCCAAGGCACGCCAGATTCGTAAGCAGTTGAGAACATCCAGTCCTCTGTCGCGCGACCGGACCAATACACAGCTGAGAAGTTCTTTTTCAGCCAGACGTTGGACCAATATCCGTCAGCAGGTTCCTGAATAACATTCAGGTCGATCCCGCCAGCAGAAGCAGATGACTGGAAAAGCTGCGCCGCATCGACGGCACCCTCAAACGCGGCATTCGACGCGCTGATATCTACGCTTAGGCTATCGAGGCCAGCTTCTTTGAGATAAAACTTGGCTTTGTCCGGATCGTAGGACAGCTGCTCCATTTCGGAATGGTAGAACTGGTTTGCGGGTCCGATTGGGGTGTCGTTGCCAACTTTACCGTGACCAAGAAGAATCTTGTCGACCATTTCCTGACGGTTGATGCCATACTTTAGCGCGCGGCGAACGTTTACGTCGTTAAACGGCGCATTGTCTGTGAGCATAGCGAATGTGTAGTGTTGGTTGCCCGTCACTTCTTGGATGCGCAGCGCTGGGTTCGCTTTCAGCAGTGCCTCGGTCTTAAAGTCGATCCGGTTAATCGTATCAACCTGACCGGTCATCAGTGCATTCATCCGCGCTGTGTTGTCGTTGATCGCGATGTATTCGATCTCGTCAAAGAAGCCGGCGGTGTCACCTTTGTAGTGATCTGGATAGCGCGTTGCGACCATGCGAACACCTGGATCAAAGGACTGCACCTGATAGAGGCCGGTACCGATACCTTTTGCGATACCTTCTTCAATCTGGCCCGCAGGGAAGATCAAGAGGTGATAGTCAGACATCAGATATGGGAAGTCGGCGTTACCTGAATCCAGTGTGAACTGGATTTGGTAATCGTTCACTTTCGTCATATCGGAAATCGCAGCAACGATCGGCTGGGCTGCCGATTTCGCGCCTTCGGCCACGTGCATTTGCAGCGATTCGATGACGTCATCTGCGCCGAATGACTTGCCATTGTGGAAGGTCACGCCGCGACGCAAGTTAAAGGTCCAGATTTTCGCGTCTGCTGAAGCTTCCCAGCTTTCGGCCAATTCGCCCTTGAGCGACCCGTCTGCTGCGACTTCTGTTAGGCAGTCAAAAACACTGCCGTGCGCCGAAGCGATCATGAAGATATCCGAGTGTGTCCGGCCATCCCAGCTATCGGATGTGTTCGCGCCACCCAAACCCGCCGTCAGTTTTCCGCCGCGTGTTTGCGCGCGCAGAGGCATGCCTGTCAGGCCAAGCACACCTGCAGCAACACCTGTTTTCAATAGACCGCGTCTACTAATTCCGTGCATATTATCGTTCTCCCTAGTTAATGTCTCAGGCGTTGTCCGCCCGGTTTCTTCACAACTTACATAGTGATTCTATTTACATCTTACCAACTGCAGCGTCGCCGATGTTATCAACTCCGCGTTCTTCTAACAGATTTGTGAGCCAATCAGGGTCCATTTCTGGCACCGATGACAGCAATAGATCTGTGTATGGGTGATGCGGTGGCTGGAACATTTCCTGTTTTGGTCCTTGTTCCACTACACGCCCGTCTTTCATGACGACCACTTCGTCGGCGATCGCCTTCACGGTCGCAAGGTCGTGGGTGATGAACATATAAGAAAGCGACAGCTGGTCCTGCAAACGCGCCAATAGTCGCAGTATTCCTTCGGCGACCAATTGATCCAACGCGGATGTCACTTCGTCACAAATGATGAACTTTGGCTCTGCCGCCAAGGCGCGCGCAATTCCGATGCGCTGTTTTTGACCACCCGAAAGTTCGGACGGGAGGCGGTTATAGTATTCTGTCGGCTCAAGTTCGATTTGCTCCAATAAAGCATCGACTTTTTTGCGTTTCTCCGCGCCCTTCAGGCCTAGATAGAATTCCACCGGGCGGGCGATGATCTGGCCGATAGACATGCGCGGGTTCAGCGCCGTATCAGCCATTTGATAGATCATCTGAACTTGGCGCAGTTGGTCTTTGGATCGCTTGCGATAGTCGGCGGGCATCACTTGCCCATCAACCAAAATCTGACCCATCTTTGGCGGCAAAAGGCCCGTGATACAGCGCGCAGCCGTTGATTTACCAGAGCCACTTTCGCCAACAACCGCAACTGTGCGGCCTTCGTACATGTCAAAACTGACGTCGTGCAGAACCGGAACGATTCCATATGACGCATCAACATTCTGCACACTTACGACAGGTACCGCACTTGTAAGCACGGCAGGTTTAAGCGGGCGTTCAAAGCTGCGCACAGCCCAAAGTGATTTTGTGTATTCTTGGGTCGGCGCAGACAACATCGTACGCGTGTCCGCGGTTTCGACCTCGTCCCCTTTTAGCAGAACCTTAATGCGGTCGGCCATTTGCGCGACGACAGCCAAGTCATGCGTGATGTAGATCGCGGCGGTGTTAAACTGTTCGACGATATCGCGGATCGAGGCAAGGACTTCGATTTGCGTGGTCACATCTAAGGCTGTTGTCGGTTCATCAAAGATGATCAGGTCAGGGCGGCACGACATCGCCATCGCGGTCATACAGCGCTGAAGCTGGCCGCCAGATACCTGGTGCGGATAACGAAACCCGATCTGTTCAGGGTTCGGCAGGCGCAGTTTACGGTACAGCTCGATCCCGTCTTGTTCGCTCTCTGCGCGCCCCATAACGCCGTGCTGCACCGGACCTTCGCAATGCTGGTCCATCAGTTTGTGCGCAGGGTTGAAACTGGCGGCAGCAGACTGCGCAACATAAGCAATACGCTTGCCTAGCAACTCACGCTTAACGGCAGCCGACGCCTTGAGCAGATCAATTCCGTCAAATTCCACTGAGCCGTCACTGATCCGCACACCGTCGCGGGTATACCCCATCGCAGCCAGCCCAAGCGTAGATTTACCTGCACCAGATTCGCCGATCAGCCCCAGTACTTCGCCACGGGCAAGCGTCAAATCAACGCCATTGATAATGGGGTTCCATTTTTCGTCGCTGCGGCCTTCAAGCTTGACGCCGCGCATTTTAAGAAGTGGTTCTTCGGTCATTCTTTGAGCCCCGACGATTTATGCAGCATCCAGTCGACCACAAAGTTCACCGCGACGGTCAGCAATGCAATCGCACCCGCAGCTAACAACGGGGCAGTTGCCGCCAATGGTGCAAACTGTGCAAAGTTCACAAAACCGCCCAAATCGCGTACCATCGTGCCCCAATCGGCAAGCGGTGGCTGGATCCCGACACCCAAGAAAGACAACGCCGCAATCGTTAGGAATACAAAGCAGAACCGCAGACCAAATTCAGCCAGCAAAGGGGCCGTCGCGTTTGGCAAAATCTCTTTGAACACCAGATAACCTAAACCTTCACCGCGCAGTTTCGCAGCTTCGATGTAGTCCATGACAACAATGCTCTGGCCCACAGCGCGCGCCAAACGGTAAACACGGGTACTATCAATGACAGCAATGATCAGCACCATGAACACGGTCAGCGGAATACCCAACTGCGGCGCCCAAACGCTGGCGATTGTCATCAGCAGCAGCGCAAAAATCAACGACGGGATTGCCATCAATACATCGACCAAACGCGAGAGAAGTTGATCAAGCCAACCCCCAAGTGTCGCCGCCAAAAACCCAAGCGTGCCGCCCAGAAAGAACGCCAGAAGTGTCGTCGCAAATGCAATGCCAACTGTGTTCTGTGCGCCATAGATTAAACGGCTTAGGATATCGCGGCCAATCTGGTCGGTTCCAAAGTAGAAATCAGGGTCGCCGCCCAGCGCGGGGTCGCCACCCGGCACGATATTTGCGGCAGCGCCCAGAATGACTTCTTCTTGGCCATAAGGCGCGATAACGCCGGCAAAGATCGCCAAGAATGCGTAAATCAGGATCGTCATAATACCGAATGAAGCGGTGAGCGGCATCGAGCGGAACATCTTCTTGCTCCATACTGTGCCGACAGAGCGACCTAGAATGCGAAACAGCCAAGCTGCGATGCTAAACAGGATGAACCCTTCGATGGCGATGCGCAAAAAGAAGAACTTGTTTGCGATGGCAGTGTCGGCGCTGCGGCCTTGCGTATATGCCCAGATCAGCCAAAGCAGAATGCCCGTCCCAAGCACATAACCATAGGCCACGCCAAACGGCATATCGCGGAATTTTGGTCCATTGCTGGTGGCCGCTTGACCTGCAAACCGAAAACCCCAAGCCAATGCGCCCATGCCAAGAAGGGTTGCGACAATCCATAAAATCATTTCGGATGCCTCAGACGTGGGTTGGACAGGATAGACATGATGTCCGCCGTCAGGTTCAAAAGGATAAAGGCCGTTGCAAAGATCAGGCAGCACGCCTGCACAATCGGGATGTCGCGGATTTTCACGCTATCCACGAACAACTGGCCAATGCCGGGGTAAACAAAGACCACCTCGACCACGACAACACCGGTAATCAAATAGGCAAGGTTCAGCGCGATAACGTTGATAATCGGTGCCAGCGCATTTGGCAGCGCGTGCTTTACGATCACCCGCATCGGCGACAAGCCCTTAAGACGGGCCATTTCAATATAGGGCGAGGCCAGCAAGTTGATGATCGCGGCACGGGTCATCCGCATCATATGCGCGGTCACAACCAAGGTAAGCGTCAGCGCAGGCAGCATTGATTTCTCAAGCCGTTCGCTAAAAGGCATGCCTTCAAAAATATTCGACAATGACGGGAAGATCGGGTTCAGCACCGCAAGGAACAGGATCAGGATGTAAGCAAGAAAGAACTCTGGGCTGGAAATCGAGGTCAGCGTAAAGATGTTCGTTGCGCGGTCAAAAACAGTGTTCCGGTAAAGGGCCGCCAGAATACCGAGCGTGATGGCGAAAGGCACCGCGATTGCGGCCGTCACCATCGCAAGGAACATCGTGTTCTGAAAGCGGGGGGCGATTTGCTGGGCGACTGTGGTCGCACCTGAATCGGTTCCGGTAAAGCTGGCAAAGTTCGCTTGGGCAAAGCTTGTCCCCAGATCGCCTTGCAATGCGCCACCTAACCATTGGAAGTACCGCGTAACTGGTGGCTGATCGAGACCAAGGTCAGCACGGATCGATGCGACCGCCTCTGGTGTGGCGCCTTGTCCAAGGATGGATTGCGCAAAATCACCCGGCAACAAGTTCACTGCAGTGAAAATCACCACCGAGACAATCAGCAAAGTAAGAAAACCAAGTGCGAGTCGTTGTAGAATAATCTTTAGGACGCTGCCCAAGTTACTAAATTCCCGTATAACGTTCGATGAAGCTTAGCGACTGACTTTCATCTGTAAAGCCTTAAAGCCCCAATGCTTGTCGTTGCGCTCCAAACATATCCATCGTGCGTACCAGTTCTACGCTGATGCCCGGCTCTGATAACGCATGCCCGGCGCGACCAATAAATGTCAGCCGTGACTTGGGCCACATAAGCGAAAGAGTGTGCGCAGATACAGGCGGGCAAATCATGTCATAGCGACCTTGCACGATGACACCGGGAATATCTGCAATCTTGGCCATTTGCGCGGGATGCAAAATCTGCTGATCTGCGTTTAAAAACCCTGCGTTATGGAAATAATGATTTTCCAGCCGCGCGAACGCACGGGCATAATCTGCAGGGCTTTCGCCTGTAATCCCGTCACTGCCCATCGAAGCCAACGCATTTTCCCAAGAGGCCCACGCGCGAGCATATCGCGTCTCAAGTGGGATATCCCCCGAGAAAAGACGCCGGTGATAGGCAGCGATGAAATCGTCTTGTTCATCTGCGGGGATAAGGTCAGAAAAACGCGCCCACAGGTCGGGCCAAAATTTTCCTGCGCCTCCGCCATAGAACCAATCAAGTTCGGGCTGGGTCATTAAGAAAACGCCGCGCAGTGTCAATGCTGCGGCGCGATCGGGGTGTGCCTGGGCATAGATCAACGCGAGCGTCGCGCCCCAAGACCCGCCAAAGACAACCCAGCGATCAATACCAAGCGTTTCGCGGATCAATTCAATGTCAGCAACCAAATGCCACGTCGTGTTCGCCTCTACGCTGGCATGCGGACGTGAACGACCACAGCCGCGCTGATCAAACAAAATGATTCGGTAAACATTGGGATCAAAATAGCGGCGCATCGCAGGGCTGCACCCGCCACCGGGGCCGCCATGCAGAACCACAACAGGCATACCGTCGGGATTACCGCATTGCTCCACGTAGATACTGTGACCATCGCCCACCTCCAACATCCGCTGATCAAAGGGATCAATGGGGTGGTAAAGATGTGCACCTGGGCGCTTTTGTCCTACGACTTTGTCCATAATCACCCTATATCGATGATCAATACGACTGACCATAATGCGAGGCCCGAAAATGTCGGCTACAAATACTGTTGATCCATCAGAAATCGCCAAGTTCGAAGCAATGGCTGCCGAATGGTGGGATCTGAACGGCAAGTTCAAGCCGTTGCATATGATGAATCCGGTGCGGCTGGACTATATCACGTCCCAAATCGCGGCAGAGTTCGGACGCGACCTAAGCCAGCCAGAGCCGTTCAAAGGCTTGCGCATTCTCGACATTGGCTGCGGTGGCGGACTGCTATGCGAGCCAATGGCGCGTTTGGGGGCTACGATTGTGGGCGCTGACGCGGCCGAGCGAAACATTCCGGTGGCGAAAATACACGCCGAAAAGTCAGGTTTGGACATCGATTATCGTCACACTACTGCCGAGGCGATGGCAGAGGCGGGTGAACAATTCGATGCTGTACTGAATATGGAGGTCGTCGAACATGTGGCCGACCCGCAAGGGTATCTGGACGCCTGCCATGCACTGATGAAACCGGGCGGCATTCACATTTGTTCAACGATCAACCGCAATCCCAAAAGCTTTGCGATGGCGATTATCGGGGCAGAATATGTGATGCGTTGGCTGCCAAAGGGCACGCATGAGTGGAAGAAATTCATCACACCAGACGAATTATTCAGCTTTATCGAAAAGTCTGGGATGACACCCGTGGACCGCAAAGGGTTTGTATTTAACTTTGCAAAGTTCACATGGTCGATCTCGGACCGCGATCTTTCGGTGAACTACGTCACGACAGCGACCAAACCCGCCTAGTCCAAAGCTCCGCGCAATTTCAGGCGCATTTCGCGCAAGACTGGTAAGGCCGTGCGCACTTTGTCTTCCCCGACAGACGTGACGACATCAGCGATGAGGGGCGCAATCGCCGCCAAAGCAGCATTGCGGGCAGATTGGCCCGAAGGGCTAATCGCAACCATTTTGCGGCGGGCATCATCCCAATCGGGACGAATATGGACCCATCCAGCCCATTCCAGCTTGTGCAATGTATTCGTCATGGCACCACGGGTCAGGTTAAAAGTCTTGGCCAACTGTGCAGGCGAACGTTCCGTTGCGGAGTGCGCTAGATGATTGAGAACTGAAAAATGTGAAAGCTCCATACCTTTCGGCAGCACCCGTGCGACGCTTGTGCGGGCGAGTTGCTCAACAACAAGGATTTCGCTGAACAGTGAAACGGCAAGGTCATCTGACGACTTGGACATTAGGGGCCTTCAAAGGGGCGGTCATGGCTTAAGGCCGCGATACGTTTCCGGCTTTGTGCCACTTCCGCTAGGTCAAGATCAACCATTGCAATGCCCGGCGCCGTCCCCATGTCGACCAAAACCTCGCCCCAAGGCGATACCGCCAAACTATGCCCATATGTTTGGCGCAGCTTGCCTGAGTGTGCGGAATGCGTGCCCGTTTGGGCCGCGGCCAAAACATAAGAGCCCGTTTCAATCGCGCGCGCACGCAGCAACGTTTCCCAATGCGCGGCCCCCGTGACGGGCGAAAATGCAGAAGGGACCAATAGAACTTGCGCGCCCGATTGCGCCAAAGCACGGTAAAGATATGCAAACCGCACATCGTAGCAAATGCTCATCCCGATCTTGGCAAAAGGCGTATCTGCGACCACCGCTTGTTCGCCGGGACGGTACCCTGCAGATTCGCGGTAGGTTTCAGAAGGCGACACCGCTACATCAAACATATGGATTTTGTCATACTGCGCGACAATCCGCCCCGCAGGATCAATCAAGAACGACCGATTGGCTAAGCGCCCATCAAGATCGTTGGTTTTCAAAGCAAGCGACCCTATCGACAGCCAGATGCCATGACGCACTGCTGCGGCGCGCAATCCAGCAAGAGTTATGTCATCATCTTGGTGCTGCAGAACGCGCATTTGATGAAGGCGATCTTGCGACACGCAATTCGTAACTTCGGGCGTCAGAATAAACTCTGCGCCTTGCCCCGCTGCTTGCCCGACCAACTGGACCGTCGCGGCCAAGTTTGTGGCCGGAACATCGCCCGAGTTCAGCTGAAGCAGGGCAACCTTCATGCGGCAAGCATGGCGTCCAATTTCCCGCCACGCTCTAGTGCGAATAAATCGTCGCAACCGCCAACATGTTTACCATCAACAAAGATCTGCGGCACGGTCGTGCCACCGTTCGCGCGTTGGATCATCTCGGCGCGACGCTCTGGCTGGGCAGATATGTTCACCTCTGCAAAGCTGATCCCTTTGGAGTTCAGCAGGCGTTTCGCCATGTGGCAAAATCCGCAGGTCGGTTTGGTATAGATTTCGATAGTTGCCATAAAAGAGGTCCTTAGATCGGGTTCCGCTTTAATTTAGGTGTCTTTGACCACTCTTGCCAGTGTAACAATCGACACGTTTGCGACACCAGCAACGCGCAGGGCTTCTGCGCTAGCAGCCAGCGTTGCACCGGATGTCATCACATCATCGATCAACAACACACTGCGCCCCACGATTTGATCCCGTTGTTTCGGGTTTGCTGTGATCGCATCCGAGAGGGCCGCAAACCTTGCGTCACGGGTGTGGCCATCCAACGGTTTTGTTCTTTTTGGCCGCAGCAGTGCATCAACACAAACCGGTTGGTCCAAAACCTTTCCGACGGCTAGCGCCAGCAGCGCTGATTGATTGTACCGCCGCTTGAGAAGTCGGGTCCAATGTAGTGGAACGGGAACTAAAACAGGGTCTAACAAACGCATTTCTGTTGTTTTTTGTGCGATCCAGCGCCCAACTGCTGGCACCAAATCCGTGCGGTCACCATGTTTGAGCCCCAAAACCAACCGCCGTCCGACACCAGAATATGCAAAGACCGCACGACCTTGATCCCAGGGGCGCGCTATCGTCATGCAGTCATCGCATTGTACCCGCGCGCCATCATCATCACCCAGCAGGGGCGTGCCGCAACTGTCACAAATCAGCCCGCCAATAAACGCCGTTTGCGACCAACAACTGCCACAAAGTCCAAAGTCCGCATCCGTCAAAGCGTCGCATGCCACACACTGTGGCGGATAAATTGCTTGAATGACGCTTTGCAACCGCATGAATGCACCCTAGATGACCCTGATGACGATGCCCCAAATCACAGACCGCGCCGCTTTGATGCGCAACCGCAGCCGCGCGCAGCCCAGCGCGTTGTTCCTGCAAGAGCACGCCGCAGATGAACTGCATGAAAGACTGGTAGAGGTTAACAGAACCTTTACGTCGATTGCGATTGTCACAGGTTTTCCTGATTTCTGGGCTTCACGCTATCCCGACGCAATCATTGTTTCAGACGAAGAAACCCTGGCGTTAGAACCAAATTCACACGACTTGGTTCTGCATACGATGTGTCTGCATTGGGCAAATGATCCGGTTGGGCAATTGGTGCAATCTCGCCATGCGCTGAAACCCGACGGGCTGTTGCTTTGCACCTTCTTTGGGGGGCAAACGCTGCACGAATTGCGCGCGTCGCTGGCCGAAGCAGAAGCAGCTATCACCGGCGGTTTATCACCGCGTATTGCCCCGATGGGCGAAATCAGGGACTTGGGCGGGCTGTTGCAGCGCGCTGGTTTCGCGCTGCCTGTCGCTGATAGCACGCCGTTGACGGCAAGTTATGCAAATGCGTTTCACCTGATGCATGACTTGCGCAAAATGGGTGAAAACAATGCGCTGTCGCAACGGATCAAACACGCAACGCGCCGCAATGTCCTGACCGAGGCGGCAAGCATATACGCGGATAACTTCGCCAACGACGACAACCGGGTCGATGCCACGTTCGAAATTATCACGCTAACAGGTTGGGCACCTGCGGACAGCCAACCACAACCCTTGCGTCCCGGCAGTGCAAAAACGCGGCTTGCCGATGCTTTGGGTGCAAAAGAAACGTCTTTAAACAAGTCCAATGAGTAAACTGATGCGTAACCTATTTAACTGCCACAAAAATGACGCTACCTAAGAGGCGATGAAAATGTTTGATGCACAGCCCCAGCCTGAAGTACGTCCCGCCGTTTGCCCGATGCATGCGCAGCCTGATCACCCAAAGGTGAAACCGGCGCGCGTCGGGATTCTGGTGGCGAACCTTGGTACGCCGGACGGCACTGATTATTGGTCCATGCGGCGTTATCTGAACGAGTTCCTTTCCGACAAGCGGGTCGTCGATTATTCCGCTTGGATTTGGCAGCCGCTGTTGCAACTTATTATTTTGACAAAACGTCCTTTTTCATCCGGCGCAGCCTATCGGTCGATCTGGAACGAAGAAGACGACGAAAGCCCGCTGCTGACGATTACGAAAAAACAGACAGCCGCGATCAAACAGCGAATGGTTGATCGCTATGGCGACGATGTGCGCGTTGATTTCTGTATGCGTTACGGCAACCCATCGACCAAATCCAAAGTGCGCGAGATGGTTGAAGACGGCTGCACCAAGATTTTGTTTTTCCCGCTTTATCCACATTACGCTGGCGCAACTTCCGCCACGGCAAATGACCAGTTCTTTCGTGCCTTGATGGAAGAGAAATGGCAGCCCGTCGCGCGGATCGTTGAACCGTATTTTGAGGAGCCCGCCTATATTGAGGCTCTCGCGCAATCGATTGAAAAAGCCTACGAAGCCGCTGAAGCAAAGCCGGAAAAGTTGATTTGTTCATATCACGGCGTGCCAGAACGGTACTTGCGCGAAGGTGATCCGTACCATTGCCAATGCCAAAAAACCACGCGTTTGCTCAAGGAACGTTTGGGTTGGGCTGACACCGAAATCGTAACGACATTTCAGTCGCTCTTTGGCCCAGAAGAATGGCTCAAGCCCTACACTGTCGAAGAAGTTGCACGCCTCGCGAAAGAAGAAGGCGTGAAGAGCATCGCTATTTGCGCGCCTGCTTTTTCCGCTGATTGCATCGAAACGCTGGAAGAAATCAACGAAGAGATCAAAGAAAGCTTCGAAGAAGCTGGCGGCGAGAACTTCACCTATATTCCATGCCTAAACGACGATCCTGCGCACATTGATGCCTTGTCTGGCGTGATCGAAAAGAACCTGAAGGGTTGGTTGGGCTAGGCTGCGATGAAAGTCACACTGACCACGGATGGCGCAACCGTCGAAGCGCACGATCTGGGGCCTTTGCTGGGACTTAAACCCGCTGAAGTGCCCGAAAAGATGCGGCTCGGCGAGATCACAAGCCAGTCCGAAGAAGGCGCCGATGAAGACGCTGGGCGCACGCGGTTAACCTTTTGGTATGGCGGTTTTAGAATCCGCATAACCTGCGATCAGGACGGAAACGTGGTTAAGACATCGCGGACGGCGGCGACGAATCGTCACTAACGACGCCTGCGGTGATAATTGCCTCTTTTCGTTAATATGTGAAAATTGCCGTTCTACTTTTCAAGAATCCGCCCGAAACCTCTGATATTGGGCAGAAAAATGCACTTTATTAACCTCATTTTCCTATTCCTGCCTCAATCGAAACATAATTCTGAGGCATAACAACCTCGTTTATAGTGAATTTTTATGGAGCGCGCCGTGTTTTGGTGCGAAGTTACAATATGACTGCGGCTAACCATGCGGACCTTGATGCCATACCCCAAGCGGGTAGTGAGGCTCTCCCTGCTGGGACAACACTGTTGGGTGATCAGTTTACGATCGAACGCCCGCTAAGCAGTGGTGGATTCGGAATCACATATCTCGCCGAGGATAACTTTTTGGGTCGCCGCGTCGTGATCAAAGAATGCTATCCCGAAGCGTTCTGTCGCCGCGATGGCAAAAAAGTTCTCGTACGCTCGAATATCCACCACGAGAAATACCGCGCCATCGTCGAGATGTTCATGCGCGAAGCACGTAGTATCGCAAAGCTGCGCCACCCAAATATTGTCGGCGTACACCGTATCTTTGAGGATAACGAAACGGCCTATATGGTGCTGGACCTTATCCATGGTCGTGATCTGCTTAGTCTGATCAAGGACGACCACGATATCCTGTCCCCGCAACAGATCAAAGAGGTTCTGGTCAAAACGCTCGACGCGGTTGAACTGGTTCACCAACACGACTTGCTGCACCGCGACCTGTCGCCGGATAACATCCTGCTCGACAAGTGGGGCAGCCCTGTACTGATCGATTTCGGCGCAGCACGCGAAGAAGCGAGCCGTGAGACACGCGCCGTTTCTGCCGTGCTTGTTGTGAAGGATGGCTATTCGCCGCAGGAATTCTATTTTGCTGGTGGCAAGCAAAGCGCCAGCAGTGACCTTTATGCGCTGGGTGCAACATTCTATCACCTGATTAGCGGCGAAGCTCCGCCGAATAGCCAAACACGGATGGCGGAATTCGCCGGTAATAACCCCGACCCATGCGAGCCATTGGCAGGGCGTTTTCCGGAATACGACACTGAATTCCTTGAAGCTATAGACAAGGCGATGATGATTCTCCCGAAGGCACGTTTGCAGTCGGCGCGCGAATGGTTGAACGCGATCACAGAGCGCAACGACCGTGCACGCCCACTGCGCATGAGCCCTACAAACAAGCTCGATAAGGTTCTGAACCGGTTGGTTTCAGAAACAAACGAGTACGTCCTGAATTCTCAACCGCGTGATGTAAAACCCAAGTCTCGTCGGGCTGTGACGTCACAACCGCGCAAAGTGAACTCTAGTCCGGAATGGGCCGACGAGTTCAATCGCGAAACCTCAGAGACCTCTCGGCCAATTATACCAAAAACTACCCGGGAAGAACGCATCGTGACAAAGCCCGGGACGCTCGCCGTGCCTGCCAAAAAGCGGCGCAGGTTCTTTGGGCTTTTTGGCAAGCGCTAGAATCATCGCAAAGACACAAAAAAGGGCGCCTCATTTCGGGCGCCCTTTTTCATTGTGATGTGATTGGCTTCAGATCAAAAGAACCTGCGTGCCGACCTTTGTCAGGTCATAAAGCTCTGCGATTTGTTCATTATATAGGCCGATACACCCGTTCGAGGACCGGCGGCCGATCTTGCGTGTGTCGTGCGTGCCATGGATGCGGTAGTATTTCCATGTCAGGTACAGCGCATGTGATCCCATTGGATTATCAGGGCCGGGGCCGATAAATTCAGGCCATTCTGGATTGCGAATGCGCATCGCCGGTGTCGGCGCCCAGCTGGGTCCTTCGACCTTACGTGTGATCGAAGTACGGCCCTTTCGTGTCAGGTCGTCAGATAGCGGCACACTGGTCGGGAACAATTTATACACCGACTGATCCTCGGACCAATAGTGCAAAGCCCGCGACTGCATATCCACAAGCACCGCGCCATTGCGCAGGTCGCTGAAGTACGGCTGCCAATCCAAAGACCGAAAGCTGGAAATATTGCGCTGCACACCCGTGGTGATATCGCCTTCGATTTCAGTCGAGCCTGCGGTTTGCGCCGCGGCACCCGTACCGATCATAGCAGCAGATGCGGCCAAAAATCCGCGTCTGGAAAATTTATCTGTCATTGCAGTCTCCCTTTGAGGGTCTGATGTGTTCCCACCGGATATATTGTGTCAGGGAAAGCACCGCAATTCAAACAATCGTCATCCGTCGCGGTTGTGCCGTGTTGTGTGTTTGAAGTGTCATCCCAATCCAGTTAAGGAAGGACAGCAAGTGAAAAGTGAGTGAACATATGCTGCGACGCGAGATGATGTTGGGGATGGCCGCTGTTGGTTTGGCAGCGTGTGATTCTAGCCTAGATCGGCCCTTGGGGGCGAACGGCATGCCGTTGCCTTCCGTCTACCGGATTAGCGCGGGTGACACTGCCACCGTACAGTTTCGTATGTTGGATAGTGTGAACTCACTGCGCCGCGCCGCAGGTGTGCAAGAGGTTCAGCTTAATGCTAGCCTGAATGCCGCTGCCGCGACCCATTCACGCGATATGGCGGTTCAAAACCGGCCTTGGCTTTTCGGCTCCGACGGGTCCAGCCCGCTGGAACGTGCGCGCCGCGTTGGTTTCCCCGGGCGTCTATTGGGCGAAAACATCTCGGAATCGTTTGAGGCAGAGCTTCAGACGCTCGCTGCCTGGATGGCGCAAACAGATACACGCGCCGTTATTCTTGACCCAAATGCCCGGTTTATGGGGTTTGCATGGTATCAAGAAGAAACTGGCAAGTTGTGGTGGACCCTCAATATGGGCAGCGATCCCGCAGTGGTCGCACCAATCGCAAGCGTCGCGTTCTAAGGATAGATGAAAATCTTGGTGCCAGTTTGCACCATAGCAAAGATTTCGTCCATTTCTTCGTTCTTCACCGCGATGCAGCCCCATGTCCAATCGGGTGTTCCCATCCACTTTTCTGGTGTGCCGTGAATAAATATATCTCCGCCGGGGCTTACACCCCGGGCGCGAGCTGCAGCAACGTCACTGACATTGGGGTAAGAAATACCAAGCGATAGGTGGAACCGGCTACGCGGGTTGCGTCTGTCGATCCGGTAAGCCCCTTCGGGGGTACGTCCATCGCCTTCTTCTGCTTTATGACCTGTCGGGGCGAACCCAAGGTCGAATTTATACGGCTTTATCAGTGTGCTGTGGTGGATCAACTGCATCACACGATCTTGCTTGAATATTTGAATGCGCGTGACCTCTGGCCCCGTGTATTGCGGCGCTGCCGCTGTGCACCCAGCAAGGCCGAGTGCCGTGCCAACCATCATTGAACGTCTTGAAATCATTGCTCTGCCTATCGTTACGGTCTGCGCCGTTTTAATCTGCTTACATCAAAATTCTGATTCACAATAGATAGGTGTGACAGTTTGCCATTATTTCCGCGTGAAAGCGGCAACAACTTCGGTATGCGGCGACCAACGAAACTGGTCCACGACCTGCACCCACGGCATCGCAAAACCCGCATCCACAAGCGTTTGCGCATCCCGTGCAAAACTTATTGGATTGCAGGAAATCATCGCTATCGTTTTCACATCAGAAGCTGCCAAAGCTGCTATCTGCGCTTCTGCACCTGCACGCGGCGGGTCGATCACTGCTGCGTCGTAGTGGCGCAATTCATCCGGCTCCATCGGTCGACGGAATAGATCCCGTGCTTCGACAGTGACGCGGCGCAATTGATGCCCTTCGCGCCAACCTCGGTCGAGTGCTGCCGTCATTGCGGCTTCGCCCTCAACCGCATGAACCTCGGCTCGTTTCGCCAAGGGTAGTGCAAATGTTCCGCACCCTGCGAAAAGATCAATGATCCGCGATGCCTTGGCGGTGATTTCCTCAACCGCTTGCAGCAACGCCTGTTCACCATGCTTAGTGGCCTGCAGAAATGCACCCGGTGGCGGCACAACGCCTGTGCCACCAAAATACTGCACTGGTGGGTGAATCATCACAACCTGTTCGTCGTTCCAAACCAGTCGCGAAAGACCGTGTTGGTTGGCCAGTGCTGCCAACTCGATCCGCAACTGCGATGTCAGTTCCTTTTCGGTTGTTACCAAAACATCCGGCCCCCGTGGGGCGTCCGTCACGGTCAAGTCAATCTCGCCTTTGCGTGAACAGGCCAGAACCGTCAGCGCCTCAAGGGCAGGAAAGCAAGCAATCAATGCGGGCACCAGAAGTTGGCATTCGGGAACCGCTATCAAGGTATCCGACCCCTTGGCATGAAAGCCAACCATCGCGCCCTTTTTGGTGCGCCGACCTGACAGTTTCGCACGCCGCCGCGACTGTGCCGGCGACGTCACAACATTGCGAAATGCTGGCATAAGTCCTCGCGCGGACAGGGCCTTTGCTACAATATCACGCTTCCAATCGGCAACAAATGCGTCACTGGCATGCTGCATCGCACACCCGCCGCAGGTTTTGAAATGCCTGCAAGGTGCTGCAACACGGTCCACAGAAGGCGTAACAATCCGCATCGTCCCGTCTTGGGCGACGTCGACTTCTTCACCGGGCAGAACACGCGGCAACAGCGATCGCCCGTCAGAGGCGCGGCCCATCCCAAGGTGGGTCAAACTTTCGATTGTCAGCATTTATTCGGCCGCATCTTTCACATTAATGAATCCGCCCGATTGCCGGTTCCAGTAGCGGGCATAAAGCCCGTCTTGGGCCAGCAGGGCCGCATGGGTTCCTTGTTCGACAATGCGCCCAGCGTCAAGGACTACGATACGGTCCATTTGCGCAAGCGTAGACAAACGGTGCGCGATTGCGATGACCGTCTTACCGTCCATTATAGACTCTAACGCTGCCTGAATTGATGCTTCGACTTCGGAATCAAGCGCGCTTGTCGCCTCGTCCAACACCAAAATTGGCGCGTCTTTCAAGATCGCGCGCGCAATGGCAATGCGCTGCCGCTGACCACCTGACAGCTTAACGCCGCGTTCGCCCAGATGTGCATCATAGCCTGTGCGACCTCTATGATCCCGCAAATGCCCGATGAATTCATGCGCTTCGGCCTGCCGTGCCGCATCTTCGATTTCGGCCTGCGTTGCGTCAGGTTTGCCGTATTTGATGTTGTCATGTGCAGAGCGGTTGAACATCGCTGTTTCCTGCGTGACCATCGCGATCTGACGGCGCAGGCTTTCTTGGGTCACATCACGCACATCGACACCGTCAATTGTGATCTTGCCCGCTTCGGTGTCGTAAAGCCGCAAAAGCAGCGCCACGAGTGTTGATTTACCCGCACCTGACGCGCCCACCAGCCCTAGCTTTTCGCCAGGATTTACGGTTAGCGACACGCCGTCCAAACCACCTGGTCCGCCGCCGTAGCTGAACGACACGTCTTTCAGGGCAATAGCACCCGTCTTTGCATCTAATTCGGTCGCGTCCGGTTTATCCGTCAGAGTATGCGCGGGGCTAAGTGTGTGCATCGCATCCTCAAGTTCGCCCACATTGGCGTACATGCCCATCAGCGTGAAACTGACCCAGCCCGTCATTTGCGACAGGCGCAGTGAAATCGCACCAGCGGCAGCAATGTTGCCTGCCGTCGCGGCACCCGTGCTCCAGAAATAGAGCGTCATGCCGACCAACAAGACCGGAAGCAAACCGCCCAGCGCCATCAGCCAGAACCGGAACCATGTGGACAGCCAGCCATAGTCAACGGCGGTGACCCAATAGTTTTCCATAGCATCTGTCGCGGCGCGGTCTTCGTGATCGTCATGGGCAAATAACTTGACCGTTTTGATGTTCGTGATCGTGTCCACGACCTGTCCCGTGACCATCGCACGGGTCGCCGCCCGCGCCTTGGACCGTTTGCGAATCCGCGGCATAAAGAACCGTATCAACCCGATATAGACCATCGCCCAAACCGCCAGAAGCAGGGCAGAGCGTGCATCAATCGTGAAGAGCAAGATCACCGACGCCACCAGCGATGACAGCGCGAATGCCACAGTGTGGATCATATCAACGATCAGATCCGTGGCAGCCCGCGCAGCTTGCATCTGCTTTTGCGCAATGCGCCCAGCAAAGTCATTGTCAAAAAACGTGACCGATTGCCCCAAGGAATGGCGGTGCAGACGCGACAAGATCAAATTGCCCAGCGCAGGACCCACGACAACTGCCTGCATCATTCCCGAAACACCCATGATGACCGGACGCAGGATCAGGAAAAATGCGGTCACGCCTAGCAACAAGATCACATTGTCAGAGAAATATGTCTCGCCTTGTGACGTCAGTGCGGCATCGATCACCCACCCCAACATGAGCGCCGTCGCGACCTCTAGCGCGCCCCCAAGAGAAGACACTAATCCGGCCCAAAGTGTTGGTTTTGTACTGCCCTTCAGGCACCACCGCAGGAACGCCAGCAAGGTTTGCGGCGGCGATCCGTCTGCGGGTTCAAAGGGGTCGATCCAGCGTTCGGGTGTCATGCTTTTCCTTCATTACTTTGTCCTAGAAACCCGCCGGATTGGCGCGCCCAGAACCGAGCGTATTGTCCGTTTTGCGTCAATAGCGCGTCATGCGTACCGTCTTCGATAATCCGTCCTTGGTCCATCACGATGATACGGTCCATCTGTGCAATCGTCGAAAGGCGGTGCGCAATGGCGATGACGGTCTTGCCCTCCATCATCCCGTAAAGGGTTTGCTGAATGGCCGCTTCGACCCCACTATCTAGCGCGCTTGTGGCTTCATCCAACAACAGGATCGGCGCATCTTTCAAAATGACCCGCGCAAGGGCGATCCGTTGGCGTTGACCCCCTGACAGCTTAACTCCGCGTTCACCGACCCGCGCAGCATAGCCTTTGTTGCCCTCGTTGTCTTCCAAGCCCAGAATAAAATCATGCGCCTCTGCCTTGCGGGCCGCATCAATCATCTGGTCTTGGCTGGCGTTCGGATTGCCATACAAGATGTTCTCGCGCACTGACCGGTGCAGCAGCGCGCTGTCTTGTTGGACCATACCAATGGCGCTACGCAAACTGTCTTGGGTTGCCGACTTGATATCGTGACCGTCAATCAGGATTTGACCCTGTTCGACGTCATAAAATCGTAGCAACAGTTTAACGAGCGTCGATTTGCCAGCACCCGACTGCCCGACAAGCCCGACCTTTTCACCCGGTGCAATTGTCAGATTGATGTGGTCCAAACCACCGGTTTTTTTGCCGTAATGATGCGAGAGGTCGCGCACTTCAACGCCACCTGCGGTCAGTTTCAGCGGCTTTGCGTCCTTTTCATCCAAGAGAGTCACAGGCTGCGCAATGGTCAGCATCCCTTCGGAGACCACACCCAATTCGCGGAAGAAATTCGTCACAGCCCACATGATCCACCCCGACATCGCGTTCAGGCGCAAAGCCAGTGACGTCGCGACCGCGACCAAACCAACGGACGCCGCCCCCTGCATCCACAGCCAAATTGCCCAACCAACCACGCCGACAACAAGAAAGCCGTTCAACACCATCAGACCTGCGTCCATGATCGTATAAAGCCGCATTTCGATTTTGAAGGTGCGGCGCGCCTCTTCGATCGCCTCTTTGGCATAGTCGACCTCGCGGGTGTGATGCGCGAACATTTTGACGGAATGAATGTTGGTATAGCTGTCCACGACACGGCCCGTGACCGCACTGCGCGCGTTCGACGCCGCCTCGGATGCGGGACCGATCCGGCGCACGACCCAAACCAACAAGAATAAATAAGGCACGATCCAGAACATGAGCGGCAAAAGTAGACGAATATCCGCCTGTCCCATCAGAACAGCCGCCGCGATCAGGTAGGCAATGGCAAAAGTAATCGCATCAAAGAGCTGGAACACCACCTCGCCTGCCGCGGGCGGTGTTTGCATGATGCGGTTCGCGATACGACCTGCAAAATCATCCTCGAACCAGCCAACGGATTGGCGCAACACGTGCCGATGCGCCCGCCAGCGAACCAACGTGCCGAAATTCGGCAGGATCGTATTGTTCAGCAACATGACCTGAAAGACGTGCAATGCGGGCCGAATTGTCAGGATCAGGAATGCGACGACAAGAAACTCTGTCCCGCTGTCGTCCCAGACTTGCGCAGGCGTCCCGGCGGTTAGAATATCGACTAGCCTACCCAGATAGCCCAAAAGCCAGATTTCCGTGATCGCGATAATGACTGACACGATACCTGTGATCCAGAACACACGTATAAACGGCTCTGCGTAGGCACGCAGAAACGGGTAAAGCCGCTTGGGCGGCGTGTCGGTCTCTTCGTAGGGTACGTAAGGATCGACAAGACCTTCGAAAAACCGAAACATGGGTCTGCCTTTTCACACTA
>NZ_JAFMHR010000122.1 GCF_017854415.1 Yoonia sp. | reverse complement strand
CCCATCCGGTCAAAACAGGCGAAAATAAACGCGACACCCAACCAGATGGTGCGATCAAAAACGCCAAACCAAAAGCCGCCGCCGCGTGCGGGACGGACAGTAATGGGGACAATAAACGCTCTAACGTGCGGAACGGTTTTGTGCCGGACCAACCCGCCGTGACAAGCATAACAATAGCGAGCGAGATCGAAGTGGCGAGCAACCCTGTCCTGATCGACAAAAGGGCCGCACGCGGCAGACCCGCCCAATCAAACAGATCACGAAATGGCGCAAGCGACGGACCAGTTAGACCAGCGGCGGGCAAATGCCCAAAGGCTGGCAATATGGTCCCGACAAGGCCCGCAATCACAGGCCCTAACATCACCAACAAGGTGATGATCGGCAGTAGCGGCAAGGCGCGGTTTGTCTTCATGCCTTGCCGCAACTCTCGCTTTTACTGCGCCACACCGTAGCGGTTGGCCCAATCGTCAGCGATACGGGTCATCCAGCTTGGGTGCGGCTCTGCTTGGACTGTGCCCAATTCTGCGGGGGACAGTGTCGCAACGCCCAACTGCAAGGCATCAAACCGCGCACGATCGTCTGTTGACAGTGCATCCACGTTCAGCACGGTGCCGTAACCCAAAATCTCTGGGTCTTGCGCACGGGCCTGTGCTTCTGGTGACATGAGGAAGTTTGCGACAACCATCGCACCTTCGGATGAACCTGAATTGTAAGGGATCGCCACGAAAGACGCGTTGCCAATGGTGCCTTTGTCCAGCACGAAAGTCCGCGCTGTCGGTGGCAACTGGTTGTTGGCAATCGCGGCAGTCGCCTCACCGGGGCTAAACGAAATCGCCAGATCAACTTCGCCGTCAGCGATCAGTTGCAACTGCGCCGGACCCGTTGTCGGATAGGCACGCCCTGCCCGCCATAAAGTCGGGGTCAATGCATCCAGATAAGCCCAAAGCGGGGCTGTGACAGCATCATAGTTTTCGTCCGTCGCTGGCTCGGACAACACAGTCGCATCATCCAAAAGGTCAACCAATGCTTGCTTGAGGAACGTTGTACCCAAGAAATCTGGCGGCTGCGGATATGTGAAACGGCCCGGATTGGCTTGGGACCATTCAAGGATCGCTTGCATTGACCCAAGTGGTTCCGCCAAATCGGCAGTATCATGGATGAACACAACCTGCGCCATCGCCCACGGGCTTTCATAGCCTTCGACTGGCACGGTAAAGTCTGTCTGGACGGTCTTGCCATCCACATCAACAAAGGCCCAGTTCGGCAGTTGTTCGGCGTAAGGACCAAACAGCAAATCCGCATCCTTCATCGCGGCAAAGTTTGCGCCGTTAATCCAGATCATATCAATCGCACCATCGTCGTCTTCGCCAGCTTGCTTTTCAGACAGCACGCGGGTCACTGCATCGGCGGTATCAGTCAGCTTCACATGCTCTAGCGTGACGCCGTAGTCTTCTGCGACACGCGCGCCAACCCATGCGATGAAATCATTGGTTGTGGTCGATCCACCCCAAGCATTCCAATAGACGGTTTGACCTTGGGCGGCCGCAGTGACGCCATCCCAGTTCGCAGGGTCAGTCTCTGCGAATGCCGGCACGGGGGCCAGCAACGCAGCCAAAATGGCAAGATGTTTCATCGGGTTATTCCTTTATGTCGTGTAGATTTGTTTGGCGGCGTAAATCCGCAAAGTAGCCGTCGCAAAGCACAAAGCCCCAAAGACCCATGCAAGCGGTGTGAACAGATGTGGCAGCAGGCAAAGGATCACGAAAAACACGATAGTCTCGGTCCCTTCCAGAATGCCATTGGAATAATAAAGCGACTTTTGGCCCTGCGCGTCGGTTTTATCCCCGTGCTTTTCAGCCAAGATGGCATAACCTAGAAAGCTGGTTCCATTAAAATAGAAAGACGCCAGCAGGAACGCGCCAGCAGAGCCATTTCCAGCCGGATCAGACAGCACAAACGCCAGCGGGATCGCACCGTAGAACAGAAAATCCGCCGCAATATCCAGATAACCGCCAAAGTCGGTCTTTTGAGTGGCGCGCGCCACGGCACCGTCCAATCCGTCTGCAATCCGGCTGGCCAGCAGCGGCACAAGCGCCAACATCGGCGCACCAACAGCGATCAATAGGGCTGCAAACAACCCTAGTCCAAGCCCGATCAACGTCACGCCGTTTGCCGTATAGCCGCGCGTCGCCAGCCCTGCACCGATCTGGTTCAGGGGCGGATCAATCAATCGACGTGCGTATCGGTCAAGCATGCGGTCCGGTCCAAAGTTTCACGACTTGTGACCCATGCGACTGGTTGACGCAATCGACCTGACGACAAAGTGACGGCCGCGGCGGGTTTTGTCATATTTGCAAAAGCAAACTACAGATGTAGGACCGCTATCAACATCGCAGGCATGAAACTGAAAATGAAGATACTTTGAAACAATCAACGTCAGAGCTTCGCGTCGATTTTGTCAGTGGTGCTGTTGCGCACCGCCTGCGGTTCGGTGGCGGACGCGGGCAAGACTTAGCAAAGGCAATGGGACTGCGGGCTGGCAAAACACCTATGATCATTGATGCCACAGCGGGTCTTGGCCGCGATGCATTTTTGCTCGCGTCTCTTGGTGCGCAAGTCACATTGATTGAACGGTCAGAGAAAATGCATGCTTTGCTTACGGACGGCATGAACCGAGCGGCCAAAGAAGGTGGGGCCTATTGCGAGATTATCGACCGCATGACCCTGTTGAAAGGTGACGCCAAGGATTTGCTACCTGATCTGGATGGCGAGGCAATATTGATCGATCCAATGCATCCGCCACGCAAAAGCTCTGCTTTAGTAAAGCTTGAGCTGCGCCAAGTCCGCGAGATTGTTGGAACCGATGAAGACGCCGCTGACCTTGTGCGCGTGGCGCTTGCAAATGCGACCAACCGCGTCGTCGTAAAGTGGCCCGCGAAAGCCGACCCGATTGAAGGCATTCGGGCATGCACCCATCACATTATGGGCAAATCAACGCGCTATGACGTGTTTATGATCGGCTAAGCGCACGGTTGATCGCAATCCCAAACCGCAGTTTCACGATCTCGCTATTCGAGAATACTATCCAGATTGCCGATAATACTGACCAGTAACACGACACCACAAATCAGTAGCGCCAGCCAGAAAACAAACTGCATAACGAACGCTGAAATACCAAAGCTCATCGCTAAGTAAGACAATCGATGTGGTTCATTTCGGTATAATCCGATACCGCCAAGCACCACAGCAACCCCGCCCGCGCAAAGCGCCGCAATTGTAATCATCCACGTATAGTCTTGGGGCAATGGTTCTGGTTCCGGCGCAGGTTCACCAGATAATGCACGCGCAGCAGACAGCCTGATCTCGGCAGCGATCTCGCCAATCGTCGATCCGGCGCTTTTTTCTTGCGGCTCAAACAGCACAGAAAACTGAATGAGGATCACAACGATACTCGCAACGCCAAACATGAAGCCCAAAAGCCCAAACTTTGCGGGTTGCGGTAAAGTGGTCTGTTGCATGCAAAAAATCCTAAGTCGATTTACGAAGGTTAGCACCAGTAGCGATCAATACCAAAAACTATTTACCCCAACCCATCGTGCGCAATTCTTGGCCGACCGCTTGCCTCTACTCGCAGTGTCGCCTCGATGAACATTGTCCGGTTCTCGATCTGCGCCTCAGAGATATCACGGCTGACTGATAGTCGAATTTCCTCGACTCCGGACGCACGCACAGCGGTTTCCGCCTCGGTTTGCAGGGCTGTTTCTAACGCCAAAAGCGCCGTATCACGATCTGTGAACACCTGCGGACCGTCTGGAAAATGCACAGCATATGATCCCTCGCCTGCGCTCGTGACTGTTCCGGTGGCCTGCATCCGTACTTGTCCAACGACCGCACCAATCGCATTGGCCACACCCCCATGGGCAGGCAAAACCATGCGCGTGCCAAGCCTTGCACCCACAGCACCATAATATGTTGCGGCAGATGCACCTAAACCGATCACAGGAACGCCCAGTGACATCTGCATTTGAATGACGCCTTTGTGCTGATCCAGACCCGCATGGGTCAAAGGATGTTGGGCCAAAGCCGCAGGATCTGCCCAGTCCAGATCATCCTCGGCAAAGCCCGCTTGCAGCAAGCAATCAACGGTTTGCGCGGTCAATTGGTCGATGATTTGACGTGACATGACCTCTGCGGTTTCGGCGATACGCGTGCCAGCGCCAGTTCTGCGACGTGCAAATAGCGTCACCGCCTTTTGCGCTGCATCCGCATCCCACGCGTCAACCAGCCCCAATACATGTGACGCGTCCGATGGCGTCACACCTGCCAAAATCACCAAGCCACGCCCGACCAACCGCGCCAAAGCAGGGCTTTCCATGCGTGATTGCAAAGCGTGACCCAGCCTCAGCGGCCCATCCGCCAAGCGATCCACTACGGTCTGCTCGCGTGCGTCTAATCCCTCCGGCATGTCTGTCCAAAGCGGAAGAACGAACTGGCCACCGTCCGCAGAGGGCACATCTTGCGCAAGCGCACGATCCAGTGCTGCGTGTACTAATTCAGGATAATGTTTTGCTGCCAGCGAGACCGGCATCAAGCGGCGCGGCCCTAGCCGCAACCCACCAGCCAGCCCATCAACTACGTGCACCTCGCTATCACCACCCAAGCCCCAGGTGCGCATTGCGACCGCTTCGACCATGGTGCGAAACGGACCAACCCGCGCGCCTTGGGGGTCGATCTTTGGACGCCCATCACGCAGCAGGCAAACATCTGTCGTGGTCCCGCCAATATCACTGACAAGCGCGTCCGTTTCGCCCGTCAGCCAACTGGCCCCCGCGATCGATGCCGCAGGGCCGCTCAAGATCGTTTCGATCGGTTTCTCACGCGCAACGCTGGCAGACACTAACGCTCCATCGCCGCGCACAACCATCAGCCGCGCCGTGATACCAACGGTGGTTAGATGCCCTTCGCAGGCAGTGATCAGGCGGTCCAACATGCCAATCAATCGGGCGTTCAAGACAGCCGTCAACGCGCGCTTCGGTCCACCCAGCGCTTGGCTAAGTTCGTGTGAACAACTGACTGGTTTACCTGTCACTTCACGGATCAAGTCGCGCACGGCAACCTCATGTGCGGGGTTGCGGGTGGCAAAGCTCGCGGCCACTGCAAAGCCAGTGATGCCCGCGTCCAACTTTGCCAGTTCAGTCTCTAACAAAGCCAGATCAAGCATTTTTGCTTCGTTTCCAGCATGGTTGTGACCGCCCGCAAGACGAATAACCGGATCACCACGCAAAGCCTCAGTGAGGCCAGCACGGCCCAAATCCGCATCTTCAAAACCAATCGCGATTAACGCAATCCGCCCACCCTGCCCTTCGACCAGCGCGTTCGTGGCCAAAGTTGTGGAGAGCGACACCATCGCGATATCAGCAGCCGCCACCTTTGCGCCTGCAAGGGCTGCATCAATCGCTTGGCCCACCCCGACAGCAAGGTCTGGGCGCGAAGTCAGCGCTTTGGCCGACGCTACAACGACATCCGCCGCTTCGTCCAGAACCACGGCGTCCGTATAGGTCCCGCCTGTGTCCACGCCTAAAAGAAATGCCAAGTTACACCACGCTGCTTTATTTGATTTCGAATATCATCAAGTCGCCGGCATCAACGTTGACTGGAATAAGCCAATCTGCTGTTGCACCCTCAACTAGGTCTCGCGCAAAACCGACATCATAAGTTGTTCCGCCGCACAACAACAAATGCGTGGCATTTGTATTTTCGATGTAAGATTTAAGTTTCGCCTCGGGCAATTCGAAAGGCAGATACCCGTTAGCAAAGGCAGCGGGACTGCGGTGATACGGTCCGGACAAACTCTTGTGGTGGGTTCTTAGCATTAACACTGGCCCAAGATTCATGGGGGTCAGAAAAATTCCCGTGGGCAAAGCGTTCAATGGCGCCAGCGCTTCGTCCTTGCGACAACTGTGATCCATCGCAGTCCGAACTGTCTGATCGCTTTGCAAGGCGCTTTTGATTGGTACTTCAAGCATCGATGGAGAGATCAGCAAAACCCCAACGCCTATCAACATGGCCGCGTCGCCTATCGTCCGCGCCTGCATATAGCGCTGCAACAGTGCAGCCAGACCAAAGCCTACTAAGACAGGCAACGCTCCCGCGCTCATTAGAAGTAGGCGGATTTGGGAAAAAGATGCCAGTACGCCGATAATGCAAAGGATCAAGAGCTGGCCGACGATGTCGCGCTTCTGGCAATCAACATGGCTAGCTTTGCCCATCCTTCGCCAAAAATAACCCGCTACCGCCAATGAACCCACAACCGGAAGCCCCATGCTGATGTAACTAAATGCGTTGTTCTGCGCATAAACCAAACCGGGTTGCGCCTCGACAATGCCAAAGCGGATTATATCCTGTACTTCTTGAGGAAGCGCGCCATAGGGACCCGCCAAACACGACCCCAACAATGGCCACGCGACGACGCAGCCCAGCGCAATCAAGGCAATGCCGAGCCCAAGCCGCATAAACACCCTACCTGACAGCAAAAGCATCGGCAAAATACTGGCGATTCCAGCGATTGCTATGAGGCTAAGCACCGGCAACCCAAGCTGATCGCACACTGGTAATGCCAGCCGCGTCTGCGGTGTCTGCCCCAACCAGAAAGCAACACTCGCCAGACTGAGCGACACACAAAAGACAACCAGCAGTCTGTCAGCGGTTGGGCTAAGTCCAAGATTGGCGCGTACAAAAAGCAAAGCACCAGCAAGCAAAATATAGGGAAGTGTTTCCAAACCGATCGCTAATGCGAATGCCGCAGCAACTCCAGCGACAAGTCCTGAGCGGATGGGTTGATCCGGCCAAATAATGGCGAATGTGATCAAAACAATCATCAAAACCTGAACGTTGTGGTGATCGATCCGGCCCGGTAAAAAGTAAAAATTAGACGTGAAAGGCCACATCATGGCGCAAAGCATGGCAAAGCACGCAGCATCTGGACCGATCAGGCGGCGGGTGCCAAATCCAACAACGACAATGAGCACCAACGCCAGCAAGGTAGGCCAGGCCGTCAAAGCAATCGTCAGCGCCAAATCACTCGGGAAAACCAATGAAAAGGCTAAAAACAGCCCGCCGATCAGCGCATCAATATAGCGCGACCAATGCATCAGAACGCCTTCAGGCGGCACTAGCCGATACTCGACCGTATCAAACCAACCTTGGCCACCCAGCCAGTTCTGGATCGAGATCAGGCGCATGACGCTGTCATTATCAAGCAGCGACAAATTGTCGTGGATCTGCGGTGCAGCAACCGCCGCTTTTGCCAAAACAATTGCTACGACAGCAGCAAGACTAAACCAAAAGGCTAGGTCTATGCGCGAGGAAAAGGTCGTTTGCCGCATCTTCAATGGCTCACTCGTGTTTTTGCTGTCTAGAAGGGACACAGTCCAACTGACAGCCACAATGGTCAACCCGACACTTCACGTCTCGTGCGCCCGAAATGCAATTAGTCGCGCGCCGCAAAAATTTATGAACGCACCGACAAATGACCCCAAAGCAAAGCCCCAAAACAACGTCGTTCCAGCCAACCCGAATAGCCCAATAAACACCGAATAAACCAGATAATTGCTCAGGGCTCCGATCATCTGTACGGCAAAATAGCGCTGCAACTGACCCTTGTTGCTTGAATGGCGACTAGTACGAAAAGTCCAATTTCGATTTAGGGCCCATGTGACAACAACCGCAGCAGGAAACGAAAGCGCACGCGCCAGATAGGGGTTCATATCTAGCCAGATCATCAGCCAAAGCAGCGCGCCATCAATAACAAAGCCAACGCCACCAACAACACTAAACCGAACGATCTGCCCCCAGAGATTTGGCGACATATCTGTCTATTTCCGCGATACGGCGGGCAATGCAAGATACGCCATCCGCTTCATCTCGCGGCGGCCCAACGTGACCGTGTCCAAAATCAGCCCTGCCATGACAGACAGCACTGCAATGACCATAACAGACGCAGCCAGAATTGCGGTTGGAAAACGCGGCACAAGGCCGGTGCCCAAGAACTCCGCCACGATGGGGACACCTAAGACCAGCGAAACAACACCCATGGCTAATCCGATCATGCCAAACATCAAAAGTGGCCGCTCTTCTTTCACTAGAAAAACGATCATCTTCAAGATGCGCACCCCGTCACGAATTGTGCTTAGCTTGCTGTCAGACCCCGGCAAACGGTCGATATAGTCCGTCTCGACATCAGCGATAGGCATCCGCAATTCAAGCGCATGAACAGTCAATTCCGTTTCAATTTCAAATCCGCGAGACAAGGCAGGGAAGCTTTTGACAAATCGGCGCGAAAAAACACGGTATCCGGTTAACATATCAGTCGTACGCTTGCCAAAAATTCGGGCGACAAGGCCGGTTAGCATCCAGTTTCCGAACCGATGACCGGGACGATACGCCTCTTGAATTTCAGTCACTCGGCAACCGCTGACCATATCCAACGTCTCAGCGCGCAGCTTATCAATCAAAAGGGGTGCAATCTTGGCCTCGTAGGTGTTGTCACCATCCACCATGACATAGATATCGGCCTCAATATCAGCGAACATGCGACGCACAACATTGCCTTTGCCTTGCTGCGTTTCGACGCGCACAATTGCACCCGCAGCTCGGGCGACCGCGGCCGTGTCATCGGTCGAATTATTATCATAAACGTAGATTTCTGCATCGGGTAGCGCTGCACGAAAATCTTCCACGACATGCACGATTGGCTGCGCTTCGTTGTAGCACGGGATAAGAACTGCAATTTTTGGGTCGCTGGAAGGCACTGACATCTAAAATTCCGTCTCGGGGCGCATGTTTGCTTTGAAGAGTTTGGACTGCGCTGCTTTTGCAAACAAGCCGATGCCAATCCTTTGCGGTCGTTTTGTGGCAATTCGGTGCAATTGCAACGCGCGGGCATTGTCTGCGGCGGCATTCCAGCCAATAGTTACATTATGAACACCACTGACACACTCAATGCCGCCATCACTGCCCGCCGCGACGATCTGATCGCGCTGACCCAAGACCTGATCCG
>NZ_JAFMHR010000121.1 GCF_017854415.1 Yoonia sp. | reverse complement strand
AAAACGCGATCACCACAAGGTAGACGCCCATCACAGGGATATCGACAAAGCGGATGGATTCCAAAAACAGCAACCCCATACCGGGCCATTGAAAGACGGACTCTGTCACAATGGAAAATGCGATAACGCCGCCGAACTGCAATCCAATGATCGTGATGACTGGCACCATGGTGTTCGCTAGCGCGTGCTTGAAATAAAGCCGCCGCATCGGGACACCGCGTGCAGTTGCAAAGCGGATGTAGTCCGATTGCATCACGTCCATCATCTCGGCGCGGACAAGCCGCATCGTGAGCGTTAGTTGATAAACACCAAGTGTGATTGCGGGCAGGATCAGGGCGCGCCAGCCGTCGACTGTGAGGAACGAAGTTTCCCAACCTCCCAAGTTCACAGTGCCGCCGCGCCCAAACGTGGGCAGCCAGCCAAGCTGCACGCCAAAGAAGAAAATCAGAATGATGCCGATGACAAATGTAGGGATGGACACACCAACAAGCGTCAGCATCAAGATGGTTTGCGTGGCAATCCCGCGTGGCCGCAAGGCGGTGTAGACCCCCGCAGGAATACCCACAAATAGCGAGATCAAAAGGGCAACGATACCAAGCTCCAGCGTTGCGGGAATGCGCGTTGCGATCATCTCTGCGACGGGTTGTCTGGTGCGGTATGAAAAGCCGAAATCGCCCTTCAGCATGTCACCTGTGAACCGGGCAAATTGATAAATAAAGGGGTCGTTCAAACCAAGGTCTTCGCGCAGGCGTTCCTGGTCTTGAACCGATGTCTCTACCCCTGTCATCTGAGTGATTGGATCACCCACGAACCGGAATAAGGAAAAGGCCAGAAAGGCAACGGCCAGCATGACAAATACCGACTGAACCAGTCGCTTTGCGATGAAATATACCATTGCCTTTCTGCTTTTCTATCTGCGCTTAGTTTACTGTGACCCAGCGCAGCATGAAGAAGTTATCGGCCCGCTGTGTCAGGTAGATGTTATCTTTGGCAGCCCAAATAAGTGGTTGCGTATAAAGCGGAATATAAGCGACTTCTTCTTGGGTGATTGCCACGATCTCATCGATCATCGCTTGGCGGGCAGCAGGGTCAATTTCTTGCTGGATCAGCGGCAGCAATTCATCAACGCGGGCGTTGGAATAATTACCAAAGTTCCATGACCCAAGCCGTGCTTCATCATCTTGCGTGTGCAGCAAAAAGCGCACGGGATGTTCCATATCAAACGTACCGGGTGACCATCCAAGAAGATACATGTCGAAATCATCTTCGCGCAGCTGCGGCCAGTAATCGCGCACCGGACCGGTGGACAATTCAGCGTTCAAACCAACAGCCGCGAACATGGACGCGGCCGCACGGCACAGTGCTTCATCGTTGATATAGCGGTCGTTGGTGCATTTCAGGCCAAAGCTGAAGCCGTCTGGATAGCCCGCCTCGGCCAGCAATTCTTTTGCGCGGTCTGGATTATAGTCGGGACGCGATTGGTTCGCTTCGGAGTAACCAGAAATGCCTGCAGGAACCAACTGGTTTGCCGCTTCGATCTTACCGCGAAATAGCACGCGGTCGATGGACGCCATATCGATTGCATGGGCCGCCGCAAGGCGGACGCGCGGATCTTGGAACGGGTTCACATCAGTCACGTCGTTCGAGTACAGCAGCGTGTCATGTTCATGACCAAAGCCGAACATGATAACGCGGGTTTCTTCACCCTCAAGAACGTTGAAACCCTCACGGCTTTCGACTTGTTCGACGTCTTGCAGCGGGATCGGCTGAATGAAATCAATGTCGCCGGACAAAAGCGCCGCAAGGCCTGTGGCAGAGTTGCCAATCGGCGTAAAGGTCGCCTCTGTCACGTTGTGCGCGGCCTCGTCCCACCAGTTGGCGTTGGGTGTCAGAACGGTTTTGACGCCCGGATCACGGCTGGCCACGATAAACGGACCTGTGCCATTCACATTCAGCGTGGCAAAGTTTTCCGCATCGCGTGCGGGCAGAGCCGCGTCATTAGAAGTCGCCCAATCCGCATCTAGGATCATGAAGTTTGCGATAGAAGACGGGAACAACGGGTTCGGCGCAGACGTCACGAAATCAATGGTGAAATCATCAACAACGCGCACTTCGGTGACGGGCGCAAACCATGACCGAACATCTGCGGCCTCGTTAGAGGCACGCTCGTAGGAAAACATCACATCGGCTGCAGTAAACGCAGCGCCGTCCTGGAATGTCACACCTTGGCGCAGATTGAACCGCCAGCCGTTTTCGCCCTCGAGCGGCACCCAAGATGTGGCCAATGATGGCTCAATCGACATGTCCTGTCCGCGGCGCACAAGGCCTTCGTAAATGTTGTTCAGGAACGACAATACGGGCGCGGAATTTACGGCATGCGGGTCCATCGTCTGTGGATCGGTTGTTGATGCCCAATTGAAACTTTCTGCCTGCACACCAAGTGCGGCAAGTGAAAGCGCCCCACCAAGCACGAATGATTTTCCAAAACCGCGGCTCATTATGACTTCTCCTAAATGTTTGTTGCCATGAACCTGCGCTTTATGAAGCCGAGGTCAAGGTCGTTTCACGGGGCGAGAATTCTGACGGCACTTCAATCAGCGGCGCGCTTGATCATTTTCGACCGCGCAGTGCCCCGTATCCGGTCACTGTCCGATCCAGCATTTCGAGAAATTCCTTGCTTCGGAGCCGTTTTTTCTAATCATTGTCGCCACGGACTCTGCATTACAGAGCAGCATGACGCAATTGCGTGGCATTACCGCGCTCAAAGCAGAGTGTGAGCGGCCGCGACCGGCCCAATAAAAAAAGGCCCTTACTGGGTATTCATTTCAAACTGGGAGGACCGATATGAACCTGAGACCTGACCCCACATTTCATGCATCGCCAAAACTTGCGATGGAAGCGCCAATAGAGAATTATGCATTCACCGTCATGTTAAGCCCTGATGGATCGCAGTCGGACGGCATTGCTGTCATCGACCTAAAACCTGGATCAGACACCTACGGCGAGATTGTCCATCAGGTGATTGTTCCCAATAAAGGCGACGAATTTCACCACTTTGGCTGGAACGCCTGTTCGTCCTCGTTGTCGCCCATGTCCGGACATGCGTTTCTTGAGCGGCGCTATTTGATCGTTCCCGGCATCCGCTCGTCCCGCATTTACGTGGTAGACGTCAAAGACCCGCTCAAGGCGCATATCCACAAGACAATTGAACCTGAAGAGCTGTTTGCAAAGACAGGTTATTCACGCCCGCATACGATCCACTGCGGCCCAGAAGGCATATATGTGTCTTGTCTTGGCGGCGGCGGCAAGGATGGTACTGATGGCCCTCCGGGTATCTTTATCATGGATTGCGAGACGTTCGAGATCATCGGCCAATACGAGATGGACCGCGGCAAGCAGGACAAACACTACGATTTTTGGTGGAACCTGCCACAGGACTACATGGTTAGTTCCGAATGGGGTCTTCCGCCGCAGTTCGAAAACGGAATCGTACCCGAGGATTTGCTGTCCAACAAATATGGCCACTCTATACACTTTTGGGATCTGCGCGCGCGCAAGAATATCCAGACGATGGACTTTGGCGAAAATTATCAGATGGCCTTGGAAATTCGCCCAGCGCATGATCCGACAAAGTCATATGGCTTTTGTGGCGTCGTGGTCGATACGACCAATCTGCAGGGCGCAATTTTCACGTGGTGGCGTGATGATGATGGGGTTTGGCAGTCCAAGAAAACAATCACAATTGATCCCATCCCTGCTGATGCGGACGACTTGCCTGACCTGTTAAAAGGCTTTGGTGCAGTGCCGCCGCTGGTCACTGATATCGACCTGAGCCTTGATGACAAATACCTCTATGTGGCCTGCTGGGGCTTGGGCGAGATGCATCAATATGATGTCACTGATCCGATGAACCCTGTGCTTGCAGGCAAGGTGGAACTTGGTGGCATCGTTGCTGATACCAAACATCCGAACGGCAAAGACTTTGCCTTTGGCCCGCAGATGGTCGAGATCAGCCGCGATGGTAAACGCGTTTATTGGACCAATTCGCTTTATTCCACATGGGACGATCAGTTCTATCCGAATGACGAAGGTGGTCAGATGGTGATGGCTGATGTTGGCGAAAACGGGGGGCTGACGTTGAATAAAGACTTCTACATCGACTTCCCCAAGGGCCTGCGGTCCCACCAAATCCGGCTGGAAGGCGGGGATTGTTCAACTGACAGCTTCTGCTACCCGTCCGTCTAGACGTTCGGGATCTAAATGATTGCTGAAATGACATCTGTGACGGCCCTTTGGTGGGCCGTCCTTTTTTCAGGCTTCTATCATGGCGTGAACCCCGGCATGGGTTGGCCCTTGGCGGTATCCGCAGCATTAATGGAACGTGACCACAAGGCATTGCCGCGCGCGCTTGCCATGCTGGCCCTTGGGCATTTCTTGGCGATGATCGCCATTCTACTGCCCTTTTCGCTGATGATTTTTCTTGTCTCTTGGGAAGTGGAAATCCGCATCGGTGCGGGTTTGTTAGTGATTGCGATGGGCATCTATCTGTTGATCAACCGCAGACACCCGAAATTCTTGGCGCGAGTGCATCCGGCACGACTAGCCCTTTGGTCTTTCCTGGCCGCGATGGCCCATGGTGCGGGGCTGATGCTCGTTCCCATTTATCTGGGCATTTGCGCAATTGGTGCTGACGAAGTCGGCCACCTCGCTGCACAGGCGTTAATGGGTAATAACATCATCACAGCGTTTAGCGTGGCAGCGATGCATACGCTGTCGATGACCGTCGCGGGCGGTGTGATTGCGGTGATTATCTATGCGTGGCTTGGGCTGAAATTCCTCTCTAGGACATGGTTCAACCTTGACGTTGTTTGGGCGCTTAGCCTCATCCTTGTCGGTCTGTTTGGCATCTATTCCGCCTACTTTGGTCACTAAAAACAAGACTGAGATGAATGCAACAATCACGGGACTTTGCCCTCACAAACAAACCTCACCGCGTTATGCCATTTGCGGGGTCATGTCCTGTGGTTCTGCCGTCATACCCATAAAGTTTTGATCGCGAAAAATCGTCGCCATTTGCGCCATAACGACGTCCTCGACCCGTTCAAGCGGTGTGATTTGCCGCACCACTGCAAGCTCTGCCAGTTCAGGCCCGGCAATCGCAATATCAGCGTACGAAGGGCCTGCGGCAGGACAAATCAAATCATCAATGCTTAATGCGAGTGGCGCGAGGTCTTCAGCCTCATGGACTGTGCGGCGGTTCACGCGCGCAATCGCTTCGTCAAGATTGGCCACGGCAGACATCGCCAACTGGCCCAAAACATATGGTGCTGTCCCCGACCCCGCCAAGGCGTAAAGACACGGGATCAGATCATAGAGTTCATCCGTATCGGCACCATCACGGTCGGTGAGCATTATAACACTCAGGTACGGGCTGCGTCGTTCGCCAGACAAAGCGATAGAATGGGTCAACTGCCCATCAAATCGTTCATCCATGACCAGCAGGTCAATTGTATCAACACGGATCAGCGCATGCGCCACGGCCAAGGTTTCAACACAGAGGATCTGAAACCCTTTGTCGATTAGTACGCGCGACGTCGCACATGCGGCGGCGGCATCTTTTTGCAAAATAAGAGCTTTCATCGGATTCTCCTGATATATGAGCAGCTAAGGCGAGCTTAGGCCGCCAACTCTTAAATATTGCTGAAAAGCCACAGGATTATTTAGACAGGCTTGGCCCCTGCCCCCGATGGGCCTATAGAGCAGTGACAATATCAAAGGGCGATAGCGATGCGCACAGCGACGATCACACGCAAAACGGCAGAAACGGATATCTCCGTGACCATCAATCTTGATGGCACCGGCCAGTATGACAACCAAACCGGCATTGGTTTTTTCGACCATATGCTGGACCAGTTGTCACGGCATGCGTTGATCGACATGACCATTCGCGCGTCCGGTGACTTGCACATCGACGATCACCACACCGTCGAAGACGTGGGCATTGCATTGGGTCAGGCGCTGACCCAAGCGCTGGGTGATAAGCGTGGCATCAACCGCTATGGCAGCTGCCACCTTGCGATGGACGACGCGCAGGTCCGCTGTGCGCTGGATCTGTCTGCCCGACCATATCTGATCTGCAATCTGGACCTGCCGTTTGGCAAGATCGGCACATTCGATTGCGAATTGGTGCGCGAATTCTTCCAAGCGCTAAGCACGCATGGCGGCATCACATTGCACATCGACAAGCTGCACGGCTTTAACGCCCACCACATCGCCGAGGCCGCATTCAAGGCGGTCGCCCGTGCGCTGCGCGAAGCGGTTGAAACAGACCCGCGCAAGGCCGATGCGATCCCATCTACCAAAGGCAGCCTATGACCACCGCACTTGTTGATTACGACAGCGGCAATCTGCATTCGGCCCAAAAAGCGTTTGAACGTATGGCCGTCGAAGTGGGCGCTGGCCCGATTGTCGTGACCTCTGATCCAGATGTCGTGGCGCGTGCAGACCGGATTGTCTTGCCAGGTGACGGCGCGTTCCCGCATTGCCGCGCAGAATTGTTTGCCCGCACAGGATTGGCCGAAGCGATAGTCGAGGCCGTGACCGTACGCGCGCGGCCTTTCTTTGGCATATGCGTGGGCATGCAGATGATGGCGACAATGGGTCATGAGCATGAACCAACGGTAGGTTTTGACTGGGTGGCAGGCGATATTCGCAAGATTACCCCCGCTGATCCCGCGTTGAAGGTCCCTCATATGGGGTGGAATGATCTGGTGATTGACCACCCCCATCCAGTGCTGGACGGTATCGCGTCAGGTGATCATGCTTATTTCGTACACTCCTACGCCATGATAGTGACCACTCCGGCGCACCGATTGGCGCACGTGGATTATGGCGGCGATATTACCGCAATGATCGGGCGTGACACGATGATCGGCACGCAATTTCACCCAGAAAAAAGCCAATCTGCAGGATTGCGCATGATCGGCAATTTTCTGCGCTGGACCCCCTAAAACCGCAAGTCTTTGTTTTTTATCAAGATATGCGTCCAAAAACTGTCGGCATCGCGTCGGACGCCAACGCGCTATCTGGTCATCAATCATTAAGCCTGCTTTTATATACCCAAGACTAAGAAACCGTCACAGGACCGCGCATCTGCGCCTTAAAAGAGATCTGTTCATGCCCAATCGCCGCTACTTCATGATGATGGCACTCAGTGCTTTGGCCGCCTGTGGAGGCCGCAATGATAATGACGCGCGCCCTGCTCGCCCTGTCAGTCGCGCCCGTGATCTTCCACTGCACCCCAATGAAACACCCGCGCTGCGTCGGCTGATCAATGCGGCGGCTACACGTCATGATATTCCGGTCTCATTGCTTCACCGTGTGATTATCCGCGAGAGCACGCATAATCCAAGCGCGCGCAACGGGCCATATTATGGGCTGATGCAGATTTTGCCGCAGACCGCGCGGACGATGGGGTATAGCGGATCAAATCGCGGATTGTTGGATGCTGAAACGAACCTGAAATACGCAGGAAAATACCTGCGCGGTGCATGGTTGGTGTCAGGCGGCGATCAAGATGCAGCCGTAATGTGGTATGCACGCGGGTATTACTACGAGGCCAAGCGTCTGGGATTGTTAGAGGAAACAGAGCTGCGGTAAACATTCACTTCGTTTGACCGAAGGCCCAAAACCAGTTTTGGCGCTCTACACCTCCAACTCGGCACAATAAACGGCTCGGCTGCGCTCACCAATTGTCGGAATGCCATTGACGATATTCATATCCGGAAGTCGCAGTCTCGTCTGTGAGGTACATTCCTAAAACTGACAAGGAGCCCACCCACCCTTCTTTGTCTGTTCAATGCTTTGGTGGAGTTGCCGCCAGTGCACCCCAATATCCTGTTTCAAGTTAGCAGGGCCACGTTGCCCGCAGCGCCGGCAATTGTGACTTTGGTCGCGGTATCGGCGGGCTCCCAACGGAGTTTAGCCGAACCCTGCTGATTTAACCAAGCGGATTGATGAATATCAAAGCAGGGCAATGCCCGACGCATATATATTCATTATCTAGCATACGTATGAAAGGATGAGACAATGAAATGGACTTTTCTAGCCGCAATAGCAATTGCACTAGGCACTATCGTTCCCGTCATGAGCTACGCGCAAGACCAGACCCAGGATCGCCTGCAGGAATGTGGCAATCTGAATGATCAGGATTGCGCTGATTTGCTGAGAATTCGAGAGCAACTAATGGATTGCGATGGCGTGACGTCGGACGAATGTGCTGCTTTATTGCGTGAGCGTGAGCGTCTGCAGACCTGTGTCGATGGCGATCAGGATCGTGACCGAGATCGGGATCAAGATCGCGATCAGGACTGTGAGCCCGCCCAAGATGGTTCAGGTGGTTCGGGCAAGAACTGAGAATGCAGGAGAGGTGCGCTGGCGGGGTCAATCCGAAAGGGTTTGTCACTCCGGTAACGTAAGTTGAACAAAATCAAATCGGAGAGCGAGGATGACAAATAACCTTATGGCCCGCAGCTTAGTTACGGCAACCATGGTAATTGCTGCGCTTGCGTCCGGGACAGCAGTTCTGGCGGATGACGATAGCAACAATAACGAAAGCGTCCGGATTACACCCTTTGGTTTCGGCACTTTCGGAGGCATGAACATGATGGCCCTGCCTATCGACTACGACTTGGATGGAGCCGTCAGTGCCTCTGAGGCATCTTTGCACGCAAGTACTGGGTTTTCCCTGCTTGATGGTGACGCAGATGGGCAGATTTCCGAGGATGAATACTTGGACAGTGCGCCTGCGGCCTTGCCAAGAGGTCGCCGCAACGTCGAACGGCTATACCTGAACAGGCGTGCGCGTTTTGCGGCAATGGACGCCGACAATGATTCTAATGTGACGTTGGCCGAGTTCATGGCGACGGCGCAGGCAAGCCATGAAGCCGCTGATGCAGATGGTGACGGCACGGTCACCGTCTGGGAATTCCGCATGCAACGAAGTCCCTTTTGAAACACTAAAGACCCCTGCACAGCGGAGGCCCTTTCAAGTTAAAATTAGGTTTACCCCACGCGCGCCCAGTTCTGGCTGGAACACAGCAACCCACCTGCAACGCAGCCACGCAAGCGCAGCGCATCGCCGCTTACATCCATCTTAC